>DATLFP010000032.1:0-41219 GCA_035540955.1 Acidimicrobiales bacterium
GCAACCGGCGACCGCGTCCTCCCGGTGGACGCCGTCGAGCACGAGACGGTCCTCGAACCGGCGGGCGAGCACGAGCGCATAGCCCTGGTCGGGGCCGGGCGAGCCGAGGCTGGGCCCCTCGGGCTGGGCCGGCCCGAGCTCGCCGGGACGGTCGGCCCGCCACGCGCGTGCCGGCGGAAGCCCGAGGCCGCGCCGCGGCTGCTGCTCCTTGGTGGTCGGGACGTACTCCGGCGCCGCCATCAGCCCCAACCTAGTGCCGCGCCAGGCAACGTTGGACTCCTTGGTGGTGTGGACTCTCGGAGCTCGCGTCGTGGGTGATGCTGATGGCAGACGAAGAGGGTTCCCCCCTCTTGGCGGGGACTCGGACTCCGACGAGTGCACGTGAGAACCCTCTGTGGGTCCGAGTCGGTGTGCCACCAGGTTCCGGGATGGCGTTGCTCTCGCTCGCTTCTCTCCGCGAGTACGCGCCGATCTTGGCGGCGGAGGTCCGTTGGTGTCACGCGATTCGGAGCGGGCGATAGGTGCGGGTCAGACCCCTGCAAATTCACGGCTCGACGGGTCAGCGATGGGGACGCACCTCGACCTCCGGCAGGTCGGTGAACGCGGACGCGTCCGCCGTCACGACTGTGCGGCCGAACGCCTTGGCGGTCGCCGCGATCACGAGATCGTGGGCGCCTCTCGGGCGGCCTTGGTTGCGGACATGAGCAAGCAATACCGCATGAGCCTCGGCCACCGTGAGGTCGTAGCCGACAACGGGGATGGTTGCGGCGATCTCATCGACGTAGGCGCTCCGCGCTGACCGCGTTCGGCTACTGGCGAGCAGCGCACCAACGCGTAGCTCAGCGACGGTGATGGCTGCGATGGCGATGTCGTCCTCGTCGTCGATGACCTCTTCGAGGTCTGATCCGCTGCGCTCGGCGTCAATGAGGAAGGTCGTGTCGAGCAGCAGTTGACTCACGCGCGGTCGTCGACTTCGAGGATCTCGCGCACCGATCGAAGGTCGTTCGTCCACCGGGAGTCTGGTCGGTGTCGGCGGAGCAACGCCTTGGCATCAGCGCCTCGGCCTCGGCTGGTGGGTTCGAGATGGGCGATCGCCTTACCTCGCCGAACGATCGTGAAGTGCTCGCCGCGGTGCTCCACGGCGTCAAGCAGATCAGCGAAGTTCCGAGCTGCGTCGGTCGCTGTCACGTCAGGCACCTGATCAGATTATCAGATCACGAGCGCCAGCGACGATCTGTCGGGGTCGAAGAAGCGCCGATCGGTCCGGGCGTCGGAGCTCAACTCCTGCAGAGCAATCGTCGTGGAATCGCCATTCTGAGGCTGGATCACGACGATTGCTCTACCGAGCGTGGACGCACAAAGCCGGCGATCTCTGAGGTTCGGCCTGCCAACCAACGGTGCAGGACTTGGCAAGCGGCCAACGGCGGCGAAGTGCCGGTGGAGGACAGGTCAAGGCGCTGCCGGACGCGGCGCTAGTTGTCGCCCTCGACCTCGGGCGCATGGAGGAGTCCGTAGACGACCGAGTCCTGCAAGGCCTGCCAGGAGGCCTCGATGATGTTCTCGGAGACGCCGATGGTCGACCAGTCGTGCTCGCCGTCGGTCGAGTCGAGGAGGACCCTGGTGACGGCGCCCGTCCCCTTCTGGGTGTCGAGGACCCGCACCTTGTAGTCGGTGAGGTGCAGGCGCTCGAGGGTCGGGTACTTCGACCCGATGGCCGCCCGCAGGGCGGCGTCGAGCGCGTTCACCGGCCCGTTGCCCTCGGCGGTGCGGATCACCCGCTCGCCGTCGATGTGCACCTTCACCGTCGCCTCGGTGGTGAAGGACCCGTCGTTGCCGTGATCGACCGTGATCCGGAACGACTCCAGCTCGAAGAACGGCTGGGTCCAGCCGGCGGCGTCGCGCATCAGCAGCTCGAGGGAGCCGTCGGCGGCCTCGAAGTGGAAGCCCTGATGCTCGAGCTCCTTGAGGCGCTCGACGATGTCGACCAGCGTCTTGCCCTCGACGTCGATCCCGAGCTCCTCGGCCTTCAGCTTGAGCGTGGCCTTGCCCGACTGCTCCGAGACCACGAACCGGGTGCCGTTGCCCACGGCATCGGGCTGCACGTGCTCGTAGGCGTCGGGCCGCTTCACGATCGCGCTCACGTGCAGACCCGCCTTGTGAGCGAAGGCCGACGTGCCCACGTAGGGCGCCTGGGGGTTGAGCGTGAGGTTCACCAGCTCGGCGACGTGGTGGCTCACCGATGTGAGCAGCGGCAGCCGGTCGTCGGGGATGGTGCGGATGTCCATCTTCAGCGTGAGGTTCGGGATGACCGTGGTGAGGTTGCAGTTGCCGGTGCGCTCGCCGTAGCCGTTGATCGTCCCCTGCACGTGCGCGGCGCCGGCCCGCACCGCGGCGAGCGCGTTCGCCACCGCGCACCCGGTGTCGTCATGGGTGTGGATGCCGACCTTGACGTCGTCGCCCAGGTGCGCCACCACCGCGCTCACGGCGTCGAACACCTCGTGCGGCAGTGAGCCGCCGTTGGTGTCGCACAGCACGAGCGTCGACGCTCCCTTCTCGGCCGCGGCCTCCAGCACCCGCATCGAGAACTCCGGGTTGCGCTTCCACCCGTCGAAGAAGTGCTCGGCGTCGTAGAGCACGTTCAGGCCGTGACCGTGCAGGAAGTCGACCGAGTCGGCCACCATGGCCACGCCCTCGTCGAGGGTCGTCTGCAGCGCCTCGAGCACGTGGTAGTCCCAGCACTTGCCGACGATGCAGACCGCCGACGTGCCGGCCTTGACCAGCGTGCGCAGCGTGTCGTCGTCGTCGACCTTGCCGAGCGGCCGGCGTGTCGAGCCGAACGCCACCATCGTCGAGGTCGTGAGGTCGAGCTCGCGGTGCAGGCGCTCGAAGAACTCGGCGTCCTTGGGGTTGGCCCCGGGGTAGCCGCCTTCGATGTAGGTGACGCCGAGGACGTCGAGCTGCTCGGCGATCCGCAGCTTGTCGTCGACGGTGAGGCTGATGCCCTCGAGCTGCGACCCGTCCCGCAGGGTCGTGTCGAAGATCTCGACGAACCGTCGCTGGTCGCTCGCGTCAGACATGTTCGTTCCAGTCCTTGTACTGATCGACCTTGCCGCGTACGGCGTCGTGGAAGACCTCTTGGATGCGGCGGGTGACGGGGCCGGGCTCCCCGATCTCCCGGTCGTCGACGGCCCGGATGGGCACCACCTCGGCGGCGGTGCCCGACAGGAACCCCTCCTCGGCGGTGTAGAGGTCGCTGCGCACGAGGTTCGCCTCGCGGTACTCGATCCCGAGATCGCGGGCGATGGTGCGCACCGAGTCCTGCGTGATGCCCTCGAGCGCTCCGGCGCTGACCGGCGGCGTGTAGATCACCTCGTCCTTGACGATGAAGATGTTCTCGCCGGTGCACTCGCTCACGTAGCCCTGCGGTGAGAGCAGGATCGCCTCGTCGTAGCCGGCCTTGATGGCTTCGATCTTCGCCATCGAGGAGTTGATGTACATGCCCGTGCCCTTGGCCGCCGGCGGCATGGCGTTCACGCCGTGGCGCTGCCACGAGCTGATCTTCATGCTCACCCCGTTGGCGATCCCGTCGTCGCCGAGGTAGGCGCCCCACGGCCACACCGCCACCGAGACCTGCACCGGGCACGGCAGCGGGTTCAGACCCATCTCCCCGTAGCCGAGGTAGACGAGCGGTCGGATGTAGCACGACGACAGCCCGCTGGCCCGCACGGTGTCCTTCACGGCCTCGACGATCTGGTCCTCGGTGAAGGGGATGTCGATCATGAAGATCTTGGCGCTGCGGAACAGCCGGCGGATGTGGGGCGTGAGCCGGAACACCGCCGGACCCCGCTCGGTCTCGTAGGCGCGGATCCCCTCGAAGACGCCGCAGCCGTAGTGGAGCGAGTGGGTGAGCACGTGGATGGTCGCGTCGTCCCAGTCGACGAGCGCGCCGTCCATCCAGATCTTCTCGGTCTTGGTGATGGGCATCAGAGTCTCCCTGCGACGAGGTCGCCGATGGTGGTGGGGACGGGATCGGAGGCGATGACGTCGTCGAGCGCCTTGCGGATGCGGGCGGCGGCGTCGGCCTCGCCCAGGAACTCCAGCATCATGACGGCCGACAGGATCTGGCTGCTCGGGTTCACCCGGTCGGTGCCGACGCTGTCGTGGGCCGAGCCGTGCACCGGCTCGAACATCGACGGCGCGGTGCGATCGGGGTTGAGGTTGCCGGTACCGGCGAACCCGACGCCGCCGGTCACCGCGCCGGCGAGGTCGGTGAGGATGTCGCCGAACAGGTTGTCGGTGACGATCACGTCGTAGCGACCGGGATCCTCGACGAGGTAGATGCAGGCGGCGTCGACGTGGTTGTAGGCGGTGGTGACGTCGGGGTGCTCGGCCGCCACGGCATCGAACACCCGCTGCCAGAGATCGCCGGCGAAGGTCAGCACGTTCGTCTTGTGCACGAGCGTCAGGTGACGCCGGGACCGGGACTCCGCCAGCTCGAAGGCGTAGCGCACGCAGCGCTCGACGCCCATGCGGGTGTTCACGCTGCCCTGGGTGGCGATCTCGTGGGCCGTGCCCTTCCGCAGGAACCCGCCCTCGCCGGCGTAGGACCCCTCGGTGTTCTCCCGCACGACGACGAAGTCGAGGTCGCGCTCCTTGCTGGCGAATGGCCGGAGGTTGACGTACTGGTCGAGGGCGAAGCGGAGCCGGAGGATGATCCCCCGCTCGACGGTCCCCGGCGGGACAACGGTGTCGCCGATGGGCGGGCCGAGAGGCCCCTTGAGGATGGCGTCGCAGGAGCGGATGCCCTCGAGATCGTCGTCGTCGAGGACGTGGCCGTCCCGGGCGTAGCGGTCGGCGCCGAGGTCGAAGGCGACCTCCTCGATCGCCACGCCGGCGGCCCGCACGACCTTGAGGGCATCGGCGACCACGGCCGGACCGATGCCGTCGCCGGCGATCACGCCTACTCGATGGACCATGACGTCACTCCAGAACGGAAAAGACCGCCCGGTGGGCGGTCAGGACAGCGCAAACCGGGACCGGCCTGCGCTACACGATGATGATGATGGCGGTCGGCTGAACGGGACGCATCGGAGCGACTCTAGCATCGGAGGCATGGCAGAGACCCGCGAGCTCTCGCGCGACACGTACGAGCGGCTGCAGGCCGAGCTCGAGGAGCTGACCGGTGCCGGCCGCATCGACATCGCCCAGAAGATCGAGGCCGCCCGCGCCCTCGGCGACCTGTCCGAGAACGGGGACTACCACGCCGCCAAGGATCAGCAGGGGAAGATGGAGGCCCGGATCCGCCAGATCAAGGGGATCCTGCAGGACGCAGTGGTCGTCGAGGGGGGGCCCGGCGACGGCAGCGTCACCGTGGGCTCGGTGGTGGCCATCGCCTTCGACCCCGACGACGACACCGACGTCGAGCGGTATCTGGTCGGCCACATCGAGGAGCGCCACGACGAGCACGACGTGCTGTCGCCCGAGTCGCCGCTCGGCTCGTCGTTGATGGGCAAGCGGTCCGGCGATGTCGCCACCTACGAGGTGAACGGCAACCTCCTCACCGTCAAGATCGTCTCGGTCGAGTAGCCGTGGACCCCCGTCTGCCCGCCGGCCGTCACCTCGACCTGCCCGGCCGCGGGCGGACCTGGGTGCGCGAGGTGCCGGGACCACCCGGCGCCCCCACCCTCCTGCTCCTCCACGGGTGGACGGCGAACGCCGACCTCAACTGGTTCTCGTCGTTCCGGGCCCTCGGCGACCACTTCCGGGTCGTCGCCCCCGACCACCGCGGTCACGGGCGAGGGATCCGGACGCGCCGCGGCTTCCGCATGCGCGACGCCGCCGACGACGCGGCCGCCCTCCTCGATGCGCTGGGCATCGAGTCGGCCATCGCCGTCGGCTACTCGATGGGCGGCGCGGTCGCCCAGCTCCTCTGGCGACGCCACCCGGAGCGCGTCGACGGCCTCGTCCTGTGCGCCACCAGCTCGGTGTTCGCCTCGACCGACCGGGAGCGCCGGTGGTTCGCGGCGATGGGCGCGCTGTCGCTCGCCTCCCGGGCCACGCCGGGCGTGGCGCGGCAGGCCGTCGCCGGCTGGGTCCTCGACCGGCGCCAGCAGAGTCCGGCCGTCGAATGGGTGCAGCGCGAGCTCCGGCGCAACGACTGGACAGCCGTGCTCGGCGCCGGTGCCGCGCTCGGCCGGTTCGACTCACGGCCGTGGCTCGGCGAGGTCGACGTGCCGACCGCGGTGGTGCTCACCCGGGGGGACCGCGTCGTCTCACCGCGCCGCCAGGCCGCCATGGCGGCCGCCATCCCCGGCGCCAGCGTCCATCCCGTCGACGGAGATCACGGGGTGGTCGCCGTCGAGCCCGGCCGGTTCGTGCCCGCGCTCACCCGCGCCGCCCGCGAGGTGGCCGGACGCGCCGAGGCCGCCGGTCGCCCGGCGGCCTCGAGTCGGATCTCGACGATCGCTACTTGACGAGGCGCTTGCGCGCACCCCAGATGGCACCACCGGCGCCCAGCAGGCCGAGGCCCGGGAGCAGGAGGTCGCCGCCAGTGCGGGGGAGGGCGTCGGCCGGCGCCGGCACCGTCGGCAGAGCGGTCGTGGTCGTCGTCTCCTCGGCCTGCGCCGCGCACAGCGCGAGGGCCTGATCGATCAGGGCGTCGACCTCGCCGAGCAGCGGGTCGAGGACGTCGAGCTGCGGCGGCCCGGTCTCCGGGTCGATCAGGTCGAGCACGGGTTGCAGCTCGGCCAGCAGCGGATCGATGGCCTCGAGGATGGGGCCGAGTACCACGCAGGCAGGCTCGGCCTGGGCGAGCGCCTCTTGCAGGGCTGCGAACAGCGGCTGCAGGCCCTCGATCAGGGCGGCGATGCCCTCGCCGAGAGGCTCGAGCACCGGTGCGAGGCCTTCGAGCAGCGGGTCGAGCTGGGCAAGCCCGTCGGTGAGGCCGTCGACCACCGGCTGCAGCGCCGGCTCCTGGGCCGCGGCCGGCGGTGCCAGGATGGCGAGCGCCAGGATCGGGATGCAGAGGATGGCAAGCAGTCGCTTCACGCGGGTGCTCCTGGTTCGAAGAGGGATGCTTCTGGTGACGACTGCGGGGCAGCGTACCCCAGTGCTATTCGTCACAGACGGCCATGATCCTCTCGGATCAGAGTGAAAACCCTCCGCTGCGTGCGGATCGCTGCCGGCGGGCCGGCCCGGGGCTTCAATGGGGTCGTGTACATCTCCGCCAAGGTCGACTACGCGACGCGGGTCCTCCTCGTGCTGGCGGCCGCCGACGACCGCTCGATGCGGGGTGAGGCGCTCGCGCTCGCGCAGAACCTCCCGGTCCGGTTCGTCGAGAACACCTTGGTCGAGCTGCGGCGGGCCGGGCTCGTCACCAGCCAGCGGGGCGCCGACGGCGGGTACCGCCTGGCCCGCCCCGCATCGGCGATCGCGGTGGCCGACGTCATCCGCGCCCTCGAGGGCCCGCTCGCCGAGGTGCACGGGCTGCGACCCGACCAGCGGACCTACGACGGTGCGGCCGAGCACCTCCAGGACGTCTGGGTCGCGCTGCGAGCGGCGATGCGGGGGGTACTCGAGCAGGTCACTCTCGACCGCGTCCTGTCGGGCGACCTGCCCCCGGCGGTGGCGACGCTCGTCGCCGACCCCGACGCCTGGGAGCCACGCCCCCTCCGCTGACACGCGCAGGGCATCGGCGCACACAACCGCCGATGCCGTGCTCAGGTGTTCCGAGATCTCGCGCGGCGGGCGGCCTCGACCACGGTGGCGCCGTAGCGCCGTCCCGGGGCGCGGCTCATGCGGGGGATCGGGCCCGACACCGACACCGCGGCGATCACCGCGCCGCTGGCGTCGCGGACCGGGGCGCTGACCGAGGCCACGCCCGGCTCCCGCTCCTCGACGCTCTCGATCCAGCCCCGGCGACCGACCGCCTCGCCGCTGAGCACGCGCCCGGCCGACCCCCGGTCGAGCGGCAGGACGGCGCCGAGGGGCACGATCGTCCGCAGCCCGTGGGGTGACTCGAGGGAGAGCACGCACACCCGGACGCCGCGCTGGGCCACGTAGAGCTGCGCGCTCTCGCCGGTCTCGTCCCGCAGCCACTCGATCGCGGGCCGCGCGAGGTCAGCGAGCGGGAGGAGGCGTGCCCCGAGGACGAACCGGCCACGGTCGTCACGCCCGACCATGCCGTAGGCCTCGAGGGCGACGGCCAGGCGGTGGGCGGTGGCCCTCGACAGCCCGGTGGCGGCCACGAGGTCGGTGAGGGACCGGGGGCCGGCCTCGAGGGCGTCGACGATGGCGAACGTCTTGTCGAGCACGCCGATCCCGCTTACGCTGGCGATCACGTCATGAGACTACCGTCTCACCATGTAAGACGGAACGACCCGGGAGCGAGATGCCGAGCACACTCAGCGAGAAGATCTGGGACCGCCACCTGGTGCGGGCCGGCGAGGACGGCGAACCCGACCTCCTCTACATCGATCTCCACCTCGTGCACGAGGTCACCTCACCGCAGGCCTTCGACGGGCTGCGCCTCGCGGGACGGTCGGTGCGACGCCCCGACCTCACGCTGGCCACCGAGGACCACAACGTCCCGACAGACACCCTCGAGCAGCCCGTCAAGGATCCGATCTCCCGCAAGCAGCTCGAGACGCTGCGTCGCAACTGCGAGGAGTTCGGCATCCGCCTCCACCCGATGGGCGATCCCGGCCAGGGCATCGTGCACGTGATCGGCCCCGAGCAGGGGCTCACCCAGCCCGGCATGACCATCGTGTGCGGTGACAGCCACACCTCGACCCATGGGGCGTTCGGGGCGCTCGCCTTCGGCATCGGCACCAGCGAGGTCGAGCACGTGCTCGCCACCCAGACGCTGCCCCAGACGAAGCCGGGCACGATGGCCGTGACCGTCGACGGCGACCTGCCGGCAGGTGTCACCGCCAAGGACGTGATCCTCGCCGTGATCGGCCACATCGGGACCGGCGGCGGCATCGGCTCGGTCATCGAGTACCGCGGCTCGGTGTTCCGCTCGCTCTCGATGGAGGGGCGGATGACCGTGTGCAACATGTCGATCGAGGCCGGCGCCCGCGCCGGGCTGGTCGCGCCCGACGACACGACCTTCGCCTATCTCGAGGGCCGTCGGTACGTGGCCACCGGCGCCGCTTGGGAGCGGGCGCTCGACGACTGGCGCTCGCTGGTGACCGACGACGACGCCACCTTCGACAAGGAGGTGGTGATCGACGGCACCCAGCTGCGACCGCACGTGTCGTGGGGCACGAACCCGGCGCAGGTGGTGCCCATCGACAGCGTGGTCCCCTCCCCCGACGACTTCCTCGAGCCGGCGGCGCGGGAGTCGGCCGCCCGCGCCCTCCAGTACATGGGGCTGACGGCGGGCACGCCGATGCAGGACATCGCCGTCGACACCGTGTTCATCGGGTCGTGCACCAACAGCCGCATCGAGGACCTGCGGGCGGCGGCCGCCGTCGCCGAAGGACGGCACGTCAAGGCCGGCGTGCGCACGCTCGTGGTGCCCGGCTCCTTCGCCGTCAAGGCCCAGGCCGAGGCCGAGGGCCTCGACAAGGTGTTCACCGCCGCCGGGTTCGACTGGCGGGAGCCCGGGTGCTCGATGTGCCTGGCCATGAACCCCGACAAGCTGGCCCCCGAGGAGCGGTGCGCGTCGACGAGCAACCGCAACTTCGAGGGCCGTCAGGGCCGCGGCGGCCGGACCCACCTCGTCTCTCCCGCGGTCGCCGCCGCCACGGCGATCGCCGGGCACTTCGCCACTCCGGAGGACCTCTAGATGGAAGCAGTGCGCGTCATCTCGGGCACCGCCCTGCCGCTCGACCGGAGCGACGTCGACACCGACCAGATCATCCCCGCCGAGTGGCTGAAGCGGGTCGAGCGCACCGGCTTCGGCGCCGGGCTCTTCTCGACGTGGCGCGAGTCCGATCCGCAGTTCCCGCTCAACGACGAGTCCTACGCCGGGGCCACGATCCTCGTGGCCGGATCCAACTTCGGCACCGGCTCGTCGCGCGAGCACGCGGTGTGGGCCCTGGAGGACTACGGCTTCCGGGCCGTCATCTCGCCGCGCTTCGCCGACATCTTCCGCAACAACTGCACCAAGGTCGGCCTCGTTCCGGTCATCGTCGACCCCGAGTTCGGCGCCGCCCTCCTGCAGGCCGTGCGGGATGACCCGACCCTGGAGATCACCATCGACGTCGAACGCCGCACGGTCGAGGCCCCGAAGGCCGGCCTGTCGGGGACGTTCCCGCTCGACGACTTCACGCAGTACCGCCTGCTCGAGGGCCTCGACGACGTCGGCCTCACGCTCACGCACGCCGACGCCATCACCGCCTTCGAGTCGTCGCGCCCCGACCACCTCCCGAGCACGTGATCATGCCTTCGCTCGGGCGGTCAACATGACCGCGCCGTACACCCACGGGCACCAGGAGTCGGTGCTTCGGTCGCACCGGTGGCGCACGGCCGAGAACTCGTGCGCCTACCTGCTCCCCCACCTGCAACCCGAGATGACGCTGCTCGACGTCGGGTGCGGCCCGGCGACGATCACCGCCGACCTCGCGACGAGGGTGGCGTCGGTGGTGGGCATCGATCCGAGCGAGACGGTGATCGCCGAGGCGCGGCGCGACCACCCGGATCTCGACCTGCGCGTCCTCGACCTCTTCGAGGCCCAAGGGCACTTCGACGTGGTGCACGCCCATCAGGTCCTGCACCACCTTCCCGACCCGGTGGCGGCGCTGCGGCGGATGGCGGCGCTCGGCGACCTCGTCGCCGCGCGCGAGTCCGACTACACGTGGTTCCAGTGGGAGCCGGCCTCCCCGGTGCTCGACCGGTGGCGGGAGATCTACCTGGCGGTGTCCCGGCGCAACGGCGCCTACCCGAACACCGGCCGCCACCTGCTGCGGTGGGCGCACGAGGCCGGGCTCGACGACGTCACCTACACCACCTCCAACTGGACCTTCGCCACCCCCGAGGACCGGTCGTGGTGGTGCGGCCTGTGGGCCGATCGGTGCACCGAGTCGTCCTTCGCCGCCCAGGCCGTCGACTACGGCGTCGCCACCGCCGCCGAGCTCGCCGAGGTGGCCGCCGGCTGGCGGGCGTGGGGCGAGGACCCCGACGCCGTCTTCGTCGTCCCCTCCGGCGAGATCCTGGCCCGCCTCCGCTGACCCCCCGGGGTCAGGGGGTTGCCGACCGGAGGCGGTTGAGGGCGGAGAGGACGGCCTTGAGCGAGGCGGTCGTGATGCTCTCGTCGGTGCCGACGCCCCAGCGGATGCCGTCCTCGCCCCGGGCCTCGACGTAGGCCACCGCCTGGGCGTCGCTGCCGGCGGTGATGGCGTGCTCGGAGTAGTCGACGACCTCCACGTCGAAGCCGAGATCGGCTTGCAGCGCGTGGACGAAGGCGGCGATCGGGCCGTTGCCGCGGCCCGCGACCGTCTTGTGCTCACCGTCGACGAGGAGCTGCGCCGTGATGCTGGATCCCTCCGTCCCCGTCGTCGTCTCGTGGGCGAGAAGGGAGACCGACGGCTCCTCGGGCAGGTACTCCGACTTGAACGTCGCCCACAGCTCGGCCGGGCTGATCTCGGTGCCGGTGTCCTCGGTGATGTGCTGCACCGTCTTCGACAGCTCGATCTGCAGCCGCCGGGGGAGATCGAGGCCGTGCTCGGCCTTCATGATGTAGGCGACGCCGCCCTTGCCCGACTGGCTGTTCACCCGGATCACGGCCTCGTAGGAGCGGCCGACGTGCTTCGGGTCGATGGGCAGGTACGGCACCTCCCAGACGTCGTAGTCCTCGCCCTTGGCGGCGTAGAGGGCGTCGAAGCCCTTCTTGATGGCGTCCTGGTGCGACCCGCTGAACGCGGTGTAGACGAGGTCACCGACGTACGGGTGGCGGGGGTGCACCGGCAGCCGGTTGCAGTACTCGGCAGTGCGGCGCAGGGCGTCGATGTCGCTCACGTCGAGCTCGGGGTCGACGCCTTGGCTGAAGAGGTTGAGCGCGAGCGTGACGAGGTCGACGTTGCCGGTGCGCTCGCCGTTGCCGAACAGGCAGCCCTCGACCCGGTCGGCGCCTGCCATCACCCCGAGCTCGGCGGCGGCGACCGCCGTGCCCCGGTCGTTGTGCGGGTGGAGCGAGAGCACGACGCGCTCCCGGTTGGGGATCCAGGAGAGGAACCGCTCGATCGTGTCGGCGTAGATGTTCGGCGTGTACATCTCGACCGTGGCCGGCAGGTTCAGGATGATCGGCCGGTCGGCCGACGGCTCGATGACGTCCATCACCGCGCTGCAGATCTCGACGGCGTACTCCAGCTCGGTGCCCGTGTAGGACTCAGGCGAGTACTCGTAGCGGACATCGGTGCCCGGCACCTTGTCCTCGAGCTTGCGGCACAGCTTCGCCGCCTCGGTCGCGATGGCGGTGATCCCGTCCTTGTCGAGCCCGAACACCACCCGGCGCTGCAGCACGGACGTCGAGTTGTAGAAGTGGACGATGGCGGCGTGGGCGCCGGCGATGGCCTCGTAGGTTCGCTCGATGAGGTCGGGCCGGCACTGCGTCAGCACCTGGATGGTGACGTCGTCGGGGATCAGGTCCTCCTCGACGAGCTGGCGGACGAAGTCGAAGTCGGGCTGGCTGGCGGACGGGAACCCGACCTCGATCTCCTTGAAGCCCATCTCGACGAGGGTCTCGAACATCTTGCGCTTGCGGGCCGGGTCCATCGGGTCGATGAGCGCCTGGTTGCCGTCGCGGAGGTCGACGGCGCACCAGCGGGGTGCCCGCTCGATCTGCACGTTCGGCCACCGGCGATCCGGGAGTGCGAGCGGGAGCGGCCGGAACGGCACGTACTTGTCGAAGGGCATCTTCCTCGGGGTGACCGGATCGGGCGGCATGGCGGGCTCCAGGGAGTGAGGTTGGGCAGTGAAGCGGGGCAATGAAAAACCTCCTGGCCCGGAGGCGCAGGAGGCGAGACGGCGAGCACCGGAAGGGTGCTCGCCTCAGGTAAGGAGGAGGAAGGAGGTGGTGGTGCTCCAGGTCGGCATGGCCTCGCAAGCGTAGCAGTAAGGTCGGCCCGTGCTCCGGCGGAGCTTTCGATTCGGGTTGCTGGTCGGCGTCCTCGTTGGCGCGGTGGCGGCGGCCGTCAAGGCGGCGCAGCGCCAGGGGCTGCTCGACCGCGGCGGTGGCGAGACGGCGCCCGCTCCCTGGACGCCGCTGCCCGACGCCGAACCCGTCGTCGTCCCGACCCGGGAGCCGGCTGCAGGGAAGACGGCGGCGTCCCCGCCGAAGCCCGCACCGGTGGCCCCCTGGGTCGAGCCCGTCGACGGCGAGTGCCCGGTGACGCATCCGATCAAGGCGAAGCTGAGCTCGGGCATCTACCACCAGCCCGGCGGTCTCAACTACGACCGCACCCATCCCGACCGGTGCTACGTCGACGCGGCGGCGGCCGAGGCCGACGGGCTCCGCCCCGCCAAGCGCTAGGAGATCACGTGAAGGTCGTCGTCGACTTCGATTGCTGTGTCAGCACCGGCTCCTGCACCCGGGTCGCCCCCGAGGTGTTCGAGATCCGCGATGACGGCTTCCTCTACGTCCTCCAGGAGGAGCCGGGCGAGGACCTCCGGGCCAAGGTGGCCGAAGCCGCCGAGCTCTGCCCGACCGGCGCCATCTCCATCGAAGGCTGACGCCCCCTCCCGTCCCCGGGGGGCGGGAATCGCCACGCGCCGGCCTCCACGGCCGACCACACTGCGGGCCGATGCCCGAGCCGCACGCCATCGCCCTCTTCGCCGCCGCTGCCCTCGCGCTCCTGGTCATCCCGGGGCCGTCGGTGCTCTACATCGTCACCCGCAGCATCGAGCAGGGCCGCACCGCCGGGCTCGTGTCGGTCCTCGGCGTCCACGCCGGCACCCTCTTCCACGTCGGCGCCGCCGCCTTCGGGCTGTCGGCGATCCTCGTGCGGTCGGCCGCCCTCTACACCGCGGTGAAGTGGGCGGGCGCCGCGTACCTCGTGGTCCTCGGCGTCCGCCGGCTGGCCACCCGCGCCGCCGAACCGACGGCGGTGGCCGTCGCCCGCACGCCCCTCCGGACGCTCTTCCGCGACGGCGTCGTCGTGAACGCTCTCAACCCGAAGACGGCCCTCTTCTTCTTCGCGTTCCTCCCCCAGTTCGTCGATCACCGGCGGGGCTCGGTCACCAGCCAGGTGCTCGTGCTGGGCGCGGTGTTCGTCGCCCTCGGCATGCTGAGCGACGGCACCTACGCACTCACCGCCGCCCACCTCGGGTCGTGGCTCAAGCGCAGCCGCGCCTTCCGGGCCGTCGAGCGCTACGTCGCCGGCGGGATCTTCGTCACCCTCGGGGTCACCGCCGCCCTCGCCGGCTCGAAGCCCTCCCGCGACTGAACCGCTGAAGACAGGATCTCGGCGCACTCAGACCGGCTGTACCGGCCTGGATGCACCGAGAACTGGCTCTCGAGCAGGTCGCTACAGCTCGATGGTGTGCACCGAGATGATGCCGGGTGTCGCCCGGAGCTCGTCCACGACGTCGGCGGGGGCCGGTTGGTAGAGCGCGAGCACCTGCATGGCGGCCTCGTCGCCCTTCTTGCCGAGGTGCATCTGGGAGATGCCGACACCAGCGCGACCGAGAGCCGTGCCGACCACGCCGATCATCCCCGGTGTGTCCTCGTTGCGGACGACCAGCATGTGGTCCGACGGTGGGACCTCGACGGTGTGCTCGTCGAGCATGACGAGGCGCGCCTCGTTGGCGGCGCCCGACAGCGTGCCGCCCACCGCGTGGTCACCCCCCCGGATGGTGATCACGTTGACGTAGTCGTGGGCGGCGGTCGTCTTCGACTCGCGGATCTCCACGCCCCGCTCGGCGGCGATCTGCGGCGCGTTCACGTAGGAGACCGGCTCCTCGGTCATGCCGCCGAAGATCCCCTTGAGCACCGACAGGGTGAGGATCCGGGTGTCGTGGTCGGCGAGCTGCCCGAGGTACTCGACCTCGACCACGGTGGGCAGTGCGTCGATGAGCTCGCCGAAGACCGCCCCCAGCCGCTCGGCCAGCGGCAGGTACGGCTGCACCGGCTCCGGCGCTTCGCTGGCGGCCACGTTGACGGCGAAGGGCACGAAGCGGCCCGCGAGCGCGAGCACGACCTGCTCGGCCACGACCACTCCCGCCTTGTCCTGTGCCTCGGCCGTCGACGCGCCGAGGTGCGGCGTGACCACCACCTGGTCGAACCCGAACAGCGGCGACTCGGTGGTGGGCTCGGTGGCGAACACGTCGAGCGCGGCGCCGCCGACCCGCCCCTCCTCGATGGCCCGCGCCAGCGCCGCCTCGTCGATGATCCCGCCCCGAGCGGCGTTGATGAGGCGCAGCCCCGGCTTGGCCTTGGCCAGCAGGTCGTCGCCGACGAGGTTCGTGCTCTCCTTGGTCTTGAGCAGGTGGATCGTCACGAAGTCGGCCTCGGCGAACACCTCGTCGAGCTCCAGCAGCTCGATGCCGAGCTGGCGGGCCCGGTCGGCTGACACCCACGGGTCCCACGCCACGATCCGCATGCCGAAGGAGCTCGCCCGCTGGGCCACGAGGGTGCCGATGCGGCCGAGGCCGAGGACGCCGAGCGTCTTGCCGCCCAGCTCGGTGCCCTCCCAGCGCGACTTCTCCCACCGGCCGGCCTTGAGGGCGGCGTTGGCCTGGGGGATGTTGCGGGCCTGGCTGAGGAGCAGGGCCATGGCGTGCTCGGCCGTGGACAGCGAGTTGGTGCCGGGGGCGTTGGCGACCATCACGCCGCGCGTGGTGGCCGCCTCGACATCGATGTTGTCGACCCCGAGTCCGGCGCGGCCGACGATCACGAGGTCGGTGCCGGCCGCCAGCACCTCGGCGGTGACCTGGGTCGCCGACCGCACGATCAGCGCCTGCGCGCCCCGCACTGCGTCGAGGAGCTGCTCGGGCGACAGACCCAGCTGCTCGTCGACTTCGTGACCGGCACGACGGAGCTCGTCGATGCCGCCGTCGGCGATCTTCTCGGTGACGAGGATGCGAGCCATCAGCGTCTCAGCCCAGCAGCTTCCCGATGCGGCGGATGCCCTCGGCCAGGGGCTCGTCGCCGAGCGCGAAGGACAGCCGCGCGTAGCCCGGCGTGCCGAACGCCTCGCCCGGGACCAGGGCGACCTTCGCCTCGTCGAGGATCACCTCGCACAGCTCGAGCGTGCTCGTGATCATCCGGCCGGCGACCTTGGTGCCCACGAACGACTCGAAGGACGGGTAGGCGTAGAAGGCGCCCTCGGGGAGGGCGACCTCGACGCCGTCGATGGCCGAGAGCATCTCGAACATCGTGAGCCGGCGCCGGTTGAACGCCTCCCGGAACCGGGTCACGTCCTCCAGCCCGCCCGAGACCGCCGCCAGCGCCGCCCGCTGCGCCACGTTGGCGACGTTGGACGTGGCGTGCGACTGCAGGTTCGCCGCCGCCTTGATCACGTCGTCGGGACCGATCATCCAGCCGACCCGCCAGCCGGTCATGGCATAGGTCTTGGCCACGCCGTTGACGACCACGCACCGGTCGGCGATGTCGGGCACCTGGACGGGCATGGACACGAACGTGTTGTCGTCGTAGACGAGGTGCTCGTAGATCTCGTCGGTGACGACCCAGACGCCCTTGCTCGCCGCCCACTCGCCGATGGCCCGCACCTGATCGGGCGAGTACACGGCGCCCGTCGGGTTCGACGGCGACACGAACACGAGGAGCTTCGTCTTGGGGGTCCACGCCGCGTCGAGCTGCTCGACGGTGGCCTTGAAGCCACTGGACAGGTCGGTGGGCACGATCACCGGGACCCCGCCGGCGAGCTTGATGCTCTCCGGGTAGGTCGTCCAGTAGGGCGCCGGCAGGATCGCCTCGTCGCCGGGGTCGAGCAGGGTGGCGAACGTGCTGTAGAGGGCGTGCTTGCCGCCGTTGGTCACCAGCACCTGGCTGGCCTTCACCTCGTAGCCGCTGTCGCGCCGGGTCTTGTCGGCGATGGCCTGCCGGAGCGCCGGCAGCCCGCCGGCGGGGGTGTACTTGTGGTTCTGGGGGTCTCGGCACGCCTCGACCGCCGCCTCGACGATGTGGTCGGGGGTCGGGAAGTCCGGCTCCCCGGCGCCGAAGCCGATGACGTCCTCCCCGGCCGCCTGGAGCGCCTTGTACTTGGCGTCCACGGCCAGGGTCGCCGACTCCTCGATGGCGGCGATCCGCCCCGAGATTCCCGTTCCAGTGATCCGAGCCACGGATGCGATAGTGGCACGTCATGAGCCCCGCCCCCGACGAGATCAGCATCCCCGTCGACCTCCGACCCGGTGACGGCCGGTTCGGGTCCGGTCCCTCGAAGGTCCGGCCCGAGGCGGCCCGGGCGCTGGCCGATGCCGGTGCCATCTGGCTGGGCACGAGCCACCGTCAGGACCCGGTGCGGCGGGTCGTCGGGGCGGTGCGCCAGGGGCTCATCGAGCTCTTCGGGCTCCCCGACGGGTGGGAGATCGTGCTGGGCAACGGCGGCACCACCGCCTTCTGGGACGCCGCCACCTTCCACCTCGTGGAGGAACGCAGCCAGCACCTCGTCTTCGGCGAATTCTCCTCGAAGTTCGCGGCCGGGGTCGCCGCTGCGCCCCACCTCAAGGATCCCGAGATCGTCGAGTCGGCGCCCGGTACCCACCCACGTGCGCAGCCCTCCGCCGAGGTCGACCTCTACGCCCTCACCCACAACGAGACCTCCACCGGCGTGATGATGGAGCTGCGCCGGCCGGCCGGCGACGGGATCGTCGCCGTCGACGCCACCTCCGGCGCCGGCGGCCTCCGGTGGGAGCCGGCCGAGGTCGACGTCTACTACTTCGCACCGCAGAAGTGCTTCGCCAGCGACGGCGGGCTGTGGCTGGCGGCGTGCTCCCCCGCCGGCGTCGAGCGCATCGAGCAGCTGGCGGCGTCGGGCCGGTGGACCCCGGCGTTCCTCGACCTCGGCATCGCCCTCGAGAACAGCCGGAAGGACCAGACCTACAACACGCCCGCCCTCGCCACCCTGTTCCTGCTCGACCAGCAGCTGCAGTGGTTCAACAGCAACGGCGGCATCGACTTCTCGGCCGGCCGCAGCGAGGCGTCGGCGGCGATCCTCTACGGCTGGGCCGGCGAGCGGGAGTGGGCCACACCGTTCGTGCCCGACGCCGCCGAGCGCAGCAACGTGGTCGGCACCATCGACCTCGACGACGGCGTCGACGCCACCGTCGTGAGCACGGTGCTGCGGGCGAACGGGATCGTCGACACCGACTCCTACCGCAAGCTCGGCCGGAACCAGCTGCGCATCGCCCTCTACCCGGCCATCGACCCCGACGACGTGCGGGCGCTCACCGCCTGCATCGACTACGTCGTCGAGCGCCTGGGCTAGCCGGGCCCTACGCCGCCGCGGGCTCGGACGCGAACGGGTTGAACCCCGGTCCGAGCAGCCCGTTCAGGTCGGTGATGTCGGTGACGACGAGGGTGTCCTCGCTCGGCGGTGGCTCGATGTCCACGTCGATGCCGAAGTCCGTGAGGTCGATCTGGACCCGCACCTCGAGGCCCTGTTGGACCGGCGTCTCCATCACCATCCGCACCGGCAGACCCTCGTCGGTCACCCACACCTCCATCGGCCAACGCTCCAGGCCCATGGCCCGCATCTGCGACAAGGCGTCCTCGAGCTCGTCGCGGCTCGACTCGGGCGCCTGCTCGACGGCCCGAGCCATGTCGATGGTGACGCGGTAGCCCGTCGCCTCATAGCCGTTGACCTCGTTCCTGCCGAGCTCCGTGACGTCGTCGCTCATGCCCCGCAGCGCGTCGAGGAAGCCGCCGGCGCCCGTCAACGGCGGGCCGGTGAACCCCGCACCGGCCTCGGCGGGCATGCCGACCCAGGAGTGGGTCATCCCCGGCGACCGGCCGGCCTCGGGCAGCCGCAGGTAGAGCATCCGATCGACGGCCCGCATCTCCATCGACGTGCCGAACATCTGCATCTCGAAGGTCATGTTTCCGGTTTCGAAGTCGATGAGCCCCTCGCCGACGACGTCCATCGAGATGCCCAACCCGGATGCGCTCGTCGTCATCGCGATCCGCGCCGTGCCCGCGTCGCGCGCCGCGTCGGGGGCACCGCTGAGCAGCACGGCCGGATCACCGCCGCTGCCGCCGTCGTCGGCGAGCACGACCAGCAACCCGCCGAGCAGCACGATCACGGCGAGCACGCCGATCACCACCCGCCATCGCGCCGACTGCTCGTGGCCGTCCGATGGGGAGTCGATCAGCTCGCCGTACTCCGACATGCGGCGCAACCTACCGCCGCCCGCTCGATCAGATCCCGATCGGCTCGGCAGTACCGAGATACGACTCCATGACCCTCGGGTCGGAGAGCACCTCGTCGGCTGTGCCCTCGGCGACCACCCGGCCGGCGTCGAGGGCGATCACCCGGTCGGCGAGCCGCCGCACGACCGACATGTCGTGCTCGATGAGCAGGATGGCGCACCCGAGCTCGTCCTGCACCCGCCTCAGGGCCGGCACCAGCGCGTCGGTCTCGCGCTGGGCGATCCCCGACGACGGCTCGTCGAGCAACAGCACGGACGGGCCGGAAGCGAGCTGCACCGCGAACTCGACGATCCGGCGCACGCCGGTGGAGAGCTCGCTCACGAACTTGTCGCGGAACGCGGCGAGCTCGAACATGGCGAGAAGCTCCTCGACGCGCGCGGTCACCGCGGCCTCGGAGTCCGCCACCACCGGGAGGCGGAAGAACGCCGGCAGGGCGGCCCGGACCTCGACATGGCGCTCGAGCGCCGTCGCCAACGCCTCGGAGACGGTCAGCGACGGCCACAGCCGGGCGTTCTGGAAGGAGCGGCCGAGCCCCAGCCGGGCACGGTCGTGCGCCGACCACGACGTGATGTCGAGGTCGCGGAGGCGAACCCGGCCGCCATCCGGGCGCTGGAAGCCCGACACGAGGTCGAACACCGTCGTCTTGCCGGCTCCGTTGGGGCCGATCAGGCCGAGGATCTCGTGCTCGTGCAGCTCGAAGTCGACCTGGTCGACGGCGGTGATGCCGCCGTAGCGCTTGACGAGACCGTCGACCTTCAGCACCGGCTCGCCGATGGGCCGGTTCGAGTGGCCGTTCGGCGACGTCGGCGCGGCGGCCGCATGGAAGTACACGGAGCGGACGATGTCCTCTCGGCCCATCAGCTCGGCGGTCGTGCCGGTGAAGCGCACCTCGCCCTTCTCGAGGAAGACGGCCCGTTGGGCCAGCTCCAGCGCGGTGTTCACCGACTGCTCCACGAGCAGGATGGCGGTGCCGTTGGCGTGGATGGCGGGAAGGATCTGCAGGAGCTGTCGGACGACGGTCGGCGCCAGTCCGAGCGACAGCTCGTCGATCATGAGCAGCTTGGGGCGGGCGATGAACGCCTGGCTGAGACTCAGCATCTGCTGCTCCCCGCCCGAGAGATCCCCGGCCAGCGTCTCCCACCGATCGCGCAGCACCGGGAAGTACCCGAGCACCTTCTCGAGCGCGCCCTCGAGGTGGTCGGGGTCGTCGCGGTACATCCATCCCGCGATGCGGAGGTTCTCCTCCACCGTCAGCGTCGGGAAGATGCTGCGCTCCCCCGGCACCTGGGTCAACCCCAAGCGGGCGACGGTCTGTGCGTCGGCACCGGTGATGTCGCGCCCGTCGAAGATCACCGCACCGCCATGGGGGACCATCAGACCCGACACCGCCCGCAGGAGCGTCGACTTGCCCGAGCCGTTCGTGCCGAGCAGCGCCACGATCTCGCCGTCCGCGATCTCGAGGTCGACGTCGAAGAGGACCTGCGTCTGGTCGTAGCCGACGCACAGGCCGCGCACGACGAGGATCTGCGGGTCGCCGTCGATGCGGCGCTTCCGGATCTCGGCTTGCGTGCGAGCCGACAGGTTGAGCCGCTCGATGTCCTTGGCGAGATGGGTCCCCGCCGACGCGAGGAGGAACGAGCCGATCAGGTACACGGGGATGAAGAGCAGGATCCCGACGCGGAGCCCGAACCGGTCGCCGATGCTGCCGGCCAGCAGCAGCACCGGAGCGCCCATGAGGAACCACAGCGACCCGGTGGCGAACGCCAACGTGCGCATCCGGGCGGGCACCGCGAGCGAGATCACGGCGAGCACACCGGGTAGCAGCACCGAACCGATGAAGGCGTTCGCAAGCTGGGCGGCGATGGCGAAGCCGATCGCCGGTGACAGGGCGACGACGGCGAGACAGATGGCGGAGCCGATCGCACTCAGCCCGAGCAGCTTCATGGCGCGGGCCGGGTCGGTCGCCACGATCTTGCGCATGATGACCGCGCCCACGAGGAGCCCGACGACCTGGGCGGGTTCGGTCATGGCGAAGATCACGCCGCGGCCGCCGGCGCCCACGTTGTAGACCTCGTCGTAGAAGACGCTCATGAACGTGCCGATGCCGAGCGCCGAGGCGCTGAGGAACGGCAGCGAGTAGTAGATGCGCCGGGCCGACTCGCGAGCGAACAGGATGCGGAACGTCTCGGAGAAGCCGGCGGCGACCTCCTCGATCTGCGCGGTGTCCTCGTCGGCGCCGGCGGCGACGCGCTCGTGGTAGCCCCGCGTCGGCTCCTTCAGCCGCAGCGCCAGGACCACGAAGACGAGCGTCGGGAGCGCGAAGAGGTAGAACGGCAGCTCCCAGAAGAACACCGCGGCCAGCACGCCGGCGAGCAGCGGCCCGACGAACTGACCGACCGAGTTGGCCAGGCGGTGGGCGTAGAACACCGACGCCCGGACGTCTTGCGGGTAGTAGTCGGCGAGCAGGCTGTTGTGCGTGGCGTTGAAGGTCTTCCCCAGCGCCGAGCCGCCGCGGGCGATGTAGAGCGCCGGCAGGCTGAGCATGAGCCCGGCCACCCCGGTCAGCACGCAGAAGAACGCCCAGATGAAGGCACCGGCCGCCGCCATCCGGGTGCGGTTCCACCGGTCGGCGAAGTAGGCGACGGGGAGCTCGATCAGCAGCCCGACCGGCAGCGCGACGGCGGTGAGGGTCGCCACCCCGGTGAGGCTCAACCCGAAGTGCGCCTTGATCTCGGGGGTCAGCACCCCGAACGCGACGCGATCGAGCTCGTCCACGGCGTTCAGGCCGAACAGCACGACGAGCGGGAAGATCGGCGCCCCGCCGGTCACGACCCTCGGGTCCAGGCGGTGCAGCCGCTCGCGCAGGCTTCCCGCTCTCTGGCCGGCGGCCGGGCCGCTCGGGCCCTGCTGGTTCACGCCACCACCTCCTCGGTGACCTCGGCCGGTTCGAGCGGGCGCTGCGGGTCGGGGGCGTCCGGAGGCGCCGCAGGCACCACCCGCCGGTCGGCGACCATGCTCGGCACGAGCAGCTCTCGATGCCGCGCCACCCACCGCAGGTACTTGTCGCGCACCATGTACACGACGCCCCCGAGGCCCTCCGGCATGAACAGCAGCAGCACGAGGATGCCGCCGCCGCTGGCCACGAACGACCAGCCACCGTGGAGGAAGAACTGGGCGCCGCGCACGTACATGGCGCCGAGCACGGCGCCCGGCAGCGAACCCAGGCCGCCGATCACGACCATCGAGAACAGCTGCACGCTCACATCGGCGCCGAACGCATCGGTGTGCAGGCCGCGCTGGTGGAACACGTAGATCGCGCCCGCGAACCCGGCGAGCATGCCCGAGATCACGAACGCCGTCAGCTTCATCCGGATGGTGTCGAGCGTGATCGCCTCCGCCGCCATCTCGTTGTCGCGCGTGGCGATGAGCGCCCGTCCGGTGCGGGTCTTGCGCAGCGCGCTGACCCCGAGGAGCACGACCACCAGTCCGACGAACGCCATCCAGTACATGGCGCGGTCGCTCGTGACCTCGACGCGGTCGAAGAACGTCGGCCGCTCGATCCGGTCCTCGACGAACCACGGCAGGTACCGCTTCTGGAAGAAGAACGCCGCCGACGTGACCGCGAACGCCAGCGTCGTCACGGCGAGGAACGGTCCCTTGACCCGCAGCGCCGGGATCCCGAGCACGAGCGCCACCGCCCCCGCCACCACCACGCCGGCGATCAGCGCGAGGAACGGGTCCCAGTCGTGGCGGCCGTAGAGCACCGCGGTCGTCCCGCCGCCGAACCCCGCCAGGGCGAACTGGCCGAGGGAGATGTGGCCGGCCCAACCGGTGAGCACGAACAGCGAGACGGCGACGATCGAGTAGATCAGCACCAGCGCGATCGCGCCCGACTGGCTCGGGCTCGCCCACAGGGGCAGCGTGGCTCCCGCCGCGAAGATGATCGCCTTCAGCGAGCCGAACACGAAGCGCACCTCGGGGACGCCGCGCAGCTCGGCGGGGATCGGGCGCACCTCTCGCAGCGTCCGCCACGACTGGATTCCCGTCTCGGTCGCCCGCGAGAACGCCTGCCGCTGCGCGAGCAGGGCGACCAGGATGACGCCGATCAGCATCCCGTAGACGATCGACGTGTTCGACCACGTCCACACCGCGGCCTCCTCGAAGACGCCGAGGGCGACGGCAGCGATGACCGTGCGAGGCAGGTTCTCCATCCGTCCGATCACGGCCGCCGCCAGGAGCACGAGCAGCAGGGAGGTCCCGGCGCCCGAGGCGCTCCCGAGCGTCGAGTACCCGACGATCGTCGCCCGAAGGAGCACGGCGGTTGCCGAGAGGACCGCGGCGACGACCCAGACGATCGTCGAGAGGCGTGGCACCGGCACGCCCAAGAGCCCGGCCCGCTCGCTGTTCTCGGCGGCGGCCCGGATGGCGATGCCGTAGTCGGTGAACCGCAGGAACGCCCCGAGGGCGATGACGATGGCCGGGACCACGATCAGCACGAGGAGGTGCGAGCTGTTGAAGATGACCGGGAACACCTCGAACCGGGCGTTGAAGGGCACCGCGAACGTGCCGGTGCCGGGCCGGTCCCACAGCAGCGGGATGATCAGCGAGAGACCGGCGAGGATCTGCGCCAGCGCGATCGTCGCCACCGCCAGGATCAGCCGTGACGAGCGAGCGAACCGCCGCAGGACCAGCGACTCCACGGTGAGTCCCAGGAGCGCAGCCGATGCCAAGCCGACGAACACGGCGAGCAGGAACGGGATGCGCCAGTGCAGCGAGAGCTGGATGGCGAGCACGGCCGCCACGCTGCCGAACTCGGCCTGTGCGAAGTTCACGACCCGGTTGGCGCGGTAGATCAGCACCAAGCCGATCGCGTTGATGGCGTACAGCGACCCGGTGACGAGCCCGAGCACGACGATGCCGCCGGGCAGACCCCGGTCCAACGTGGCGTCGAGAACGCGCCACAGCACATAGAGCCCGGCGACGGCACCGACATGCGGTGCGACCCGGCGGACGTCAGACATCGGCGACCTTGGGATCGCCCTCCTCCCATTCGCCGATGTCGTACCGGACGCCCGGGTTCGACTCGACGAAGGTCCCCCGCTTGGTGCGATCGGGCTCCTCGGGTCCGGGTTCGGCGTTGGGATCCCAGTAGACCTCGCGGGCGTCGTCGACGGCCGTGTGATCGGGCGTGCCGTCGATGCCGGCACCGAAGTACCAGCGGCCGGCCGGGTAATCCGGGCCACCCAGTGCCGGGAGGCGAGCGGCGCCGGCTTCGATGTTCGCCGGCGTGAGATCGGGACCGGCGGCCATCAGCAGGTTGAACACGTGCATGTACTCGTAGAGCGTCCCCGTCGTGCCGGGCGGGATCGGGCCGCCGACCACGCGCTCGTGGAGTCGGCCGGCCTCGCTGTCAGGACCGAGCAGCAGCCGCGTCGAGGCGAGCTGGCTGATGCCGAACATGCGACCGCCGACGACGTCCTGGTTGTACTGGCGACCGAAGTTGTCGCTGTCGGTGGCCGCAGTCCCGATGATCATCCACTCGGGGTAGTAGTCCTGCTCGGCTGCCGCGTTCGTGAGCATGCCCAGGGAGATCGGGTCGCAGGCGGTCACGATCGTCGTCACGCCCTCGGCCTTGAACTGCACGATGGCGCGGTTGGCCTGGTCGACGAACTTCGAGATGTCGAGGGCGTACGTGACCCGCAGGCCGGGGTCGACGCCCTGCTCCCGGAGATGCTCTCGGGTGACGTCGGAGCACCCCACATACTCCTCGTTGTCCGGCACGTACGTGCCGAACGTGCGCTCCTTGCCCGCCAGGTCGCCGCCGGCGTGTGCCGCAGGCTTCCCGTGGAGCCGCTTGACGATGTACTCCGCGACGTGGGCGCTCACGCGATCGCAGCTCATCGTCGTGTTGTAGACGTAGGGCGACCACTTCTCGAAGAAGCTCTCCGAGAAGTAGGGGCCACCGGCGAACACGACGAGGCCGCGCTCGGCCGCGCACTCGGCGAACGCGCCCCCACCGGCCCGGACGCCGAAGGCACCGAGCTCCTCGGCGATGTAGGTGGCGTCCTGGCACGCACCTTCGCGACCGCCGCCGACCGCCTCCGCGGTTGCGTCGCCGAACCGCGACTCGTACTCGACGAACTCGACCCGGCGGCCGTACAGCTCGTAGGTCTCGTTGAAGTACTCGTTGAACTGGTCGCGGATCTGCTGGGTGACCTCGGTGGTGGCGAAGCCCGCCTCCTGGAGCCGTCGCTGCGTCTCGAGCGAGTTCGGCGAGTCGGGGAAGGACCGGATGACGATCTTGATCGTCTCGGCGGTCACCCCCTTCGAGGTGGCGCCACCGTTGTCGCCCTCGAACACCGGCAGGCACGGCGGCGAGTAGGAGAGATCCGGTACCTGCGGGGTGTCCGGCGTGCACTCGCGTCCGTCGCGGGTCGTGCCGGTTCCCCCGACGATGTCGCCCGACGCCGGGCGGAACGCGCCGTCGTCGACGGGCGCCTCCACCTCCGTGGTCGACGTCGTCGTGGCGCCGGAGGCGACGTCGTCGTCATCGTCCCCGCCGACCGCCGGCAGAACCCCGAGGGCCACGATCGCAGCCACGCCGATCGCGTAGAAGACCCCATATCGCTTCAAGTGCGCGGATGCCCCGCGGCGCGGGCTGTCCCCGTGCGCCATCGCCAGTTCCCCCCGGTCTGCAATGAAGTGTCACGTGCGGGCGTTGCTACTGACCCTTCCGTCAAGAATGGCAGCCCGGGAGCCGGATGTGGCGTCAGCCTCCGGCGGCCGCGCCGAAGATCCGCTCGAGCTCCTCGGGCTCCACGTCGCGGATCTCTCCCTCGGGCGGGACCTGCACGTCGAGCTCCTCGCCCCACCCGCGAAGGTCGACGGTGATCGACACCTCGAAGCCCTGGATGGCGCCGGCGAGGCGGAAGCGGATCGGCAGGTCACGCTCGTCGATCCACACCTCGACCGGGAGTCGGCCGCTGTCGGGAGCGATCTCGGCGAACCGGCCCACCGACGCGCTGTCCGCCGTGAAGCGAAGGTGGCGGGCAGCCACACCATCGACCTCGTCCGCCCCCAGATCCTCCACGCCGCGCGGCCGGGTGCGGAGAAGCTCGACGAGAGTGATCGCGCTGTCGGATCCGGAGCCGAACGCACCGGTCTCGGCGTCGTCGAGGTGCGTAGCCATCCACTGGGTCTCGCCGTCGGGGCGCACGAAGAGCGTCCGGCCGTCGGTCCGGGTCTCGATTCGCTGGCCGAGGAGCTCGAGCGCGAACCAACCGGCACCCGTGGTGAAGTCGACGGCGCCGTTGCCGTTCACGGTGAGCCCGGTGGCGCCCAGCAGCATCGTCATCGACAGCTGCGCGCGACCGTGCTCGTCGACCGCGACGGGCACGTCAACAAGGCGAGCGGCGGTCGACCCGCCGCCGTCGCGGGTGGCGAGGAGCGCCACGAACAGGCCCATGACGATCATCGCCATCACGCCGACGAGCACCCACGGGCCTCGCTTGTTCACGGTCCCGCACCGTACGGCAGACTCGATGCATGCCGACGCGCGAGGAAGTGGACGCCATGCTCACCGGCCCGGGTGGGATGTTCGAGGTCGTCACCGAGGAGGTCGAGGGCGTTCGCATCAAGGTGTACAAGGAGCGGATGTCGTCGCTGCGCGACGTGTTCGTGATGGGCACTGCTCGCGGCGACGACCAGGAGTACATCGTCTACGGCGACCGCCGGATGGGGTTCGGCACGTTCGCGCGGCAGGCCAACGGCGTGGCAGCGGCGCTGGCCGAGCGCCACGGCATCGGCCGTGGCGACGGGCCGCACGGTGAGCGGGTCGCGGTGCTGTCGGCCAACAACCCCGAGTGGGTGCTGACGTTCTGGGCCACGGTGAACCTCGGGGGCATCCTCGTGGGCCTCAACGGTTGGTGGAAGGCCGACGAGATCATCTACGGGCTGGAGGACTCCGGCGCCAAGGTGCTCGTCGCCGACAAGGGGCGCTTCGACCGCATCGCCGGGATGCTCGGCACGCTGTCCGGTCTCGAAGCGATCTACCTCGTCGACGCCGATCCCGCCGACTACGACGATCCCAGAGTCCGGCGCTTCGACGAGCTGGTGTCGGAGTCAGACACCGCGCCCGACGAACCGATCGCCGAGGACGACTACGCGGTCATCTTCTACACGAGCGGCACGACGGGACGGCCCAAGGGCGCCGTCAGCTCGCACCGCTCGATGATCGCCAACCTGCAGAACACGATGTTCAACGCGGTCGCCGGCGCCATGGCCGGTGGAGGCGCCGTGCTGCAGGACAGCGGCGGCGGCCAGACGGCGTCGCTCCTGACGTCGCCGATGTTCCACGTGTCGGGCTGCCACTCGGGGATCGTCGTCGGCCTGCTGGCCGGGTTGAAGCTCGTCATCCCCGTCGGCAAGTTCGAGCCCAAGAAGGCGCTGCGACTCATCCAGGACGAGAAGGTGAACGTGTTCGCCACGGTCCCGACCATGATCTGGCGCATCGTCGAGTTCCCCGACCGCCACGACTACGACACGTCGTCGGTCACGTCCGTCGCGTACGGGGGTTCGCCGTCGGCGGGCGAGCTGCAACGCCGCGTGCAGGAGACGTTCCCCAACGTCGGCGTCGGGCTCGGCAACGCCTACGGGCTCACCGAGTCGTCTTCGGTGGCGACGCTCATCGCCGGCCAGGACTTCATCGACCGGCCCGACTCCGTGGGCCGGCCCCTGCCGGTCGTCGAGGTGCGTGTCGTCGACGGCAAGGGCGAGGACGTGCCCGTCGGCGAGACCGGGGAGGTGTGGATCCGGGGACCGATCATCATGCCCGGCTACTGGGGGAAGCCCGAGGCCACGGCGGAGACCATCACCCCCGACCGGTGGCTCCGCAGCGGCGACATCGGTCGGCTCGACGACGAGGGCTTCCTCTACATCACCGACCGGGCGAAGGACATGATCATCCGGGGCGGCGAGAACATCTACTGCGTCGAGATCGAGAACCGCCTCGTCGAGCACCCCGCGATCGCCGACGCCGCCGTGATCGGTGTTCCCCACCCCACCCTCGGTGAGGAGGTGAAGGCGGTCGTGCAGGTCGAGCCCGGCCGGTCGGTCACCGCCGCCGACGTGCGGGCGTGGGTGGCCGAGACCCTGGCCAACTTCAAGGTGCCCGAGTACGTGGAGATCCAGGACGACAAGCTGCCCCGCAACGCCAGCGGCAAGCTCCTCAAGAACGTGCTCCGGGGTGAGGGCGTGGTGTCCTTCGAGGAGACGATGTAGACAGGTCCCCATGGCTCTGTATGACGCACCGGTCAAGACGCTGAAGGGCGAGGACGCCTCGCTCAAGGACTACGAGGGCAAGACGGTCCTCGTCGTGAACGTGGCCTCCAAGTGCGGCCTCACGCCGCAGTACTCGGGCCTCGAGGAGCTGCACGAGAAGTACAAGGACCGGGGCTTCGCCGTCCTCGGCTTCCCGTGCAACCAGTTCGGCGGTCAGGAGCCGGGCTCGCCCGAGGAGATCGAGACGTTCTGCTCCACCACCTACGGGGTCACCTTCCCGATGTTCGAGAAGGTCGACGTGAACGGCGAGGGCACCCACCCGCTGTACGAGGAGCTGAAGCAGGTGGCCGACGCCGAGGGACACACCGGCGACATCCGCTGGAACTTCGAGAAGTTCGTCATCGCGCCGGGCGGGAAGGTCACCCGCTTCTCGCCCGTCGTCACGCCCGACGACGAGACCCTCGTGAAGACCATCGAGGGCAACCTCCCCGGCTAGGAAGCTGCGCTACGCGCCCGTCGTCGCACCCGCGGGCTCGGGTATCGGGAGCACGCGCCGGCGGAGGACGGCGAGGCCGGCCGCGATCGACGCCACCGCGGCGAGGAGGCTGAGGGCCTCGTAGGACAGCACGCCGACAACGAGCCCGGAGGCGAACCCGCCGGCGCCGGCGGTCACTCCCATGGCGAGGTCGGCCACGCCCTGGACCGACGGTCGCTCCTCGGCGGCGATGCTGTCGGTGAGCAGCGCCGACCCGCTGATGAGGGTCAGGCTCCAGCCGATGCCGAGCAGCAGGAGGGCGACCATCAGGACCCCGTGACTGCCGCCGGACGCCGAGAGGAGCGTGGCGACGACGAGCGTGGCGGTGCCGGCCATGGCCACCGGCAGGCGGCCGATGCGGTCGGCGGCAACGCCGACCAGCGGCGAGAGGCCGTACATGCCGGCGATGTGCAGGGAGATGACGAGACCGATCACCCGCAGGCTGTGACCGTCGCCTCGCATGTGCAGCGGCGTCATCGCCATCACGGTGACCATCACCGCGTGGCCGGTGACCATCACGCCCATGCCGAGCCGGGCACCGGGGGCGGCCCGGACCACCTCGAGGCTCTCGGCGATCGAGCGCCGCGGCGCCTCCTCGATCTCGGCGCCGAGGAGACCGGCCACCTCCATCGGGTCGGGCCGGAGCAGCGCCCACTCGACCAGCACCGCGACCGCGAAGCAGGCGATCGACACGAGGAACGGCCCGCTCAGCGTGGGCAGGCCGACGGCCTCGGCGAGCCGGCCCGACGGGTCGAGCAGGTTGGGTCCCGCCACCGCCCCGACGGTGGTGGCGAACACGACGATCGAGATCGACCGCGCCCGCCGCTCGGGCGGCGCGAGGTCGGCGGCGGCGTAGCGGGCGAGGAGGTTGGCGGCGTTGCCGGCCCCGAAGAGGAACAGACCGGCGAGGAGGATGGGGAACCACTCGACCTCGGCGGCGACCACGCAGAGCACGGCGCCCACGCCGCCCACGAGGTAGCCGACCGTCAGGCCCGAGCGCCGTCCCCGCCGCGCCGTCCGGCGGGCGAGGGGCACGGCCGCCGCCGCCGCGCCGAAGGTCGAGCCGGCGAAGGCGAGGCCGGCGAGGGAGTCACCTCCGAGGAGATCCTTGGCGAGGATCGTCGCCACCGCGATGCCGGCCGCCGTCGCCGCCCCACCGAGCACCTGACCGGCGACGAGGACGGCGAGCAGGCGCCGATGCGGACCCATGGTCAGCGAGGGTACGGGCACCCGCCCCCGCGAATGCTGCCGTTCTTGCGTAGATCAGTGCCGGCGGCCGGTCCTGATCTACGCAAGAACGGCAGAGATGGACGCGGCGAAACGAGCCGCGGCGCGACCACCGGGCGACTGGTCGAGGAACAGTGACGGCTCGATCAGCTCGAGCTCGAGAAGAACGGGGTCACCGTCGGGGCCGGGGATCAGATCGACACGGGCGTAGAGCAAGCTCGAGCGATCGAAGGGGATGGTGTCGAGCACCTGCTCGGCGAGGTCCAGCTCGGCCGTCGTGGCGTCCCGCGGCGTGACGTGCTCAGGCTCCAGCGTGCCGTCGGGGAACCGGGCGTGACCGAGCACCGGCCGCTTCCCGGCCGCGTGGCTGAAGGCGTCGGCGATGTAGACGATCGCCGTCTCGCCCCGCTCATCGATGCCCTCGAGGTACGGCTGCACCATTGCCGTCCGGCCCGACCGGTGCAGCGACCGCACGTGGCGCATCACCGCCCCGGCGTCGCCGGCCATGGTGTCGTTCGCACCGGCGGACACCGTCGGCTTGACCACGTAGCGCCGGTCCTCGGTGAGATCGACGGGCTCACCGGGGGCCAGAAACGCCGTCGGCACCGTCGGCACGCCCTTCGCCTGCAGCGCCGCCAGGTACCGCTTGTCGTGGTTCCACCGGACCACGTCGGCGGGGTTGAGGAGCCGGGGCACCGAGTCGGCCCAGGCGAGGAACGCGTCGACCTTGCCCGTGTAGTCCCACGTCGACCGGATCACCACGAGGTCGTAGCGAGACCAGTCGACCGCCGCGTCGTCCCACACGGCCGGCTCGAACCCGAGCCGCGCCGTCTCGGGGTCCCCGTCCGGGAGCCGAGCACAGGTTGCGAGGGCGACGCGCGTGCTGCGCAGATCAGTCGAGCGCGCCGCCCGAGGCCTCCTCGACCGACTGCTTGCCCTCGCTGATCCAGGGCATCATCGACCGCAGCTGCTTGCCGACGACCTCGATCGGGTGGCGCTTGCCGGCCTCCCGCAGCTCGTTGAACCGCTTGCGACCACCGCGGGACTCGGCGATCCACTCCTCGGCGAACGCCCCGCTCTGGATCTCGGTGAGGATCTTCTTCATCTCGGCCTTGACGGTCTCGTTGATGATGCGCGGGCCCCGGGTGACGTCGCCGTACTCGGCGGTGTCGGAGATGGAGTAGCGCATGCCGGCGATCCCCTGCTCGTACATGAGATCCACGATGAGCTTCACCTCGTGCAGGCACTCGAAGTACGCCGACTCCGGCTGGTAGCCGGCTTCGACCAGTGTCTCGAACCCCGCCTGCACCAGCGACGTGAGCCCGCCGCAGAGCACGACCTGCTCGCCGAAGAGATCGGTCTCGGTCTCCTCCTCGAACGTCGTCTCGAGCACGCCGGCGCGAGCGCCGCCGATGGCGCCGGCGTAGGACAGCGCCAGCTCCCGCGCCTTGCCGGTGGCGTCCTGCGCGACGGCGATGAGGCACGGCACGCCGCCGCCCTCCTGATAGGCGCGCCGCACCAGGTGGCCCGGTCCCTTGGGCGCGACCATGGCCACGTCGATGCTCGGATCGGGCTTGATCTGCTCGAACCGGATGTTGAACCCGTGGGCGAAGAGCACGGCGTCGCCGGCGTCCAGGTTCGGGGCGATGTCGTGCTCGTAGACGTCTCGCTGCTCCGTGTCCGGCAGCAGGATCATCACGACGTCGGCCTCGGCGGTCGCCTCGGCGATGGGCAGGACCCGCAGGCCCGCCTCCTCGGCCTTCTTCTTCGAGCTGGACCCCTCCCGCAGACCGACGCGCACGTCGACCCCGGAGTCCTTCAGGTTGAGGGCGTGGGCATGCCCCTGGGAGCCGTAGCCGATCACCGCCACCTTGCGGCCGGCGATGAGGCTCTGGTCGGCGTCCTTGTCGTAGAGGACCGGGGCCGGGGGCCGGGACTGTTGTGCCATTCGTTCATCCTGCCTTGTTGGATCGGACGGAGCGCAGTCGGGCCGGCGTGCGCTCCAGCTTGGGAAGCGCCACGCGGCCGGTGCGCTGGAGCTCGACGATCCCGTAGGGGCGCAAGAGCTCCTCGAAGTCGTCGATCTTGGTGGGCTGGCCGTCGAGGGAGACCGTGAGCTCGTCGTGACCGACCCCCAGGATCCGACCCTCGAACACCTGGACGAGCTCGATCACCTTGCTGCGGAGATCCTGTGGGGCCTTGACCGTGCACAGCAGCAGCTCGCGCTCGATCGAGTCCTCGGGGTGCAGCTCGCTGATCTTCACCACGTTGATGAGCTTGAACAGCTGCTTGGTGATCTGCTCGAGCGGCGCCGACTCGGCGTCGACGACGATCGTGATCCGGCTGAACCGCTCGTCGTCGGTCGGGGCCACCGCGAGCGAGTTGATGTTGTAGCCGCGGCGTGCGAACAGGCCCGCGACCCGAGCGAGCACCCCGGCCCGGTTCTCGACCAGCACCGACAGCGTGTGGTGGGTCACCTCTCCCATCTCAGTCACCACCCTTGCCGTGAGGACCCGCCTGGAACGGGGGGACGACGATGTCGTCGTTGCTCTGGCCGGCGGCGACCATGGGGAAGACCTTCTCGCGCGAGTCGGTGCGGAACTCGACGACGACCGGTCGATCGTTGATCTCGTTGGCCTTGTCGATGACCGGCTGGACCTCCTCGGGCGACTCGGCCCGGAACGCCACACACCCCATGGCCTCGGCCCACTTCACGTAGTCGGGCACGTCGTGGGAGAGGTACACCTCGCTGTAGCGCTCCTCGTAGAACATCTCCTGCCACTGGCGGACCATCCCGAGGTAGGCGTTGTTGAGGATCGCGACCTTGATCGGGATGCGCTCGACGCTCGCGGTGACGAGCTCCTGTGCCGTCATCTGGAAGCAGCCGTCGCCGTCGATGGCCCAGACCATCTTGTCGGGACGGCCGACCTTCGCCCCGATGGCGGCGGGGACGCTGAAGCCCATCGTCCCGAGCCCACCGGAGTTCACGAACGTGTACGGGTGGTTGAAGCCCCAGTACTGCGAGGTCCACATCTGGTGCTGGCCGACACCCGACGCGACGATGCAGTCGTCGGGGGCGGAGTCCCGCAGGCACTCGAGCACGTACTGCGGCTTGAGGAGGTCACCCTCCTCGGCCGGCTCGTACGCGAGCGGGTACTTCTCCTGCCAGCCGCTGAGGGTCTGGCGCCACTCGGTCCGGTCGGGGAACGACTCGCCGCCGTTGAGCAGGTCCCGCACGGCGGTGACGAGCTCCTCGATGACCAGGCGGCAGTCGCCCACGATCGGCACGTCCGGCTTGCGGACCTTCCCGAGCTCGGCGGGGTCGACGTCGACGTGGATGATCTTGGCGTCGGGGGCGAAGGCGTCGACCTTCCCGGTGACGCGGTCGTCGAAGCGGGAGCCGAGCGCGATGAGCAGGTCGGAGCGCTGCATGGCGGTGACGGCCGTGTAGTTGCCGTGCATGCCCGGCATGCCGAGGGCCAGCTGGTGGTCGTCGGGGAAGGCACCCCGCGCCATGAGGGTGGTCACGACGTGGATGTCGGTGAGCTCGGCCAGCTCCCGCAGCGCCTCGGCGGCGCGGGCCTTGAGGATCCCGCCCCCGGCGTAGATGACCGGCTGGCGCGCCTGCAGCATCAGCTTGGCGGCCTCGCGGATCATGCGGGGGTGGCCCCGGGTGCTCGGCTTGTAGCCGGGGAGGTCGACCGACTCGGGCCAGTACCACTCCATCTCGTTCTGGAGGACGTCCTTCGGGACGTCGATGAGGACGGGCCCGGGCCGGCCGGTGGTGGCGATGTGGAACGCCTCCTTCACGACCCGGGGCAGGTCCTCGGGCGACATGACCAGCTCGTTGTGCTTGGTCACGCTGCGGGTGATCCCCACCGTGTCGCACTCCTGGAAGGCGTCGGTGCCGATCGCCGCCGTGCCCACCTGGCCGGTGATGGCCACCATCGGTATCGAGTCCATGTAGGCGTCGCACAGGGGGGTCACGAGGTTGGTGGCGGCGGGGCCGCTCGTCACCATGGCGACGCCGGGTCGTCCCGTCACGTGGGCGTAGCCCTCGGCCATGTGGCCGGCGCCCTGCTCGTGGCGCACGAGGATGTGTCGGATCGAGGAGTCGATGATCGGGTCGTAGGCGGGGAGGATGCAGCCGCCCGGCAACCCGAACATGACTTCGACGCCTTCCATCTCGAGACTCTTAATGAGGGCTTGCGCCCCGGTCAGCTTCATCGCGTGCTCTTCCTTCTTGCGCCGGAAAACTGAAACGACCTCCCGGTTGGGAGGTCGTGGCACGTCGCGCGGGTGGGGGCGGCGTGCTTAGGTGATGATTACGAGGAGGTCGCGGGGGGACATGGCGTGAACAGTGTGGCAGCGTTTCCCGGTTCCTACAACCCCCCGACCGTCGCTCATCTGGCGATGGCGGAGGCGGCGGTCCGGCAGTGTGGCCTGGAGCGGGTCGACCTGGTGCTGTCACGGTCGGCGCTCGGCAAGGAGACGGTCCTGCGCCCGACGGTCGAGGAGCGGGCCGGGGTGCTCCGGGCGGTCGCCGCCACCCGGCCGTGGCTGGGCGTCGTGGTGACCGAATCCCGGCTCCTGGCCGACATCGCCGCCGGCTACGGGTGGCTGGTGCTGGGCGCCGACAAGTGGACCCAGGTGCTCGATCCGTCGTTCTACGGCGGGTCGGCCGCCGAGCGCGACGCCGCCCTGGCCCGGCTCCCCCGCCTCGCCGTCGCCCGCCGGCTCGACCATCCCGTCCCCGCGGGCCCCCACGTGACCGTGCTCGCCGTGGACCACCACGACGTCTCCTCCACCGCCGCCCGGTCCGGCGCCGCTGACCTCATGCTGCCCGAGGCCCGCTCGAGCGGCCTCTGGGCCTGACGTCTTGTGGCGGTTCCTTTCGCCCAGCGAAAGGAACCGCCACAAGACGTCGGTCATGCGGGCTGGTCGTTCATCCCGCCGCCGCGGAGGGCGGGCTGGGCGGTGGCGCGCATGCGGCGCAGGACCCGGCTGGTCACCGGGGTGGCGTCGGGGTGCTCGCCGCCGTTGGCGTCGGCGGCGGCCCGCCACGCCGCGACGCGGGCGGCGGCCACGTCGGCGTCGTCCAGCTCGGTGCAGTCGAGGTGGTCGGTGTTGAGGTCGACGACGATGGTGTCGCCGTCCTCGATGAGGGCGATCGGCCCGCCGAGGTACGCCTCGGGCGCCACGTGGCCGATGACGAGGCCGACGGAGCCGCCCGAGAACCGGGCATCGGTCATGAGCGCGATCGTGATGTTGCGCTGGCGGCACAGCGTCGTCATCCGCGACGTCGGGTCGAGCAGCTCGGGCATGCCCGGCGCGCCGCGCGGACCGAGGTAGCGGATGACAACCATGTCGTGGTCGGCGAAGGAGTCGGGGTCGTCCTCGAGGGCGGTGACGAGCGCGTCCTCACCGTTGAACACCCGCGCCCGGCCGGTGAACCGACCGTCGGTGATCCCACCCTCGACACCGGCGACTTTGAGGATGGCGCCACCGTCGGGTGCCAGGTTGCCGCCGAGCAGGCGCAGCCCGCCGGTGTCCTTGAACGGCGTGGCCACCGTGTGGATCACGTCGCCGTCCGGCGCCGGCGGGTCGAGCCGGGCGACCTGGGCGGCGAGGGTCTCGCCCGTGCACGTCATCGCCCCACCGTCGAGCATGCCGGCGTCGAGAAGCTCCTTCACAACGACCTGCAGGCCGCCCTTGGCGTCGATGTCGACCATCGAGTACGCGCCGAACGGCCGCATGTTCACGAGGACGGGCAGCCGGCGGGCGAGATCGTTGAACTCGCGCTGGCTGATCACGTCGTTCCAGAGATCGAGACCGGCCGCACGGGCGATCTCGACGCTGTGCAGGGCGACGTTCGTCGACCCGCCCATGGCGATCGTGACCGTCAGCGCGTTGCGGAGCGCCGCCGGGGTGACGATGTCGCGGGGACAGATGCCCTGCTTCGTCATGGTCACGATGCAGTCGACGAGCTCGTCGGGGAACACCGTCGTCCGCCGGGCATCGTCGGACGCGGGCGCCACCATGTGCAGCGGCTCCATGCCGAGGACCGCCATGAACGTCTGCATCGTGTTGTAGGTGAACATCCCGCCGCAGCTCCCGATGCCGGGGCACGCATGCACCGCGTATCGGGCGCGGGTGGCCGGGTCGGGATCACCGGCGACCTGGAAGGCGTCGACCAGGTCGATGCGCGCCCCCGTCGTCGGGTCGACGCCGGGCCGGATGGAGCCGTCGGAGAGCAGCACCGCCGGCGCGTTGTGCTCCAGGATCGCGGCGAGCGTGCCGACCGGCGGCTTGTCGCACGCCACGACCGCGATCAGGCCAGCGACCTCGTTCGCCCGCAGGTGCATGTCGGTGCTGTCGTTCACCAGCTCGCGGCCGATGAGCGAGTAGCGCATGCGATCGGTGCCGTTGAGCTGCCCGTCCGAGACGCCCATCGTGAAGCCCGGTGCGATCAACCGGATGGGAAGGTCCTCAGCGTGGACGCGCCGCGCCAGCGCCGCCTGGACGGCGGCGACCTTCTCGTTCACGCCGAGGTAGCACTGGCTGTCGCCCAGGGTGCCCACCACGCCCCAGACCGGGTCGTGCACCTTCGTGATGTCCTCACCGAGGACCCGAGCCGTGCCCACTCGCTGCACGTCGCGGCCGGGGTTCTCCGAGACGAAGACGGCGCTGGTGCCCTCGGGGAGCTCGTTCGTGGTCATGCGAACGATGCTCGCACGGGCGCAGCCGGCTCCGACAGCCTCCGCTGAGAGTGGCACTGCCAGTACTACCTTCGCCGCGTGCGAGCTGCGGAGGTCGGGGCGTTCCTCCGGTCGCGGCGGGCGCGTGTCGACCCGGTCGCAGCCGGGTTCCCCGCTGACCGTCGTCGCACACCGGGACTCCGGCGCGAGGAGCTGGCGTCGCTGGCGGGCGTGACGGTGTCCTGGCTCGCAAAGCTCGAGCAGGGACACGCCCATGCGGTCTCACCCGACGTGCTGACGTCGCTCGCCCGGGCCTTGCGGCTCGGCCACGCCGAGCGCACCCACCTGTTCGCGCTTGCCGGCTACCGGGTGGCGGCGACCGACGAGTCGGCACAGGTGACCGCCGCACTCCAGACGTTGCTGGACGAGCTCGAGCCGAACCCCGCTTACCTCCTGGACCGGTGCTGGAACATCGTCGCCTGGAACGCGGCCGAGGTGCGCCTCTTCCCGAAGCTCGAGACGTTCGAGGCCCCGAACCTTCTCGAGCTGGTGTTCCTCGACGCCGACCTCGGAAGGCTCATGGCCGACCACGACGAGGAGCTCGTCCGACTCGTCGCCCAGTTCCGGCTCCACCGCACGGACTGGCCCGACGACCCGGCCATCGAAGGAGTCGTCGAGCGGCTGCAGCGCGAGTCACCTGCGTTCGCCGCGCTCTGGGACGCGAACGACGTCTCGCCGTTCGTGACGACGCGGCGCGTCTTCGACCGCCCCGACCTCGGACGGGTCACCTACGACCATCACCGGCTCGGAGTGCTCGACCAGCCGGGGATGCAGCTTGTCGTCTACATCCCGGCGACCGCACCGAAGCACTGATCGACGTGGCCGATACGGTCACGGGTCCATGACCGACATCGTCGTCCGCGCCAAGGGCGTGGTGAAGCGGTGGGGCTCGACCCTCGCCCTCGCCGGGGTCGACGCCGAGATCGGGCCCGGCGTGACCGGACTGCTCGGCGCCAACGGGGCCGGCAAGACGACCCTGCTCGGGCTGATCCTCGGGCTCCATCGCCAGGACGAGGGCCGCATCCAGGTGCTCGGTCTCGATCCCACGACGGCCGGCCCCGAGGTGCGGGCCCGGCTCGGGTACGCGCCCGAGCACGAAGCCCTGCCCGGCGACGTGCGGGCCCACGATCTCGTCCGCCACCTGGCCGAGGTGCACGGCCTGCCCCGGAAGGCCGCAGTGGGCCGGGCCAGCGACGCGCTGTGGCACGTGGGCCTGGGCGAGGAGCGGTTCCGGCCGATCGGGACGATGTCGACCGGGCAGAAGCAGCGGGTCAAGCTGGCCGCCGCGCTCGCTCACGACCCGGCACTGCTCCTGCTCGACGAGCCGACCAACGGCCTCGACCCGATGCAGCGCGACGCCATGCTGCAGCTCATCCGCCGGATCGGGACCGACTTCGGCATCTCCGTGATCCTCTCGTCCCACCTGCTCGAGGAGGTCGAGCGGGTGTGCGACGGCGTGCTCATCCTCTCGGCGGGCACCGTCGTCACCTCGGGCCGGCTCGACGAGCTCCGCGGGGGCGGCGGCGCGGAGCCGCGCCGCCGGCCTCGAGGTCGAGGTGGTCGGCCTCCGGCTGGCGGTGACCGGCGAGGAGCTGGCCGTCGTCGACGCCGTGCGCGACGCCTGCGCGGAGCTGGCGATCGGCATCCGCCGGCTCCAGCGCCGGACCGCGACCCTCGAGGACGTGTTCCTCGCCGCCGGGACGGCCGTCTGAGATGGGCACCTCGTGACCGACCGCGCCGCGCACATCTACGAGCAGGGCTACCGCGCCTACGACGGCGAGCGACTCGGGGTGCGAGCCAGCGTCCGCAGCCTCGCCGTCCACTCGATCCTCCGCGGTCTCGGGCTGCGGCGGACGTTCTGGGCGAAGCTGCTGCCGATCGCGACCGTGGGCATCGCCTACCTGCCGGCGGCGGTGTTCCTCGGCATCGCCGCGATCATCCCCGACGAGATCACCGGCGATCTCGACGCCATCCCCGGCTACGCCGACTACTTCGGCAACATCACCGCCGCCATCGTCCTCTTCGTGGCCATCGTCGGACCCGAGGTGCTGTGCTCCGATCGCCGCAACGGGATGCTCGGCATGTACCTGGCGTCGCCCCTGACCCGCGAGACGTACCTCCTCGCGAAGGTGCTCGCCGTGCTGCCGGTGCTGCTGCTCGTGACCCTCGGCCCGCAGCTGCTGCTCCTCATCGGGCGAACGCTGATCGACGTGGGGCCCGAGACCGTGGCCGACTTCGCGCTCGTCCTCGTGCGCACGCTCGTCGCCGGCCTCGTCGTCGCCGCCATCTACACCGCGGTGTCCCTCGCCGCCGCCAGCCTCACCGACCGCCGGGCGGTGGCGTCGGCGGGGGTGATCCTGACCCTCCTCGTGTCGAGCTCCGTGACGAGCGCGCTGGTGGAAGGCGCCGACTTCGACCGCCGCCTCTACCTGCTCAACCTGGCGTTCCTCCCCTTCGAGCTGGTCCAGCGCATCTACGGCGAGCTGGGATCCGAGCCGACGCTGGCCACCGCGTCGCTCGTCGCCGGGGTCTTCACCTGGGTGATCGGCGCCGCCGCCGTCGTCTGGTGGCGCTACCAGCAGCTGACGGTGGCCCGGTGACGGCGCCCGTCGAGGTCGTCAACGCGACCAAGTGGTTCGGCGACGTCGTCGCCGTGACCGACGTCTCGTTCACCCTCGACCTCGGGGTGACCGCCCTGCTCGGGCCGAACGGCGCCGGCAAGTCCACGATCCTGCGTCTGCTGTGCGGCCTGACCCGCCCGTCGCAGGGCACGGTGCGGCTGCTCGGCGAGGACCCCAACGACAACCCGGCGCTGTACCGGCGGCTCGGGCTGGTCCCGCAGCAGGAGGCGATGCTCGAGGCGCTCTCGGGCCGGCGCTTCGTCGAGCTGGCGGCACGCCTGCACGGCCTGCCCGATCCCGGGCGCTCGGCCGAGGCGGCTATCCGGCTGGTCGAGCTCGACCCCGACGACCGGCGCCCGCTGCGGTCGTACTCGAAGGGCATGCGGCAGCGCATCAAGGTCGCCCAGGCCATCGTGCACGACCCCGAGGTGGTGGTCCTCGACGAGCCGCTCGAGGGGCTCGACCCCCGCCAGCGGCTCCACCTCATCGAGCTGTTCCGGCGTCTCGGCGACGAGGGCCGCTGCGTGCTGGTGTCCAGCCACGTGCTCGACGAGGTCGAGCGGTTCGGCTCGAGGGTGCTGGTGATGAGCAACGGACGGCTGGCTGCTGAGGGCGACTTCCACGCCATCCGCGAGCTGATGGACGACCGGCCGCACCGCGTGCGGGTGCGCACCGACAAGCCGCACGAGCTCGCCGGTGCGCTGCTGGCGGCCCGCACCGTGATCGGGGTTCTGGTACAGGACGGCGACACCGTCGTGGTCGACACCGTCGACGCCGCTGCCTTCCGGGCCGAGGTGGCGCCGGCCGCCGCCAGGACCGGCGCCCACCTGCTCGAGGTGGTGCCGCTCGACGACGACCTCGAGAGCGTGTTCCGCTACCTCGTCGGACGGGCGGGCTGACGTGGGATCGCTCTACCGGCTCTTCGTCTCGTCGATCGCCACCCGCGGGCGGCTGCTCGGCCTGCTCGCCCTCGGCGCGGTCGCCGTCGTCGTCGGTTTCGCCATCGGGCGGGCCGAGGGCGCCGATCCCCTCGACGACGGCACGTTGATGGTGGCCAACCTCGGTCTCGCCCTCATCGTGCCGGTGGTGACCCTCGTCCTCGCGTCCGCGGTGCTGGGCGACCCGAACGAGGACGGCACCCTCGTCTACCTGTGGCTGCGGCCCGTCCCGCGATGGCACCTGGCGGTGGCGGCCCTGCTCGCCGCCCTCTCGGTGAGCCTCCCCGTGGTCGTGGTGCCGATGGCACTCGCGGCGATGGCCACCGGCGCCGGCGGCGCGCTGGTGGGCGCGACCATCGCTGCCTGCGCCGCCGCCAGCGCCGCCTACGCCGGGGTGTTCACGTTCCTCGGGCTGCGGGTCAAGCGGGCGATGGCGTGGGGGCTCGCCTACGTCCTCGTGTGGGAGGGGTTCATCGCCCGGGCCGGCGACGGCACCGAGGCGCTGTCGATCCGCTCGCACACGGTGTCGCT
>DATLFP010000033.1:0-38348 GCA_035540955.1 Acidimicrobiales bacterium
GGTGACGTTCGAGGAGGCCGGCCACGACGGGTTCCAGCTCGGCGACGAGGGGGATGCCAGGCATGGCCGTCACCTTACCCGCTCGCACCTACCTACTGGTAGGTAGGAGTCCGGTAGGGTGCCGCCGTGAACCTGAAGGACGAGACGGCCAAGGTCGTCAACGCCGTGCACCGCTCGCTGTTCTCCGCCACCGGTGGCCGCGTCGGAGGCCGGGTCGCGGGGATGCCGGCGCTGATCCTCACGACGACCGGGCGGCGATCGGGCGCCCCCCGGCAGACCATGCTCACGGCGCCGATCGTCGACGGTGACACCGTCGTGCTCGTCGGCTCCTACGGCGGCGACGACCGCGAACCGCAGTGGTGCCGCAACCTCCGGGCCAACCCGGAGGTCGAGATCACGATGGGCGGGCGCACCCGCCCGATGCACGCCCGGATCGCCTCGCCCGAGGAGCGGGCCGAGCTGTGGTCGCGCGTGACGTCCCGATACAGGGGCTACGCCGGCTACCAGGACCGCACCGACCGCGACATCCCACTGGTCATCGTCGACCCCCGCGAGGTCCACCCGCCGCGCTGACCCGAGGGCGGCTCGATATCGGCGCCGCGCCGCGCCCGGAACGGCCAAGATCGGTGCCATGGGAGCGATCGAGGTCGCCCACCTCGGGTTTCGCTTCCCGGGGGGTGGACCGCTGTTCGACAACGTGTCCTTCCGCGTCGGAGACGGCGACCGGGTCGCGCTCGTCGGTGCCAACGGCACCGGCAAGACGACGCTGGTCCGCCTCCTCGCCGGCGACGAGGGCGGCGCCACCGGCACCATGACCGTGGACGGCCGGCTCGGCGTGATGCGCCAGATGATCGGTGCGATCCGCGACACCACCACCGTGCGCGAGCTGCTGGTGTCGCTGTCGCCGCCGGCCGTTCGAGACGCTGCGCGCCGGCTCGAGGTCGCCGAGCGGGCGGCCCGCGACGAGCCGTCGGCGGCCACCGGCGTGCGGGTCGGCGAGGCGTGGGCGGCGTGGTCCGACGCGGGCGGCGTCGAAGCCGAGGTGCTGTGGGACACCTGCACCGTGGTCGCCCTCCGCCAGAGCTTGGCCGAAGCCGGTGACCGCCCGGTGCGGGAGCTGAGCGGCGGCGAGCAGAAGCGGCTCGCGCTCGAGGCGCTGCTGCGGGGCGGTGACGACGTGCTGCTGCTCGACGAGCCCGACAACTACCTCGACGTCCCCGGCAAGGAGTGGCTCGAGGACCAGCTGCGGGCGACCCGCAAGACCGTCCTGTTCGTGAGCCACGACCGCGAGCTGCTGGCGCGCACCGCCACGAAGGTCGTCACCCTCGAGGGCCGGGGCGCTTGGATCCACGGCGGCTCCTTCGCCACCTGGCACGAAGCGCGCCAAGCGCGGATCGACCGGCTCGACGAGGAGCATCGACGCTGGGCCGAGGAGCGCAAGCGGCTGGAGGCCCAGGTGCGCGAGCTGCGGCGGCAGCTGCAGATGACCGACGCCGCCGCCAGCCGGCTCCGGGCGACGAAGACGAAGATGCGCCGTCACGACCAGCGGGTCCCGCGGGAGCGCCCCAAGGACCAGCAGGTGTCGATCAAGCTGGAGGGCGGTCGCACCGGCAAGCGGGCGGTGATCGTCGAGGGCCTCGGCTTCCCCGGCATCGTCGAGCGGTTCGACGCCGAGATCCTGTTCAACGAGCGCGTCGGCATCCTCGGCCTGAACGGCACCGGCAAGAGCCACTTCCTCCGCCTGCTCGCCGGCCAACAGGTCGAGCACGTCGGCGCGGCGCGGCTCGGCGCCCGCGTCGTCGCCGGCCACTTCTCCCAGACGCACGAGCACCCCGAGCTGCTCGGGCGGAAGCTGGTCGACGTGCTCGCCGACCACGGCCTCGCCCGGGGCCCGGCGATGGCGTCGCTGCGCCGCTACGAGCTCGACGGCGCATGGAACCAGCCGTTCGAGACGCTCTCCGGCGGCCAGCAGGCGCGGGTGCAGGTGCTCCTGTTGGAGCTGGCGGGTTCGACGCTGCTCCTGCTCGACGAGCCCACCGACAACCTCGACGTCACCTCCGCCGAGGCGCTCGAGTCGGCCATCGCGTCCTATACCGGCACCGTGCTCACGGTCACACATGACCGCTGGCTGATGGCGTCCTTCGACCGGTTCCTCGTGTTCCACCGCGACGGCACCGTCAGCGAGGAGCTCGAGCCCGTCTGGGCATGACGGTTCACCTGTCGATCCAGCCGGCGCGGTGCAGGATCTCGAGCGCCACAGCGCGCGGCGGGCGGTCGCCGTTGTCGACGACGAAGTCCTCGTGGGCGGCGGCGTCGAGGATCGCCTCGAGCTCGACGGTCCGGGCGAGGTGCCACTCGCGCGACGGGCCGGGCGGCATCCGGCGCCGCAGCCGCGCGGCACGCGTCGCTTCGGGGGCCAGCAACCGCACCACGGTGATGTCGGCGCCGGGCACGGCATCCCGGTAGCGATCGAGCTCGGTCCCGTCCTCGAGCACGTGGGCGAGGACGAGGTGGGTGGCGCCGTGCGCGCGGTAGCTCGGCCAGAGGAGGGCGAGGTTCTCGAACATGAGGTCGGCGTTCCACCGGGAGGTCGGCGGCCACTGCGCGGTGAGGGCGTCGAGGTCGACGGCGGCGTTGGGGACCGCCATCTCGGACAGGGTGTCGTTGATCTCGTAGGCGAGGGTGCTCTTGCCGGCGCCCACGGTGCCGGTGAGGAGCAGCACCGGGACCCGCTCGGTCATGCTGCGGCCACCGGCGTCAGGGATGGCGGCCGGTGAAGGCGATGAGGCGGGTCTGCTCGTCGGCATCGCTCGGCACCTCGACCTTCGGGCCGAAGTGACCGCTGGCCCGCAGGACCTCGTCGAGCGGCTCCATCCCGGTCAGCAGGTCGTGCACCGCCGCCGGGTCGAGTCGCTCGTCCAGCCCGACGGCCCGGGCGAGGTCCCAGGTGTGCACCAGGATGTCGCCCAGGAAGAACTGCTCGACGATCTCGTCGACGCGATGCGTGCCGGCCATCGGGTGGGTGATCTCTGCAGCGGCCACCGCCGGATCGGCGAGCAGCGCGCGGATGCCGGCGTCGAGGGCCGCCCACGCGCCGGCGGGGTCGGCGACGACCGACGGGCCGGCCGGGAGCGGCGGGCCGCCCGCCGCCTCGACGAAGGCGGGGATCCACTCGACCAGGTGGGCGACGACGTCCCGCGCCACCCACCCCTCGCACGGCGCCGGAAGGTCCCAGCCGCCGTCGGGGACGGCACCGACCCGCGCGCCGAACCCGTCGGCCACCCGGTGATAGCGGATGGCGATGTCTTCGGTCACACCGGTCACGCTAGGTCGCCGTCAGCCGCGAGACTGCCGCCCGTGCACGTGGTCATCGTCGGGGCCGGCGAGGTCGGTTGGTACCTGGCCGAGCGGCTGGAAGCCGAGCACGACGTCGTCGTGATCGAGCAGGACGCCGACACCGCGAACGCCATCGGCGAGGACCTCGACATCCAGGTGGTGGTCGGCAACGCCTGCCACCCGTCGGTGCTCGAGCAGGCCGGGATCGCCCGGGCGTCGCTGCTGGCGGGCGTGACCCAGAACGACGAGGTCAACCTGATCGCCTCGCTGCTCGCCAAGGAGCACGGCGTGCCCAAGACCGTCGTGCGCATCCAGACCGAGGAGCTGCGGGGCCCCGCCGGTGCCGGCCTCCTGGCCGCCGTGGGCGCCGACGTCGTCATCGACCCCGATGCCGACACCGCGCAGGAGATCCTCGAGCTCGTGCACCTGTCGGGGGCCGACGAGGTGTACCCGATGGTCGGTGGCGACCTGCTCGTCATCGGCGCGGTGATCCGACCGGGCTCGGCGGTGGCCGGGCGACGACTGAGCGATGTGGGGCGGGACTTCGAGCCGCAGTGGCAGTTCCTCTTCGGCGCCGTCACCCGCCGGGGCGAGACGACGATCCCGCGCGGCGACGAGGTGCTCGAAGCCGGTGATCACGTGCGTGTCCTGACCACTCGGGAAGCGCGCCGCGAGACGCTCCAGCTGATCGGCGCCGTGAGCCGCCGGGTGCGGCGGGTGATGGTGCTCGGCGGCGGGCTCGTGGGGTCGCGGGTGGCGTCGGCCATGTCGGCCGAGGGTGCCGAGGTGGTGATCATCGAGCGCGATCTCCACCGCGGACAGCAGCTCGCCGCCGAGCTGCCGCGCGTGCGGGTGATCCACGGCGACATCACCGACATCGAGCTGCTCACCCAGGAGTCGGTGGCGACCATGGACGTGGTCGTCGCCACCTCCGGGGAGGACACCGCAAACGTGCTCGCCTGCGCCTTCGCCGCCGCCGAGGGTTCGGGCTTCACCATCGCCGTGATGCACCGGCTCGCCCTCCTGCCCCTCGTCGGGCAGTTCGGGATCGACGCCACCCTGAGCCCCCGGACGGCGTCGGCCAACGCCGTCCTCCGCGAGCTGCGGGGTGGCGGCGGCTCGGTGGCCACGTTCCTCGAGAGCGACGTCGAGGTCAACGAGTTCACCGTGGAGCCCGGAAGTCCGGCCGACGGGGCCGTGGTCGCCGACCTGCACGTGTCGCGGTCGGTGCTGCTCGGCGCCGCCGTCCGTCCCGACGGATCGGTGGAGATCGTGCGGGGCCCGACGCGGCTCGCCGCCGGCGACAAGGTCGTCGTGTTCGCCCGCGCCACCGACCTCCACAAGGCCAGGCAGCACTTCTCGGCATGACGCTGGAGGGAGCGAGAGCGCGGCTCGAGCCGCGCCGGAGACGGCCCTCGCTGCCCGTCCACGTCGCCGCGCTGTCCTCGACGGTCGCGGGGATCGCCATGGTGCTCGGCGCGATCGTCGACCAGGTCGACGGCGGACCGGACGTCGCCGCCCTGGTCCTGTGCGGGGTGCCGACGACGCTCGTCGGGCTCGTGGTGTGGCGGGGCACCGAGGTCCCCAAGGAGGTCCGCACCCTCGAGGTGTTCGTGACCGTGACCGTGGCGTGGATGGCGCTCGCCGTCGTCGGCGCCGTTCCCTACCTCGCGACCGGCCGGCTCACGGCGCCCGACCAGGCGCTCTTCGAGTCGATCTCGGGGTTCACCACGACGGGGGCGACGATCCTCCGGCCGATCGCCGAGACGTCCCAGGGGCTGCTCTTCTACCGGGCCCTGACCCAGTGGATCGGCGGCATGGGCGTGATCGTGCTCGTCATCGCCGTCCTCCCGACCGTCGGGAGCGGCGCCATGAACCTGATGACCGCCGAGGCGCCGGGTCCCGCCGGCGAGCGGCTGTCGCCCAGAGTCCGCCACACCGCCCGCAACCTGTGGTCGGTCTACGTGGGATTCACCCTGGCCGTCGTCGCCGCCTACGTGCTGGCGGGCATGAGCCTGTTCGACGGGTTCGCCCACGCCTTCACGACCGTCTCGACCGGCGGCTTCTCGCCGCACAACGGGTCGCTCGCCCACTTCGACTCGGCGGCCATCGAGTGGATCGCGATCGCATCGATGTTCCTCGCCGGCGGCAGCTTCGCCCTCTACTACCGCGCCCTGCGGGGCCAGGTCCGGCCGCTGCTGCGCTCCTTCGAGTTCGGCGCCTACGCGGCGATCGTCATCGGCGCCACCGCCATCGTGTTCGCCGCTGCCGAGGTCGACGCGTCGGTGGCCGCGCACGTTCGCGACTCGTTCTTCACGATCACGTCGGTGGTGTCCACCACGGGCTACGCGACGGCTGACTTCGGTGAGTGGAGCCAGGGCGCGCAGATCGTCGTCATGCTGCTGCTCCCGATCGGGGCCATGGCCGGATCGACCGCCGGCGGCGTGAAGCTCGTGCGGGTGCTGGCCATCGCCAGCTTCGCCCACCGCGCCGCGCTCAGCCAGCTGCATCCCCGCCTCGTGCGCCCCGTGCGGGTCGGGGCCCGGGCGCTCCCGGAGGAGATCGCGACCCGCATCGTCGGCTTCATGGTGCTGGCCCTCGTCGTCTTCGGCGGCGGCGCCCTGCTGATCGCCCTGACCGGACCCGACATGATCACGTCGTTCTCGGCGGCGGCGTCGAGCTTCGGCAACGTCGGCCCCGGCCTCGGCGACGTCGGCCCGGCGTACGACTACCTCACGCTGCCGTGGACGGCGCGCGTCGTCACGATGGCGCAGATGCTGCTCGGCCGCCTCGAGATCTACCCGGTGATCCTGGCCCTGTCGGTCGTCACCCTCCGCCGCCGGCTGCACACCGCATCCGACTGACCCCCGAGATCACGAACCTTGTCGCGCTCGCCGGCCTGAGGCCGGCGAGCGCGACAAGGTTGGGATCCGAGGCGAGGGGTGGGGTGGGCGGGGCCGTAACCTCCGCGGCGTGGACTTCGGCGTCGAGGACACCCACGAGGCGATCCGCGACGGTGTTCGCCGCGTCTGTGCGTCCTTCGACGACGCCTACTGGCGGCGGTGCGACGCCGACCACGAGTTCCCGTGGGCGTTCTACGACGCCATGGCCGAGGGCGGCTGGGTCGGCATCGCCATCCCCGAGCGGTGGGGCGGCGGCGGCCAGGGGATCACCGAGGCGTCGATCGTGCTGGAGGAGGTGGCGGCCTCGGGCGCCGCGATGAACGGCTGCTCGGCGCTGCATCTGTCGATCTTCGGGATGAACCCGGTGGTCAAGCACGGCTCGGACGCCATGCGCGACCGGTACCTGCCGCAGGTCGTGGACGGCTCCCTCCACGTCGCCTTCGGCGTGACCGAGCCCGACGCCGGCACCGACACCACGTCGATCACCACGACGGCCCGCCGGGTCGACGGTGGCTACCTCGTGCGGGGCCGAAAGGTGTGGACGACGAAGGCGACGCTGTGCCAGAAGGTGCTGCTCCTGGTGCGCACGATGCCGGCGGCCGAGTGCGCCAAGCGCACCGACGGCATGACCCTGCTCCTCGCCGACCTGCAGCGCCCCGAGGTCGACATCCGTCCCATCGACAAGCTCGGCCGCAACGCCGTCGTCTCCTGCGAGGTGCGCTACGACGACCTGTTCGTGGCGGACGACGATCGCATCGGCGAGGAGGGCCGGGGCTTCCACTACCTGCTGGACGGGCTCAACCCCGAGCGGATCCTGGTGGCGGCCGAGGCCCTCGGCATCGGGCGGGCGGCGGTGCGGCGGGCGGTCCGCTACGCGAACGACCGGGTCGTGTTCGGCCGGGCCATCGGCCAGAACCAGGGCCTCGCCTTTCCGCTCGCCGCGTCCCACGCCGCCCTCCACGCCGCCGAGCTCGTCATCCGCGAGGCGAGCTGGCGCTACGACAACGGGTTGCCGTGCGCCGAGCACGCCAACACCGCCAAGCTGCTCGCCGCCGACGCCGCCTTCGACGCCGCCGACCGGGCCCTGCAGACCCACGGCGGCATGGGCTACGCGAAGGAGTACGACGTCGAGCGGTGGTGGCGCGAGGCCCGGCTCATGAAGATCGCGCCGATCTCCCAGGAGATGGTCCTCAACTACCTGGCCGAGCACGTGCTCGGCCTCCCCCGCTCGTACTGACCAGTGCCGCGTGGGCGGCGCCCGGCGTGGGTCAGCCGACCACCAGGTCCTTGTAGTCCTCGTGCTTCTCGATCCAGCCCTTGATGAAAGGGCAGGTCGGGATCACCTTCTGGTCCGCACGGCGCACGGCGTCGAGCACCCCGCGCGCGAGCTTGCCGCCGAGCCCTTGGCCCTCGTAGGCCGAGTCGATCTCGGTGTGACGGAGGTCGAGCACGTCGGGGCCGCCGCGGTACTCCACGTAGCCGGCGACGGCGCCGTCGACGACGATCTCCATCCGGGTCTGCTCCGGGTTGTCGCGCACGAGGGGGTCGGCCATCACGCGAAGGCTACGGCGAGGACATCGTCGACCGTGGTGGCGAGGTGGAACGTCATCGCCTCCCGCACCTTCTCCGGCACGTCGTCGAGGTCGCCGTCGTTGCCCGCCGGGAGCACGACCTCGGTGAGGCCGGCCCGGTGGGCGGCGAGCACCTTCTGCTTGACGCCCCCGATCGGCAGGACGAGACCCTGCAGCGTGACCTCCCCGGTCATGCCGACCGACTCCTTCACCGGCCGGCCGGCGAGCAGGCTCACGAGCGCGGTCGTCATCGTGACGCCGGCCGACGGGCCGTCCTTCGGCACCGCGCCCGCCGGCACGTGGACGTGCACCCGCCGCTGCAGCACCTCCGCGTCGATGCCGAGTGCCGCTGCGTGGCTGCGCACGTAGGAGCGGGCGATCTCGGCCGACTCCTTCATGACGTCGCCGAGCTGGCCGGTGAGGGTCAGACCGGGTTCGCCGTCCATGGAGGTCGCCTCGACGAACAGGACGTCGCCCCCGACGCCGGTGACGGCGAGACCGGTGGCCACGCCCGGCACCGAGGTACGGACCCTGACCTCGTCCCGGAAGCGGGGCCGGCCGAGCAGCTCGCGCACCGCATCGGCGTCGACCACCACCGTCGCGTCGCCGTCGGCCACCCGGGCCGCGACCTTGCGCAGCACCCGTCCCAGCTGACGCTCCAGCTCCCGCACCCCGGCTTCGCGGGTGTAGCCCCCGACGATCGACGCGATGGCCTCGTCGGTGACCTCGACCTCGTCGGCGCGCAGGCCGGTTCGGTGCACGAGGCGGGGGAGCACGTGGTCGCGGGCGATCGCCGCCTTCTCGTCGTGGGTGTAGCCGTCGAGCGACACGACCTCCATGCGGTCGAGCAAGGGCGCCGGGATCGTGTCGAGGGTGTTGGCGGTGGCGATGAACACCACGTCGGAGAGATCGAGGTCGACCTCGAGGTAGTGGTCGCGGAACGTGTGGTTCTGGGCGGGGTCGAGGACTTCGAGCAGGGCGCTCGACGGATCGCCCCGCCAGTCGCTGCCCACCTTGTCGATCTCGTCGAGGAGCAGCACCGGGTTCATGGCGCCGGCCTCGGTGATGGCCCGAACGAACCGTCCTGCCCGGGCGCCCACGTACGTGCGTCGGTGACCCCGGATCTCGGCTTCGTCGCGCACGCCGCCGAGCGCGACGCGAGCGAACGGCCGTCCCAGGGCCCGGGCCACGGACTCGCCGAGCGACGTCTTGCCGACCCCGGGTGGCCCGACCAGGGCGAGGATCGTCCCCGTCCCCCGCCCGGCGAGCTCCACGGCCCGCTCGGCTCGGAGCTTGCGCACTGCCAGCGACTCGACGATGCGGTCCTTCACGTCGTGGAGCCCGGCATGGTCGGCGTCGAGGACCCTCCGCACGGCGTCGAGCTCGAAGGACTCCTCCGCCCTCGTCGACCACGGGACGTCGAGGACGGTGTCGAGCCAGGTGGCGATCCAGCTGTGCTCGGGACTCTGGGTCGACATCCGTTCGAGCCGGTCGATCTCCCGGGCCACGGCGTCGCGCACGGTCGAGGGCGCGCCCGATGCGGCGAGCCTGGCGCGATAGGAGGCGACGTCGTCGCCGTCTCCCTCGCCGAGCTCGTTGCGGATCGCCTCCATGCGGCGCCGGAGGAGCTGCTCGCGCTGCTGCTTGTCGAGACCCTCGGCGACCTCGCGGTCGATGTCCTCCCCGACCTCGAGCTCGGCGAGCGCGTCGCGGCCCAGCGCGATGACCAGGCGCAGACGGTCGGGCACGTCGAGGGTCTCGAGGATGCGAACCTTGTCGGTGAGGTCGATGTCGGGCGACCAGAGGGCGAGGTCGGCGACCTGTGACGGGTCGCGCACGCCCCGCACCGCCTCGGTGAGGCGCCCGGCCCCCCGCTTGTCGAGGATGCGCTCGACGAGGGCGCGGTACTCCCGGGCGAGGGCCCGGGTCTCCTCGGTCGGGGCCTCGGCCTCGGCCACCGGTTCGTAGGCGAGACAGAGGGCGTCGGCGTGGCCCTCGGTCGCGCTCCCGAGCACGGCCCGCTCGACGCCGCGGACCACCACGGCGCGGCCGTTGGCGTCCTCGACGGCGGCGACGGTGCCGACGGTGGCGTAGCGGCCCTGCACGTGGGGCACGAGCAGCAGCCGGCGGCCGGCGTGCTCGGTGGCGGCCGCCATCGCCGCCTTGGCCTCGGCCGAGTCGATCAGGATCGTCACGACCATGCCGGGACCGACGACGCCGGCGGTCAGCGGCAGGACGGGGAGCGAGCGGGTGACGGTGTCGGGCATCAGGCGGACCTCCACAGGAAGGATGCCGCCTTGCAAACGCAATTACACCGTTACAGATTCCCGCAGTGTCTTGTGGCGCTTCCTTTCGCCAGGCGAAAGGAAGTGCCACAAGACCGCCGGGTCAGCGGTTCAGGTTCCGGATCACCTCGGCGCCGCTCGGGTCGACGGGGATCCCGTGGAGCACGCGGGCATGGGCGTGACCGAGGTGGTGCAGGCCGATGGCGGCCTGGATGGCGTTCCACTGGCCCTGGGCGTCGAGGCTCTGGTTCACCGCCAGCTTCGCCAGCTTGAGGCCCATGGCCGGACGCGCCGCGATCTCCTCGGCCAGCGCCAGCGTGAACCGCTCGAGGTCCTCGCCGGCGACGACGTGGTTCACCATGCCGAGCCGGTGGCACTCCTCGGCCGACAGCCCCACGCCGCGGAACAGCATCTCCTTGGCCTTGCGGGCGCCGAGCTCCCACGCGTGGGTGAAGTACTCGTGCCCGTTCACCCCGAACGCCACCGTGGGGTCGGAGAACGTCGCGTCCTCGCTGGCGACCACGAGGTCCATGGGCCACACCAGCATGAGCCCGCCGGCGATGACCTTGCCCTGCACCTGGGCGATCGTGGGCTTGGGCAGGTTGCGCCACCGCCAGCACAGCCCGACGTAGATCTCCTGCTCGGTGGCGAAGTGGCCGTGGGGCCCGGGCTCGGTGAACCCCCCGGCCCCGGTCACCGGCCCGCCGGCCTCGGCGACGGGCATGGTGTCCTTCAGGTCGTGCCCGGAGGAGAAGTGCAGGCCGTCGGCGGCGAGCACCACCACCTTGATCTCGTCGTCCTGCATGGCCGCCACGAACGCCTCGTCGAGCTCGTAGAGCATCTGGCGGTCCTGGGCGTTGGCCTTGTCGGCGCGGGCCAGGGTGACCCGCCCCACGCCGGGAACGGGAATGTCGTAGCGGATGCGCTCGTAGTGCATCGCGGCCTCCTCGGTCACTCGGTGGGCCCGCTGGTCACTCGATGGGCACCACGGGGCGGGCGTGCTCGTCGAGCTGGTGCAGGTACTCGCTGATGCCGGTGCCGGTCCGGCCCACGCTCGCACCGTCGACGCTGGAGTCGGCGTAGGTCCAGCGGGCGAGACCCTCGTTGACGATCGTGGTGCCCGGCCGGACGCCCTTGGCGCCGGGCTCGACCCGCAGGAGCTCGGCCTCGAGCTGATGGGTGCGGCCCGCCTTGTCGGTGGCGAGCACGTGCGTGCGGGCGTGGGTGATGCCGTCGTCCTCGAGGTCGCTCGTGACCTTCCACTCGGCGATCGACTCGTGCGCCCCGTCGCGCCACACCCACCCGCGGTGCAGGTCGCCGCCGTCAGTGCCGATGACGATGCCGCCGAAGTGGGTGTCGTCGTCGATGTTGATCGAGAACCACCGCCACATCTTCGGACCACCCCACCGCCGGGGGCCCCACGACTTGTCGCGGTTGCCCCGGGCGTTCGGTCCGAGCTCCCGGCGTTCGCCACCCGCCTCGATCCAGCCGGTCCACCGCCCGCCCTGCTCCAGGTGGCCCTTGCCGACCGACAGGCGGGTGGCGGCGCTGGAGGAGTCGGCCGCCTCCTTGTTCTGGCCGTCGGCGCCGATGGGCGGGGTGAGCGCCTCGAAGGTCACGTCCATGGCCGCGTGCTTCCCCGTGAAGGAGTCGCCGTCGGCCGTGAGGCGCCACCGCTTCATCGGCTCGAGCATCTCGTAGCGGACCGGGCCGACGTCGAGCACGGCGTCGACCATCTCGGTCTGCTCGCGGCGGTGGCCGAGGTGGTCGATCCCACCGCCCGGGAGCCACAGCGACAGGCCGACGTCGATCGTGCCCTCGTTCGGGCGCACGCCGACCCTCGTGTAGAAGCCGACGTCGGCGTCGGCGTCGTAGCAGTTGAAGTAGTACGACTCCGACCAGGCGGTGTCTCCCTCCACCGGGTGGGCCCGGTCGTGCGAGTCGTCCAGGATCGGTGACATGGCCGTTGGTCTAGCCGCGACGGTGGGCGCCGTGCGCCGGAGCGACTAGACCGACGGCATGCCCACGCGCGCCGAGATCGTCGACAAGCTCAGCCGGGAGCGGGCCCGGCTCGAGGAGCGCTACCGCGCCCTGCCGACCGAGGACCTCATCCGTCCCTGCACCGAGAGCCAGACGCCCGGCGAGGCCCCCTGGTCGGCCAAGGACCACATCGCCCACCTGGCCATGATCGAGCGGGCGTTCCAGGGGATGATCCGGCGCACGCTGAGCGGGGAGAAGAACCCCGTCGGCCTCGACCTGAAGGGGGGCTCGTCGATGGCCGAGATCATGGCCCGGGTCCACCGCGGCAACCAGGACAACGTCGAGGAGCACCGCCACGACGACCTCGACACGCTCTTCGCCGACCTCGACGCCGCCCGGGCCGACACCCTCGCCCTCCTCGACGAGCTCACCGACGAGCAGCTCGCCGCTCCCCTGCCGGGCGCGCCGTGGAACGACGGCAGCATCGGCGGGGTGCTCATCACGAACGCCCACCACGCCATCCAGCACTGGCAGTGGGTCGAGGAGGGCCTCGCTCAGGGCGAGACGACGTAGCCGGTCTCGGGCCGGGCCCGACCCTCGAGCACCTCGAGCCACGTGTCGGCCAGCGCGCTGGCATCGCGCTCGACGATCTGCAGCCATCCGTCGACGGACTCGAGGAACGCGGTCCACGCCGCGTCGACCCGCTCGTCGAAGCCGTCAGCGCCCCAGTCGGCCCGCCGCTTCACCACCCGGTCGGGAGCGAAGAAGAACGCCGGCTGCGGACCGGCCAGCTCACCCGCCGCCGGGGGGTCCTCCCAGTGCGTGGCGCCCACCATGCAGCTCGCCTTGAGCGAGAACGCGAAGTGGGCGTGCACCGCGGCGCGGGCCGGCGCGCTGCCGGCCATGTCGACGAACACCGTCGGCACCTCGGCGGGCAGCGACGCCACGTCGTCGTAGGTGACGGTCCGGTCGTAGTAGCCGACGCCGTCGACGAAGCCGGCGTTCCCGGGCGAGGTGAGGCCGACGGCCTCGACGGTGCCCCGCTGGGCCAGGAGGAACGCCAGGCCCAGCGCGGTCTTGCTCGACGCGCTGCCGAGGATCACCGACCTCGCCCCGAACATGCCGTCTTCGTCGAGCCAGTCGTCGAGCAGGAACGAGGTGGTGAACAGCGGGCGGAGGATGGCCGTCTCCCGCTCCCGGTCGCCACCGGGCGCCACCCGCTGGTACTGGTTGTAGACGGGCGGGAGGGCGGCCCGATGGGCGGCGGCGTCGACGAACCCGGCGGGCGTGAGGCGGTCGGGGGTGACCACGAGCCCGCTGCCCATCGGGAAGTAGCCGTAGATCCGCTCGCCGACATCGAGGCCGGCGGCGTTCGACGCCACCACGTCGGCGAAGCCCCACACCGGCACCCGGCCCCACCCGGCGTCCGACGCCGGGAAGAAGTCCCAGTACCGCATGGCGTCGCCGAACGCGGCGTAGGTGACGTTGTTGGCCGTCAGCGCGAAGCGATCGACGCGCAGCCGCGCCTCACCATCGCCGATCTCGGGCGACTCGTCGACGGCGCGGGTGGTGCGGAGATCGTCGCGCCGGACCTCGAGGATCATCCGCGGGCTACCGGCCGGCGAAGTACTTGGCGTAGCCGTCGGCGATCTGCTCGAGCTCGGGGTCCTCCTTGAACCGCTCGGCGAACGCCTCGCGCGCCTTCTCCCGCTTGGCCGGGAAGTACTCGGTCGGCCAGTACGGGTGCTCCTGCGGGCGGTACTCCTTGAGCACGCGGCGGGCGACGGTCGCCTTGTGGACCTCGTCGACGCCGTCGGCGATACCCATGGTCGGGGCGCCGGCGTACATCGCCTGGAGAGGCGTGAGGTTGGTCGTGCCGATCGAGCCGAGGATGTGCAGGGCGCGGAAGGACACGTCGCGCAGCACCTTGGCCATCGTGTACTTCACGGCCGCGATCTCGGTGCGGCACTCGGCGCTCGAGGTCTGGTCGATCTTCCACGCCGTGTAGAGGACGAACAGCCGGAGCTGCTCGATCTCGGCGTAGGAGTCGGCGATCTTCTCCTGCACCATCTGATGCTCGGCGATGACCTTGCCGTGCGACTCCCGCGACAGCGCCCGCTCGCACATCATGTCGAAGGCGAGCTTGCACTGGGCGATCGTGCGCATGGCGTGGTGGATGCGACCGCCGCCGAGACGGCGCTGCGCCAGGACCTTGGCGCCGTCCTCGGGACCGAGCAGGTGGTCGAGGGGCACCCGCACGTCGCGGTAGATGATGTGGTTGTGGTTGCGGGGCTCGGGCTGGATCTCCACGCCCGGGGTCTCACGGGGCACCACGAACATGCCGTTGGTGCACATCACGAAGAGGATGTCCGCCACCCGACCGGCGGAGGTGAACCACTTCTCGCCGTTGATGACCCACTCGTCGCCGTCGCGCACGGCGTGGGTCTTGAACAGGTTCGGATCCGACCCGCCCTGCGGCTCGGTCATCGAGTAGGCCGAGAACATCTCCTGGTTGATGAGCGGGGTGAGCCAGCGCTCCTTCTGCTCCTCGGTGCCGTACGCGGCGAGCATCTCCATGTTCCCGGTGTCGGGCGCCGCCGCCCCGAACATCTGTGGCGCGGAGCCGTAGCGACCGATGATCTCGTTCAACAGGCCGAGCTTGAGCTGACCGAACCCGGGCCCGCCGAGCTCCTCGTCGAGGAAGATCGCCCACAGCCCCTGGGCCTTGATCTCGTCCTGGATCTCCCGGGCCAGCGCCTTGACCTTGGGGTTGGGCGACCGGATCGCGTAGGGAAACACGTAGTCGAGCGGTTCGATCTTGGTCTTGCAGAGGTTCTCGACCCAGTCGAGCTTCTCCTGGAACTCGGGCTCCGTCTGGAAGTCCCACGCCATCGTTCATCCCCCTCGAGATCAGTTGCGTTGACGGGAGCGTAAACGACCGTTCAGCGGCCGGCCCGATCGGCGGCCACCGCCGCCCCGATCCGCTCGAGGGCCGGTCCCCGGACCTTGGCGGCGTTGCCGGCGTACGCCCCGGCGGGCAGGGCGGCGAGCCGCGCGGCCTCGGCGAGCCCGGCCTCGAGGACCTCCGCGGGCGGCACCACCCGGTCGAGGAAGCCGGCGTCGACGGCTGCGGCCGGGGCGTAGGGGAACGCCTCGATGCAGGCCGGCTCGACGTGGCGGGCGCTCAGCCGGGCCCGGCCCAGCTCGACGGCCCAGTCGGGCAGCACCATGCCGATGGCGGTCTCGACCAGCTGGATGCGGAAGTCGCCGTCGGCCCCGACCCGATGGTGGGCGCCGAGCAGGAGGAGGGCGCCGGCGGCCACCGCGTGTCCGGTGCACCCGGCGACGACCGGCATCGGCGAGCGGTAGAGGCGCAGGAACAGCTCGCCCCCGGTGGTGACGAGGTCGGCGATCGCGTGCAGGTCGCCGCCGCGCATGACCTTCAGGTCGAACCCGCCCGACAGGGTTCCGGGCCGGCCGGTGATGAGCACGGCACCGGCGCCGTCGGCCTCGGCCCGGTCGAGCGCGGCGCCCAGGGCGGCGAGCACCTCGAAGGAGAGCGCGTTCGCCTTGCCGTCGTCGATGGTCACGAGCGCGACCGCGTCGCGCCGCTCGTAGGTGACGCTGTCGCTCATGCTGCGAACCTAGTGGGGTGCCCCCGCCCCGTCTCGTGCTCGCCTCGGCGTCGGAGACCCGCCTGCGCATCCTCCGCCAGGCCGGCTTCGACCCCGCCGTCGACCCCGCGCACGTCGACGAGCGGTTCGAGGGCGAGATCGCCGACGGCGTGGCGGTGGTCGCCGAGCGGAAGGCGGCGGCGGTGGCGCCGCGCCACCCCTCCGACGTCGTGCTCGCCTGCGACTCCCTCGTCGACCTCGACGGGCGGGTGCTCGGCAAGCCGGCGTCGGCCGCGCAGGCGTCCGAGTGGTGGCGGGCGCTCCGGGGGCGAGTGGCGACCGTGTGGACGGGGCAGTGCGTCACGCTCGGCGACCGCCGCGTGACGAGAGCGCTGCCGGCCACCCTCCGCTTCGGCCGGCCGACCGACGCCGAGATCGACGCCTACTGCGCGACCGGCGAGGCGCTCGGCGCCGCCGGCGGCTTCCGGCTCCATGGCCGGTCGGGGGCGTTCATCGAGGAGATCAGCGGCCACCCGAGCACCATCTCGGGCGTGTCGATGCCGGCGTTGCGGGAGATGCTCGCCGAGATCGGCGTCGAGGTGACCGACCTGTGGGCGTGACGGCGCTGTCGATCGGCCCGCTGGCGCTCGAGGTGCCGGTCGTCCTCGCCCCGATGGCGGGGGTGACGAACGCGGTGTTCCGCGGCCTGTGCCGACGGTACGGCGACGGCCTGTTCGTGAGCGAGATGGTCTCGGCCCGCGGGCTGATGGAGCGTGACGCGAAGTCGCTCGGGTTCGTGCGCTGGCCGGCGGGCGACGCCCACCGCAGCGTGCAGCTCTACGGCGTCGACCCCGACGCCGTGGCCGGCGGCGTGCGGGTCGTGGTCGACGAGCTCGGCGCCGATCACGTCGACCTCAACTTCGGGTGTCCGGTCCCGAAGGTGACCCGCAAGGGCGGCGGCGCTGCGGTGCCGGCCCACCCGGTGCTGTTCGGGTCGATCGTGGGCGCCGCCGTGCGGGCCGCCGGCGAGGTCCCGGTGACGGTCAAGATGCGGATCGGCCTCCACGACCGGCTCGTCACCGCGTTCGATGCCGGCCGGATCGCGGAGGCGGAAGGGGCGGCGGCGGTCGCCCTCCACGCCCGCACCGCCGAGCAGCACTACTCGGGAGCGGCCCGCTGGGATGCCATCGCCGAGCTGAAGTCGGTGGTCACCTCGGTGCCGGTGCTCGGCAACGGCGACATCTGGCGGGCGGAGGACGCGGTGCGGATGGTGCGCGAGACCGGGTGCGACGGCGTGGTGGTGGGGCGGGGTTGCCTGGGCCGGCCGTGGTTCTTCGCCGAGCTCCACGCCGCGCTCACCGGCCGGCCGCTCCCGCCGCCGCCGACCCTCGACGAGGTCGTCGACGTCGTCGCCGAGCACGCCCGGCTGCTCGTGGAAGCCGACGGCGAGCGTCCGGCGGTGCTCGCCATGCGCAAGCACCTGGGCTGGTACTTCCACGACGCCGCGCTCGGCGGCGGCCTGCGGCGATCCCTCATGGCCGCCGGGTCACAGGCCGAGCTCGAGCGGCTGCTCGAGGAGGTGCGAGCGACGGCCCGCCTCCCCGAGGGCCCGCCGCGGCCGCGGGGCCCATCGGCCGGTCCCCGGCGGGTCGTGCTCCCGGACGGTTGGCTCGACGCCGCCCTCGACCCCACCCCGCCGGCCGACGAGGTGATGGCCGTCAGCGGCTGACCGCCGCGGTGCCGTTCAGCGGCTGGACTGGGTGCCGACCCTGAGCTCCTTGAACGGGATGTCGCGGTCGACCTGCGGCTCCTTGGGGAGACCCAGCACGCGCTCGCCGATGATGTTGCGCTGCACCTCGTCGGTGCCGCCGGCGATGCGCGATGCCGGTGACGACAGCACCATGCCCGCCCACCGCCCGCCGCGAGGATCGTCGGCGGACCACGCCTGGCCCCCGGCGCCGGCGATGGCGATCGCGAGATCGGACGACCGCCGCGACAGCAGCGCCCCGGCCAGCTTGGCGATGGACCCCTCGGGCCCAGGGGCCCGACCCGACTTGACCGCGGCCCGGATGCGCTGACCGATGTAGCCCATGATCTGCTGGCGCACGTAGAGGTCGGCGAGACCCTGGCGCACGACCGGGTCGCCGCTGACGCCCTGCTGCTGGGCGAGCCGGATGAGCGGCTTCACGCCTCCACTCCGGGCGCCCCCGCCGCCGGCGCCGATCGCCACCCGCTCGTTCATGAGCATGGCGATCGCGCACCGCCATCCGTCGTCGACCTCGCCGATGCGCCACGCGTCGGGCACCCGCACGCCGGTGAAGAACACCTCGTTGAAGCCCGACCCGCCGTTCATCTGCCGGAGCGGGCGCACCTCGACCCCTGGCGCCTTGAAGTCGATGATGAACATCGTGATGCCGCGGTGCTTCGGGTTGTCGGGGTTCGTTCGGGCGATGATGGCCCCGTAGTCCGACATCTGCGCGCCGGTGGTCCACACCTTCTGGCCGTTGATGATCCACTCGTCGCCGTCGCGCTCGGCCCGCGTCTGGAGGCTGGCGACGTCGGAGCCGGCGCCGGGCTCGGAGAACAGCTGCGACCAGATCTCCTCGCCCCGCAGCGCCTTGCCGACGTACCGCTCGCGCTGCTCGTCGGTCCCGAACTCGAGCATCGTGGGGATCACCATCCCGAGGCCGATCGTGTAGACGCCCGTCGGGAGCTCGTAGCCGGCGGCCTCCTCGTTGAACACGCGCTGGTGCTCGGCGGTGAGGCCCTGCCCCCACGGCTCGGGCCAGGTGATCCCGGCCAGACCGGCGTAGTAGAGCGCGGCCTGGAACGCCTTCTGGGTCGGCAGGTCGGCGATGGTCGCCTCCCACTCGAGCCCGTCGTCGTCGCTGCGGGCCTTGCGCTTCGGCGCATGTGCGGCGAGGAAGGCCCGCGCCTTCTCGCGGAACGCCGCCAGCTCCGGCGTGTCGGTCGTCTCCAGCTGGTCTGTCGCGGTCATCTGTGGTCCTTCCGTCCGTCGCGCATCATGCCGCGTCCGGCTCAGCCGGCGTCGAGCCCGAACATGCGCCGGAACTCGGCGCGGTCGTTGACGTTGGGGAACGGCTCGTCGGGGACGTCGACGCCGAGGAACGCGCACAGCGGCTCCCAGCCCTGGACCACGTCGAACTCGAGGAGGCGGTCGGCGGGCACGGCGGCCCTGACGGCCGCGTTGTGGCGCTCGTACGCCGCGATGATCTCGGCGTCGCTCATCGTTGCGAGGTCGGGCCCGAAGCTGCGGTCGCGCACGACGAGGCTGGCCATCTCGCCCAGCGCCGCGAACCCGGGGGGCAGCTCGACGTCCTCGGGTTGGGGCCGGGTCATGACCTCGAAGATCGTGTCCCGGAAGCTGGCGAACCAGACCTCGGCCGGCCGCACCGACAACAGCACCTTGGCCTCCGGGTACGCCGCCATCAGCTCCTGCCAGAACGCGCACGCCGGCCAGTCGACCGTGGCCCGGTAGCCGTCGAAGAGGGCGTCGAAGTCGACGGCCTCGCCCCGAGCCGCCGCCGACCACACGGGGGCGTGCTCGACGTGGGCGAACACCTCCATCATGTGGTAGCAGCGGTCGAAGCCGAGCCGCTCGAGCGCCGTCTTGGTCGAGAGGGTGCCGGTGCGCCCGAACCCGGCGCCGATCACGTCGAGGGTCACGCGCTCAGCGTCGCACAGCCACCGTCTCAGCGGGGCGTGGCGGCGATCAGCTCATTGATGCGGCGAGCCAGATCGGGGCCCTCGTCCTCCTGAAGGAAGTGACGGGCGTCCTCGTAGGCGTGATGCGGCATGCCCCTGGCGCCGGGCGGCACATCCCGCAGCTCGGCCTGGATCTCCTCTGCGCCGAGCACCTCGTCGGCCCGCCCCCACAGCGTCAGCACCGGCCGCTCGAAGCCGTCGAGCACGGCCTTGGCGGCATGGTTGGTCGGGGCCACACCGATGGTGTTGATCAGCGACGGGAACGCCCGCACCCCAGCCATGTGCAGCCGGGTGGGGAACGGCGCGTCGTAGGCCGCGAGCTCGGCGGACGAGAGGGTCACCCTCGTCCCCCAGTCGACGACCTCCGACGGCCTGAACCGCGAGCCGATCAGGGTGTAGTTCGCCCACCGGCCGAATCGCGCCAGGTTGTGCTCGGGATCGGCGGGGTCGGTGAACGGGAAGCGCAGCGAGGGGTCGGGGTCGAGCGTCTCGGGGAGCTGGAGGGGGACGAACCCCTCGGGCACGAGCGGGAGGCGGCCGTTGGCGACCACCAGGCGCGCGAAGCGGTCGGGCTGGTTCCCGACGATGCGCAGCCCGATGAGGCTGCCCCAGTCCTGGACGAAGATCGTGATGTCGCGCAGAGCGAGCACGTCGAGCAGCTCTTCGACCCAGCTGATGTGCTGGTGGTAGCTGTAGTCGGCGATCTGCACCGGCTTGTCCGAGCGACCCATGCCCATGTGATCCAGCGCGATCACCCGCTGGCCGGCGGCGGCGAGCACCGGGATCATCTTCCGGTAGAGGTAGCTCCACGTCGGCTGGCCGTGGAGGAGGAGCACGACCTCGCCATCGCGCGGCCCCTCGTCGACGTAGTGCATGCGGAGGCCGTCAACGGTCGCGTAGTGGGGCTCGAACGCGAAGCCGGGCAGGCCCTCGAAGCACGAGTCGGGCGTACGGGCGAACGGCCGCCCCGAGTCGGTCCGGAGGATCTCGGCGCCCCTGGTGTCGACATCGGGCGGCAGGTTCAGCTCGGTCACGAGCCGATCCGTCCCAGCACGGCGTCGACGCAGTCGTCGGGGGCGTCCGGTGTGCGGATGACCCCGTCGCTCACGACGTCATGCCCTGGAGGCCGACGAGGGCGCGAGCGTGCTCGATCTCGCCCATGTGGCGCAGGCCGTGCTGGTAGATCCAGCACTCGATCCCGTCGAGGCGCATGATCCCGGCCTCGCCGGCGACCCGGGCGCTGTAGGTCGAGGCGATCTGGGGCGGGAACGGCCGGGCCACGACCACCTCGGTGAGCGTCGCCGGGTCGAGGTCGGCCAGCCACGACTCGGTCTTGGCGAACACCGCGGCCATGTACTCCTGGAACGCGCCGTAGTCGCCGATGCGCTGGCCCACCATCTCCTCCACGGTCTTGTGCTTGCCGTGATCGGCGATCGACAGCCCCATGCGCTCGGCCCAGCCGTCGTCGTAGACCATCGGCCCCGCGCCGAGCATCGTGGCCGAGCCGTCCTCGATCTGCACGAGGTGGAACAGCGAGAAGGCGATGGGGAGCACCGGCTCGCGCTCCACGTGGTTCACGTGGTCGAGGTCCATCGTGGCGACCGCGTCCTCCCACAGCGAGTGCATCGCCCGCATGCGGCGGCGGAGGGAGTCGAGGATCAGCGCATGGTCGGTCACGTCGGTCACTCCTTGCTCAGCTCGGTACGGGCGATGGCGGCAACATCGGCGGCGTCGGCCCGGCTGCGGACCCGGAACGCGATGCGGTGGATGGTGCCGGTGAACGCGAACGGCGGCTCGTAGTCCTCGACCACGGGCGACAGTCCGTCGCGCCCGACATCGAGCCCGGTCGATCCGAGCATGCGCACGAGGCGGGGGATGTCGACGCGGGCCACGTCGTCCCCGTCGACGGCGATCGTGAGCGCGCCGCCGGCGCCGTCGCGCTGGAACCGGGCGGTGAGCTCGTGGCGGCCGGGCGGGAGAGCCACCGGCGCCGAGGCGCGGTGGTGGGTGCCGAGCGCGTTGTAGTCGAACGTGAGCGCGCCGTCGTGCACGAAGAACGAGTGACCGACGTTGTGGCCGCCCCGGGCGTAGAGCACGCCCTCGACGCCGCCGTCGGGCACCTCGACCTCCGCGGTCACGGTCCAGTTCCGGCCCCCGAGCGGCGGGCAGGCGTCGGCCGGCACGTGGGTGACGGGCGGGAAGTAGACGTACTCGTCGCGAGCGTGCACCGTCCCCGGTCGCGGCGGGCCCCCGAACAGCTCGATGGTCCGGTCGTCGAGCGGGAGCACCCCGTGCTGGCCGGCCTCGGCCCACCACGCGTCGACGAGCGCCCGGAGCCGTTCGGGCTGCTCGGCGGCGAGATCGTGGCACTCGGAGAAGTCCTCGTCGAGGTGGAACAGGCCCCAGCGGTCGGCGTCGAAGGACTGGCCGGCGTCGTGATACGTGGTCGCCTTCCACCCGTCGGCCCACAGGCCGCGGTGGCCCATCTGCTCGAAGTACTGGATCGTGCGCGGCGGCGCGGCGTCGGCGTCGTCGAAGGTCGACCGGAACGACGCGCCGTGCATCGGCAGCTGGGCCACGCCGTGGTGGTGGCCGAGCACCGGGGCGCCGACGGCGTCGAGCACGGTCGGCGTCACGTCGACCACGTGGCAGAACTGCCGGCGGATCTCACCGCGAGCGCGGATCCCCGCCGGCCAGTGGACCACGAACGGGTCGCGCACACCTCCCCCGTAGGTGTTCTGCTTGTACCACCGCAGCGGGCTGTTGCCGGCCTGGGCCCAGCCCCATGGATAGTTGGAGTGCGAGTGGGGTCCGCCGATGTCGTCGAGCCGGCCACTGCTGACGATCTCGTCGATGTCCTCGCGCGCGCCGTTGAAGAAGCTGAACTCGTCGAAGGTGCCGTAGGGGCCGCCCTCGCGTGACGCGCCGTTGTCGGACAGGACCATCAACAGGGTGTTGTCGAGCAGGCCCCGGCGCTCGAGAAACCCGGCGAGGCGACCGATCTGCTCGTCGGTGTGCTCGAGCATGGCGGCGAACGCCTCCTGCAGACGCGCCGAGAACGCCCGCTGGTTGTCGGTGAGGTCGGTCCACGCCGGCACCCCGGGGTTGGGCGGGGCCAGCGTGGTGCCGGAGGGCACGACGCCGAGCTCGAGCTGGCGGGCGAACCACCGCTCCCGGGCGGCGTCGTAGCCGTCGTCGAACCGTCCCCGCCACCGCTCCCGGTGCTCGCGGGGCGCCTGGTGGGGGGCGTGGGTGGCGCCGAAGGCCAGGTAGAGGAAGAACGGCCGGTCGGGCCGGATCGACTGGAGGTCGCCGATCCAGCCGGTGGCGCGGTCGACGATGTCCTCCGACACGTGGTAGCCGTCCTCGGGACGGCCCGGCGGGTCGACGTGGCCGTTGTCGCTCGTGAGCTCGGGGTGGAACTGGTCGGTCTCGCCCTGGAGGAACCCGTAGAACCGGTCGAAGCCCTTCTGCAGCGGCCAGTTGGTGTGGGGACCGGCGGCCGAGCACTCGTCCATCGGCGCCAGGTGCCACTTGCCGGCGGCGTAGGTGGCGTAGCCGTGGGCCCGGAGGTGCTCGGCGACGGTGGCCGCCCGCGGGCTGATGCCGCCCCGCATGTGGGGGAAGCCCGTCGACCAGTTCGACACCCCGCGCATGCCCACGGCGTGGTGGTTCCGACCGGTGAGCAGGGCGGCGCGCGACGGGGAGCAGAGGGCCGTGGTGTGAAAGCCCGTGTAGCGGAGGCCGTTGGCGGCGAGGCGGTCGACGTGGGGGGTCGCCAGCTCGGAGCCGTAGCAGCCGAAGTGGGCGAAGCCGGTGTCGTCGAGGACGACCATGACCACGTTGGGGCCGCCGAGGCCGGCCGGCGGGTTCGGCCACCACGGTTCGGACTCCTGGTAGGTGCGCCCGATGCGACCCGGGAAGTCGGGCTCGCTCGGCGTGGTCATGCGGGGCTCACCTCGCTCTCGGTCAACCGCTCCAGCCGGGCCACGAAGAGGGGCCCGTAGTCCCACACCAGCTGATGGCCGTCGAGGCGCCGGGTGACGACGACGCCCGGCATCCCGACCGGCCGCAGGGTGTGCACGCCGTCCTCGAAGGTGCAGACGACCGAGATCGGCACGCCCGCCGGCGTCACGTCGTTCACCCCGCCCTCGGCGGTGCCGTCGGCCCGCATGTCGTGGACCACCCCGCCGGCGGTGACCACGACGCGGTCACCGCACTGCTCGATGCGCTCGACGTGGTCGAGGGGACGGTCGAGGTCGCCGTCCTTCCACTCGACGGCCACGACCCGCCAGAGACCCCGCAGGTCGGGGATGCCGGGGGCCAGCGGCTCGGTGCAGCCGGCGAGGACGGGCGGCGGCATCACCTCGCCGTAGCCGCCGTCGGGGGTGTGGGCCACGGCGATGTCGTCCGCCCTCATGCCGCGAACCTAAGTAGTGACATACCCGCTGTCAATAGTTTATCGTCAGAGCCATGACAGCCCAGGAGGTGGAGGTCGACGGCCGTCGACTCCGCCGCGAGCAGAACCGCGAGGCGGTGATCGACGCTCTTCTCGCGCTCTTCGGGGAGGGCAACTACTCCCCGAGCGCCGCGGAGATCGCGGAGCGGGCCGGCATCTCGGCCCGCTCGCTGTTCCGCTACTTCGACGACGTGGACGACCTCAACCGCGCCGCCATCGAGCGGCAGCTGGCGACGATCGGGCCGCTGCGCGACCCGGGGGTCGGTGCGGACGCGCCGACGACGGCCAAGATCGACGCGCTCGTCGCCTCCCGAGTCCGCATGCACGAGGCCGCCGGCGGCGCAGCGCGCGCCGCCCGCGCCTGCGCCCACCGCCATCCGGTGATCGCGGCACAGCTCGAGGACGCCCGCCGCTACCTGCGCCGCCAGATCATCCGCCTCTTCGAGCCCGAGGCCGGCGACCAACCCGCGCTGCTCGCCGTGCTCGACGCCCTGTGCTCCTTCGAGACCTACGAGCTGCTCCGGCACGGCAACGGGCTCTCCACCGCCCGCACCGAAGCCGCACTCGTCGAGGCCATGACCGCGCTGCTCCAACCCGAGGAGACCCGATGAACGTCCTGCGCACGCCCGATGAGCGGTTCGCCTCTCTCCCCGACTTCCCGTACGAGCCCCGCTACGTCGACACCGGCGACGGGCTCCGCGTCGCCATCGTCGACGAGGGCCCTGCCGACGCCGCGCCGGTGCTGCTCCTGCACGGCGAGCCGTCGTGGTCGTTCCTGTACCGGAAGATGATCCCGGTGCTGGTCGCCGCCGGGCACCGGTGCGTCGCCCCCGACCTCGTCGGCTTCGGGCGCTCCGACAAGCCCGCCGCGCAGTCCGACTACACCTACCAGCGCCACGTCGACTGGATGCGCGAGGTCCTCTTCGACCGCCTCGACCTCCGCGAGATCACGTTCTTCGGTCAGGACTGGGGCGGCCTGATCGGCCTCCGCCTCGTGGCCGACTCGCCCGACCGGTTCGCCCGGGTCGTGGTGTCGAACACGGGCCTGCCGACCGGTGATCGGCCCCCCAACGAGGCCTTCCTCGCGTGGCAGCGGTTCTCCAAGGAGTCGCCGAGCTTCCACATCGGCCGCATCATCGCCGGCGGGTGTGCGCAGGGACTCAGCGACGACGCCATCGCCGCCTACGACGCGCCCTTCCCCGACGAGACCTACATGGCCGGAGCCCGCATCTTCCCGTCGCTGGTGCCGACCTCCCCCGACAGCCCGGCGCACGCCGAGAACGTGAAGGCGTGGGAGGTCCTGCGACGCTTCGACAAGCCGTTCCTGTGCGCGTTCGGGGACAGCGACCCGATCACCCGCGGAGGCGAGCGCCAGTTCATCGGGCACGTCGCTGGCACCGCCGGCCAGCCCCACACCTCGATCGAGGGGGGCGGGCACTTCATCCAGGAAGACCGCGGCCCGGAGCTGGCGCAGCTGATCGCCGACTTCACGGCGAGTTGATGGGTGCAACGCGGGGGACGGTGCGCCGCGAGGTGCGCTTCGCTCGACCGGCCGAGGAGGTGTGGGCGATCGTCGGCGACCCGGCCCGGATCGCCGAGTGGTTCCCGGGCATCACGTCGGCGACCGTCGACGGCGACACGAGGGTGATCACGACCGGCGCCGGCATCCCGATGCCCGAGCAGATCGTGACCGTCGACCCGCTCCAGCGCCGGTTCCAGTACCGGATCACGGCGCCGATGTTCCGCGAGCACCTGTCGACCCTCGATGTGCTCGACCTCGGCGACGGCACCTGCCTCGCCGTGTACTCGGCCGACGCCGACCCCTCGACGCTGGCGCTCGTCATCGCCGGCGCGGCCGGCAACGCGCTCGCCCACCTCCGCGACCAGCTCGAAGGAGCGTGATCATGGGACGCAAGATCCTGTTCGTCACCACCGACCAGCAGCGCTACGACACCCTCGGGTGCAACGGCGGCACGCTGGCCCGCACGCCGGTGGTCGACGGCCTCGCGGCGGCCGGCGTCCGGTACGAGCGAGCGATCCCGCAGTCGGTCGTGTGCATGCCGTCGCGCTCGACGATGCTGACCGGCCAGCACCCGACCACCCACGGGGTGTGGATGAACGGCGTGCCGCTCCCCGTCGACGCACCGTCGGTGGCGGCGGTGCTGCACGACGCCGGCTACCGCACCGCCCTGATCGGCAAGGCCCACTTCGAGCCGTTCTTCGACCCCTTCATGCGCTTCGTCGAGAACGCCGTCTCCGCCACCGGCACCACGCCGCCCGGCGGGACCCACCGCGGCTTCGAGCACCTCGAGATGGCAACCCACGGCGCCGCGGGGAACCTGCACTACGCCCGTTGGGTGCGCGAGCACCACCCCGAGGCGCTCGGCATGTTCTATCCGGTGGTCGACGGCGACCTGCAGGTGAACGCCGAGGGCGGCGGCGAGTCGGGCGCCCCACAGGTCAAGGCCAACCCGATCCCGCGGGAGTGGTACCACACCGACTGGGTGGCCGATCGCACGGTGGCGTGGCTCGACTCCCTCGACACCGGCGACGACTGGTTCTGCTGGATGAGCTTCCCCGACCCCCATCACCCCTGGGACCCGCCGGAGTCGGAGATGGGCCGGATCGACTGGCGGGACGTGCCGCTGCCGGCCGGGTACCCCGAGACGGCCGCCGAGCGGGAGGCGATCCTCGACGCCAAGCCCCGCCACTGGCGCGACTGGTACGACGGCACGCTGGTGTCGAACTTCGAGGCGCCCGCCCGGTGGGTGCCGGCGACGCTCACCCCGGACCAGGTGCGCGAGGTGAACGCCCGCAACGCGGTCGAGTGCGAGCTGATCGACGAGGCTCTCGGCCGGGTGCTGGCGGCGATCGCCGCCCGGGGGTGGGTCGACGACGTCGACGTGATCTTCACCACCGACCACGGCGAGCTGCAGGGCGACTTCGGCCTGCTCTTCAAGGGGCCCTACCACGTCGATGCGCTCATGCGGCTGCCGCTCGTCTGGCGGCCGGCGCCCAGCGCCGGGGTGCGGCCCGCCGTGGTGTCGAGCCCCGTCGGCCTCGTCGACCTGGCGCCGACGTTCGCCACCATCGCCGGGCTCACCCCGTCACCGTGGATGCAGGGCACGCCGTTGCCGGTGTCGTCCGCGGACGGCGGGCCCGAGCGCGTGCTCACCGAGTGGGACAGCGCGCTGTTCGGCGTCGACGTCCACCTGCGCACGATCACCCGCGACCAGTGGGTGTGCACGGCCTACCGGCCCGGCACCTCCCACGACGGCAGCGAGGGCGAGCTGTACGACCTGGTCGACGATCCCCTGCAACAGCGCAACCTCTGGGACGATCCCGCGAACCGGTCGCTGCGTGACGACCTGGTCGCCGACCTGTGGGACAGCCAGCCGCCGGTGCACGAGCCACAGCTCGAGCTCCAGGCCCCCGTCTGACCGTGAGGATCTCGGGTCGAGGAAGGCCCTGGTAGGGCTCCAACAGCCCGAGATCGTCGAGGTCCTGGGACGGACCGGATCGCTCAGTCGACCTGGATGTCGAGCTCGGCGAGGAGGAGTCGAACGCGGCGCCCGATCTCGTCCCGGATCGGGCGGACTGCTTCGAGCCCGCGGCCCTCGGGATCATCCAGATCCCAGTCGTGGTAGCGGATGCCGGGGAAGATCGGGCAGGCGTCGCCGCACCCCATCGTGACCACCACGTCGGCGGCCCGGGCGATCTCGTCGGTCCACGGCTTGGGGAACTCCTGGCTGATGTCGATGCCGAGCTCGGCCATGGCCTCGATCGCCGCCGGGTTCACCTCGACACCGGGGTCCGACCCACCCGACCACGCCACGGCGCGGTCGCCGGCCAGGTGGGTGAACCACCCCAGCGCCATCTGCGAGCGGCCCGCGTTGTGCACGCACAGGAAGAGCACGACAGGTACGCCGTCGGTCGCTCGGCCTTCGATCTTGGCCAGCGCCTTCAGTCGCTGACGGGCGAAGCGCTCGGCCATCAGCGGGAGGAAGTTGGTGATGCGGGCGCCGCTGGCCAGCTGGTCGTAGCTGGTGGCGAGGAACTGTTCGATGGTCTCGGCCGCAAAGGTGCCGGCGAACACCTCGGCGAGGTGGCTGGCGGCGGTCTTCAGCGCCAGCTGCTGGTCGTGGGAGAGCTCGTTCAGGTCAGGCACCGGTCGGCTCCTGCGGTGCGGCGCGGTCCGGGACATCGATCATGGATCGACCATGGTCGATGTCCCGGCCGCCCGCCAACCAACGGAAGGTGAACGATCGGTGACGTTCAGCAGCAGGCGGTGGCCGCCACCGGGTCGGACGAGGTCGAGGGGGTCGAGCCGCAGCAGGTGCCGGCGTCGGTCGCCTCGCCGGTGTGCTGCGAGGAGGCGCCGAAGCTGTCGCTGTCCTCGAGCACGGTGTAGATCTCCCACGCACCGTCGGGCGCGTCGACCCACACCTTGTCCTGCTTGGCGAAGCAACACGTGCCGCTCTCCTCCACGGCTTCGACGCCCTCGCCGGTCAGCCGGGACTGATGGGCGGAGACCTCCTCGGAGCTCGCGACCTCGACGCCGAGGTGGTTGAGCCGGCTCTCGGCCCCCGCCTTCTCGAACAGGACCAGCTTGAGCGGCGGGTCGGCGACGGCGAAGTTGGCGTAGCCGGGCTTGCGCTTGTTCGGCTCGGTGGCGAACAGCTTCGTGTAGAAGGCGACGGCGGCGTCGATGTCGGGGACGTTGAGGGCGAGCTGCAGACGGGACATCGGTTGCTCCCTTTCTCGGGCTAGATTGATGGGTGTCGATGGATCACTCTACCGATAGATCGACGATTGTCAATATGAAATCGGAGGCGACACCGCCGTGAAGAGCACCGCCGTGAAGAACACCAGCGTGAAGACCACGGGCACCCGCAGCTCGCTCCCCGTCGGCGCGGCGTGCTGCTCGGTGCTCGAGGAGCCGGTGGCCGAGCCCGAAGCAGCCGAGCTCGCCCGCGCCTTCGCCGCCCTGGCCGACCCCGTCCGCCTCCGGCTCTTCAGCATGATCGCGGCGTCGGGCGGCGCCTGCTCCTGCGACCTCATCGAGCCGATCGGCAAGAGCCAGCCCACCGTCAGCCACCACACGAAGGTGCTGGCCGACGCCGGTCTGATCACCGGCGAGAAGGCGGGCCGCTGGGTCAGCTGGTCGGTGGTGCCCGAACGTCTCGACCAGCTGCGGGCCGCCCTCGGCGCCTGACCGACTCCTCAGCGCGACTGCTGGTCGAGCACCTCGTACAGCACGAGGGCGGCGGCGTGACCGACGTTGAGCGAGTCGGCCCGGCCCAGCATCGGAATCGCCACCCGTTGGTCGGCGGCGGCGCGCCAGAACGGCGACACCCCGTCCCGCTCGCTCCCCACCACCACCGCCACCGGGCCCCGCAGGTCGGCGGCCCGGTAGGAGACCGGTCCGTCGGGGTCGGCCACGACCAGCCGCACGCCCCGCCGGCGCAGCCACGCCCGCGCCGCCTCCGGCGCGCATCGGATCACGGGCATCGACAGCACGGTGCCCATGCTCGCCTTGAGCACGAGCGGATGGGTGAGCCGGACGCGGCCGGCCGTCACCAGCACGGCGTCGGCCCCGGCCCCGTCGGCACACCGCACGATCGTCCCCAGGTTGCCCGGCAGCTCGCAGCCGTCGACGACCACCACCCGCTGCCAGCGCCGCACGTCCGAGAGCGAGCGGCGCCGGAGCCGGCCGAGCCCGGCCAGCCCGTCGGGCCCGTCGCGCGCGACCATCCGCCGCAGCACCCGCTCGCTCACCGCCACCACCGGCACGCCGCGCCGCTCGAGGTCGGCGACGAGCGCGAGACCCTCGGCGCCCCGCGCGAGCGACGGGCAGATGTACACGGCATCGAGCGGCGCGCCGGCGTCCACCGCCGCTCGCAGGGCCCAGAGCCCTTCGAGCGCGACCGACTCGCCCGGTCCCCGCCGGGCCGTCAAGTAGCGGCGCACGAGGGGATGCCCGATCCCCGCCGGCGCCCGGCCCGCTTCGTGGTGCGATGTCGCCATCGCCCGTCCTCCTCGCTCGAGGCAGGAGGACGGGCGCGCCGGGGCTCAGATCATCGAGGTCGAGACCGGCGCGTCGTGTCTCCCGCCGCTTCCTCCGACGCAGTGGTGGAAGCGGCGGGCGCCCAACGTGGGCGGGCTCGCCGATCGCCGATGACGCACGGCGCCGAAGGTAGCGACGGCGCCGCGCCCCGGAGAAGTGGTTTTCGGGATGGCCGCCCGCCCGCCGGGGAACCATGCGATGGTGTGCGCCCCCGAGTCGATCGGAGTCTCACCATGACCGCCCCGACCGCCAGAACCGTGGTCGTCGCCATCGACGGCTCCGACCACGCGGCGCGCGCTGCAGCGGCGGCCGTCGAGCTGTTCGGCGATCGCGCCACGTACGTCCTCGTCCGCGCCGTCGACGTCATCCCCGCCGTGTCGCCGACCGGGCGCCTGGCCGCCGGGTCGCTCGAGGCCCTGCGTGACCAGGAGCGCGCGACCGCCACCGCCGAGCTCGACGCGGTCGCCGCCACCCTGCCGGTGCCGGTCACGGCGGTCGTCGCCGACGGCAGCCCGGCGGCGGCGATCGTGCAGACGGCCATCGAGCGCGACGCCACCGTGATCGTCGTGGGGTCGCGCGGCCTCGGCGCGGTGAAGCGAGCCCTGCTCGGTTCGGTCAGCACCGCGGTGCTGCGCGACGCCGACCGACCGGTGCTGGTCGTCCCGGCCGGCGGCCGCCCGACCGAGGGCTAGAGTCGGCGCCGGAGCGCCGGGAAGCCTGGTCGGCACCTTCGATCCTGCCGACCCTCGTCCGGAGCTGCCTCGCTCGTGGCTGCTGTCCTCATCCTGCACGCCGTGGTCGCTGTTGCGGCCGGCGTCTCCGCCCGCCGCCTGCAGGCGAAGGCGTTCCTCGTCGCTGCGCTGGCGCCGCTCGCGTCCGTCGCGTGGCTGGTCGCCCAAGCCGGCTCGGTGCTCGACGGCGGCACCGTCGTCCAGCACATCGAGTGGGTGCCGTCGATGGGCGTGGACATCGAGCTGCGGCTCGACGGGATGGCGCTCCTCATGGCCGGCCTCGTCTCCGGGATCGGCGTCCTCGTGTTCGCGTACGCCGCCTGGTACTTCGGGCCCCGCGCCGACCTCGGGCGCCTCGTCGCCAACCTCGTCGCCTTCAGCGGGGCCATGCTCGGCGTCGTCCTCGCCGACGAGCTGTTCCTGCTCTACGTGTTCTGGGAGCTGACGTCGATCACGTCGTACCTGCTGATCGGCACCGAGGACGAGCGGGCGCCGGCCCGGGCGGCCGCGCTCCAGGCCATCCTCGTCACCGGTGGCGGCGGGCTGGCGATGCTCGCCGGCTTCGTGCTCCTCAGCCAGGCCGCCGGCACCTCGACGCTCTCGGCCATCCTGGCCGACCCGCCGACCGGCGCGACGGTGGCACCGGCACTGGCGCTCGTCGCCATCGGCGCCCTCACCAAGTCGGCGCAGTTCCCGTTCCACGGGTGGCTGCCCGGGGCCATGGCCGCGCCCACGCCGGTGAGCGCCTACCTGCACTCGGCGACCATGGTGAAGGCCGGCGTCTACCTCCTGGCCCGGTTCTCACCTGCCTTCGCCGCCGACCACCGCCTCTGGCGCCCGGCCATCGTCGGCATCGGCGTGGTCACGATGCTGCTCGGCGCGGTGCGCGCGCTGCGCCAGCACGACCTCAAGCTCCTGCTGGCCTTCGGCACCGTCAGCCAGCTCGGCTTCATGGTCGCCCTCGTGGGGGCCGGGATCCCCGCCCTCACCTTCGCCGGCGCGGCCGTGATCCTCGCCCACGCCGTCTTCAAGGCGGCACTGTTCCTCGTGGTCGGCATCGTGGACCACCAAGCCCACACGCGCGACCTGCGGCAGCTGAGCGGGCTGTGGCGGCGGATGCCGCTCACGTTCGCCGTCGCGGCGTTGGCCACCGGATCGATGGCGGGGCTCCCGCCGCTCGCCGGCTTCGTGGCGAAGGAGGCGGCGTTCGAGGCGCTGCTGCACGACCTCGGTGGCTGGGCGCTCGTCGGCATCGTCGCCGGGTCGGCCCTCACGTTCGCCTACGGCGCCCGGTTCCTCTGGGGGGCGTTCGCCACGAAGGATCGCATCGATCGCTCCGCGCGCACGCCCGCCGAGACCGCCGCCCCGGCGCCGGCGTTCGTCGCTCCGGCCGTCGTGCTCGGGGTCATGGCGCTCGGCATGGGGCTCGTGCCGGGCGTGGCGGGCCGCATCGCCGGCGGCGCCGCCCGATCGCTCGACGCGAACGTCGAGTCGACGTCGCTCTACCTCTGGCACGGGTTCAACACCGCGCTGGCGCTCTCGGCCGTGGTGGTCGTCGCCGGTCTGCTCCTGTTCGCCGCCCGCCGCCAGGTGGAGCACGCCATGAGCCGACCGTGGATCGGGCCCACCGCGCAAGGCTCCTATGAAGCATCCGTGGCCGGGCTCAACCGGATCGCCGACCGCACCACCGGCATCGTGCAGAACGGGTCGCTGCCCGTGTACCTCGGGGTCATCCTGCTGACGCTGCTCGCCCTTCCCGGCTGGGCCCTCCTCGAGGGGACCTCGCTCCCGTCGGACATCTGGATCGCCGAGTCGCCGCTCCAGGCGTTCGTCGCCGTGCTCGTCGTCGCCGCTGCCGTCGGCACCGCCGTCACCCGCCGCCGGTTCGCCGCCGTGCTGTGCCTCGGTGCCGTCGGCTTCGGCGTCGCCGTGCTCTTCATCGTCCACGGCGGCCCCGACCTCGCCCTCACCCAGCTGCTGGTGGAGACGCTGGCGGTGGTGGTGTTCGTGCTCGTGCTCCGCCACCTGCCCGAGCGCTTCGAGTCGGTCCGGTGGCGGCTGGGCAACGGTCTGCGCATCACCCTCGCCGTCGGCGTCGGGCTGTTCGTCACCAGCTTCGCCCTCGTCGCCGCGTCGTCCCGGACCGAAGCGCCGGTCTCCGAGGCGCACCTCGCCCTGGCCGAGCCCGAGGGCGGCGGCCGCAACGTGGTGAACGTGATCCTCGTCGACTTCCGGTCGCTCGACACGCTCGGGGAGATCACCGTCCTGGCGGTCGCCGGGCTCGGGATCGCCAGCCTCGTGCAGGCCCGCAAGGACGACGAAGCCGCCGAGGAGGTGGACCATGCGCGGGGGTGACCGCTCGCTCGTGCTCTCCGTCGGCGTCCGGCTGCTCGTCCCGACGGTGCTGTTGTTCTCCGTCTATCTCCTGTTCGCCGGCCACAACCATCCCGGCGGCGGTTTCGTGGGGGGACTCACGGCGTCAGCCGCGTTCGTGCTGCGCTCGGTCGAAGCCGGCGAGCCGGCGGCCCTCGCCCGCGGCGTGGCCCCGTTCCGCCTGCTCGGCGCCGGGCTGCTCCTCACGTGCGTCACCGCCGTCACCCCGTGGCTGTTCGGCGACCAGCTGCTCGAGACGGCCAAGCTCGAGCGGGACGTCCCGGTGCTCGGCGTCGTGAAGACCACGACGTCGCTCCCCTTCGACATCGGCGTGTACCTCGTCGTCGTCGCCCTGGTGCTGGTGGTGCTCGGCTCGCTCGGCGACGAGGAGGAGCACGCATGACCGTCGTGCTCGCCCTGACCGCCGGCGCCCTCTATGCCGTCGGCACCTACCTGCTCCTGCAACGCACCCTGACCCGCATCGTGCTCGGCCTCGCCGTGCTCGGCCATGGCGCCAACCTCCTCCTGCTGGTCGCCGGCGGGCCCGCCGCCGCCCCGCCGATCCTCGGTGGTGACGCCCGCACGCTGGCCGATCCCCTCCCACAGGCGCTCGCGCTGACCGCGATCGTCATCACGTTCGCCGTGACCGCCTTCCTGCTCGCCCTCGCCTACCGCTCCTGGATCCTGCGCCACGACGACGAGGTCGAGGACGACATCGAGGACCGCCGGATCGCCCGGTCGGAGCACCGCTGATGCGCGTCCTCGTCCCCCTCCCGATCATGCTGCCGCTCGTCGGCGCCGCCCTGTCGCTCACGCTGCACCGGCGTGTCGCGCTCCAGCGAACCCTCGGGGTGGGGGTGCTGGCGGCCACCGTCGTCGCATCGGTGGCGCTGCTCGCGGTCGTCCACGACGACGGCCCCGGGGCGGTCGACGTGGGCGCGTGGCGGGCCCCGATCGGCATCACCCTCGTCGCCGACCTGTTCGCGGCCGGGATGCTCGTGGTCTCGGCGCTGATGCTGCTCGCCGTCCTCGTCTACGCCATCGGCAGCCCCCGCACCGCCGACCAGGCGCGGTTCTTCCATCCCGTGTACCTGGTGCTGGCGGCGGGCGTGGCCGCGTCGTTCCTCACCGGCGACCTCTTCAACCTCTTCGTCGCCTTCGAGGTCATGCTCGTCGCCAGCTACGTCCTGATCACCCTCGGGGGCAGCGGCAACCAGGTCCGCACCGGGATGACCTACGTGGTGGTGAGCCTGGTGGCGTCGCTGCTGTTCGTGACGGCGGTCGCGATGGTCTACGCCGCCACCGGCACGGTGAACCTGGCGCAGCTCGCCGAGCGCGTCCCTGACCTTCCGGACGGCCTGCGCACCGCGCTGTCGCTGCTGCTGCTCGTCGTGTTCGGGATCAAGGCCGCCATCTTCCCGCTGTTCTTCTGGCTGCCCGACTCGTACCCGACCGCCCCCACACCGGTCACCGCCATCTTCGCCGGGCTCCTCACCAAGGTCGGCGTCTACGCGATCATCCGCACCCAGACGCTCCTGTTCGGCGACGGCGGCCCGTCGGAGGTGCTGCTGTTCGTGGCCGGCGCCACCATGCTCGTCGGCGTCCTCGGCGCCATCGCCCAGGACGACGTGAAGCGGATCCTCAGCTTCCACATCATCAGCCAGATCGGCTACATGGTGATGGGGCTCGGCCTGTTCACCGTCGCCGGCCTCGCCGGCGCCGCGTTCTACATCACCCACCACATCGTGGTGAAGACGGCGCTGTTCCTCGTGGGCGGGATCATCGAGGACATCGCGGGGACGGGCGCGCTGCGGCGCATCGGCGGCATGGTCCACCGCGCCCCGCTGGTGGGAGCCCTGTTCCTCCTCCCCGCTCTCAGCCTCGCCGGGCTCCCGCCGTTCTCCGGCTTCTTCGCCAAGCTCGCACTCGTGCAGGCGGGTCTGGCCACCGAGCACTACGTCATCGTGGGCGTCAGCCTCCTCGTCAGCCTCCTCACGCTGTTCTCGATGACCAAGATCTGGGCCGGCGTCTTCTGGGGCACGCCGGACGAGCCGATGCCGGAGCGCGTCCGGCCCGAGGCGCCGAACCGCCGGCTCATGATCGGCGCCACCGCCGCGCTGGTGGGGATCAGCCTGGCCATCGCCGTGGGCGCCGAACCCGTCTACGACCTCAGCCGCGACGCGGCCGAGCAGCTGCACGACCCCGCCGTCTACATCGCCACGGTGCTGGAACGATGAGACGCCTCCCCATCATCCTGTGGCTGGTCGCCGTCTGGGTCGCGCTCTGGGGCGAGCTCACGGTGGCCAACGTCCTGTCGGGGACGCTCGTCGCCGTCGCCGTGTCGAGGACCGTCCCCACGAGCGAGGGACCGCTGTCGCGGATCCGCCTCGGCGCCCTCGTGCGCTTCGAGGTGCACTTCCTCCGGAAGCTCATCGAGGCGACGCTCGTGGTGGCGTGGGAGACCGTGACCCCCCGCAACCGGCTCGTGGAGGGCATCGTGCGGGTCCCGATCACCGGGAGCACACCGTTCGTCGCCTTCATCGTGGCCAACTCGGTGTCCCTCACACCGGGGACGGTGACGCTGGCCGTCGAGGACGACCGCAGCGCGATCTACGTCCACGTCCTGCACCTGCGCGACATCGAGGCCGTCCGGCGCGAGGTGCAACAGCTCGAAGCGCTCGCGGTCGCGGTGTTCGGTGGCCCGGCGCCACGTTCGCCGCGCGGGACCTCGCAGGCCACCGACAAGCTGATCGACCCCGGAGGCTGAGATGGACATGGTGACGATCATCGCCCTCGCTCTGCTGGCGACCGCCGGCGGCCTGTGCCTGGCGCGCCTCGTGCGCCCGGGCTCGCTCGCCGACCGCATCGTCGGGCTCGACAGCCTGCTCGTGATCATCGTGTGCGGCGTCGCCGTCCACGCCGCCCGCTACCGCGACGGCACGTACCTCGACTTCGCGGTGGTGGCCGCCCTGCTCGGCTTCATCGGATCGGCCACGGTGGCGCGCTTCATCGAGCGGCGGGGAGCCTGAGATGGTCGATGTGATCGCGGCCACGCTCATGCTCACCGGCGCCGTCCTCGCCGCGGTCGCAGGCGTCGGCCTGCACCGCTTCCCCGACGTGTTCGCGCGGATGCACGCCGCCACCAAGCCCGCCACACTCGGCCTCGCGCTGATCGTCGGTGGGGCCGCGCTGCGCATGAGCGAGCCGGGCGACGTCGCCAAGCTCCTCCTCGTCGGTGTGCTCCAGTTCGTCACCGCGCCGATCGGCGCTCACCTGATCGGCCGTGCCGCCCACAAGGCCGGCACCGAGCTGAGCCCCGAGACGGTCATCGACGAGCTCGCCGACCGCCGCCGCTGAGCCGACGTCGTCGAGTCCGGTCACCGGTCCGCCGGCTCCCGCCCGAACACCTCGCGCTCGATGCGCACCCCCGTGCCGCCGATGCCGTCGACGATGATCCGGTCGGCGGCGACGAGCCGGCGCGTCTCGCGGTCGAAGTAGAGGACCGAGCACGTGAGCGGTCGCGGCTCCTCGCCCTGCAGGCCCCGCAGCCCGGTGCCGCCGGTCGAGCCCTCGAACAGCACGGTCGTGGCACCGATGTTCGACGTCTCCTGCTTGTGCCGGTGGCCGGCGAGCACCAGCGGCACCTGGGGGGCGGCGTCGACGGCGCCGCGGGCGTCGTGGATGAGCAGCACATCGACCGTCGACGCCCCGTCGGCGAGGAGCCGGTTCCGGACGGCCGGCGCGAAGGCCTCGATGCGATCGCGCTCGTGGTCGGTGCCGACCGGCTGATCCTTCTCCGGCGTGTAGCGAGGATCGCCGATCCCCCAGAAGCGCAGCCCCGCCACGTCGGCGGCGTCACCGTCGAGGACGACCGCGTTCGGCTGCTCCGCCACCGCCCGCTGGGTCTGGCGCGAGTCGTGGTTGCCTCGCACGTAGACGTACGGCACGCGAAGGCGGCCGATCTGCTCGAGCAGCTGCGACTCGGCCTGCGTTCCCCAGTCGGTGATGTCCCCGGTGTCGACCACCACGTCGATCTCGTACTGCTCGACGAGACGGCCGGCCAGGTCGAAGGCCTGCGGGTTGTTGTGGATGTCGCTGACGTGCAGGACCCGGATGGCGTCGCTCTCGGTCCCCAGCGACGGCAATCCCTGAGCGGTCTCGTACAGCGTCACGACGTTCCCGACGAGCTCGGTGAGCTGGGCGCGGTACTCGCCGAACCGGTTCACGATCGACTCGACGTCGCCCACCGCGGTGGGGGCGACCGCGAGGACGCCGGTGTACCGCGGCTCCGCCACTGCGTCGGCGTCGAACGTGGCCGCCGCCAGCCCGCCGATCCCGAGGACGGACACGGCGCCGGCGCCGAGACCGACGAGCGCGGACCGGAGCGTCGGCGTCGCCAGCAGGGCCCCGAGCGCGGCGCCGGCCAACACGACGAGGAGCGAGCGGGCGGCGAGCAGCAGGAAGGTCCGCCGGGCATCGCCAGCCAGCTCGTCCTCGAGGTCGTCGAGGACGCTCGGGTCACGAGCGATTGCCTCGGCGGCGTCGAGCCGGAGCTCGTCGACCTGCAGCTCGAAGCGCACCGGCCCGGTGTGGGTGTCGAGCCGGATGGTGCCGAGCGGCGACAGCCGGACCGTCGTCTCGCCCTGCATCGACGGCCGCACGGTGGCGGTGGTCTCGAACGGGCCGATCGAGGAGCGCACCCGTCCCAGGAGGGCCAGGCTGATGCTCGCGCCGACGAGCGCGAACACCACGATCTTCAGGATGTGGCGGCGATCCACCGCCCATACCTACCGCATGGCACCCGCCACCAAGGCACGGCGAGCGCGAAGGCGCCCGGCCCGTGGGGGCCGGGCGCCTCGGAGCGTCGATGCTTCAGGATGCTGTGGGGTGGATGACCGCCTCGAGGGGGTCGACGTGGACCTTGCGGGCCAGCGACGGGATCACCAGGGCACCGAGGGCCACGCCCAGGCCGCCGACGGCGAAGCCGAGAGCCAGGATCAGCACCCCGAGGCCGGTCACCAGGGTGGAGACCTCGAAGGCCATCACCGAGGTGTACAGGCTCGTCTGCAGCGCCGAGGCCTGGAAGGCGGTGTTGCGCAGGGCGTTGGGGACCGGCTTGCCGCTGTCATCCAGCAGCGCCTCGTCCGGGTTGCTCGTGCCGCCCACATCACCGTTGGCCGCCATGAACCGGCCCATCTCCGAATAGGTCAGGCCACCAGCGCTGTCCCGAGCGTGATGATCGATGATGTCGGCCATCGACCGGGCCGTGGCCACGCTGTCGACCCGAGCGTTCGGGATCGACG
>DATLFP010000034.1:0-11766 GCA_035540955.1 Acidimicrobiales bacterium
TCGAGCTCGACCTTGGCGCCGCGGTGGCGGCACACGTTGAGGAACGCCTTGAGCGAGCCGTCCTCCTGGCGGACCACGAGGACCGGGACGCCGGCGGCGTCCTCGGTGAAGAACGACCGGGGCTCGGCGCAGCGGGACCCGTGGCCGATGACGATCGGCGCGGTCCGCAGCAGCTCCCGCTCCTGGTCCAGGCGCCGGGGGTCGACGTACTCGGCCACCGGGTTCAGCATCACGTCGGGCGCCATGGCCGTCGTGCCGGCGCCGAGGTGCTCCTCGATCTCCGCCATCACCCGCTCACGCACCTCGCGCTGCATGCCGAACCCCCTCGTCGCGGTGAGCACGATGCTAATCGCCGTTCACTCCCTATGATCGCCGATCGACGCCGCCCGGGGAGGCCACGTGGGCTACGACAGCATCTTCAGACCCGACCTCTTCGCCGGCCGCACCGTGATCGTGACCGGCGGCGGCTCCGGGATCGGGCGGTGCACCGCGCACGAGCTCGGCGCCCTCGGGGCGCAGGTGTGCCTGGTGGGCCGGCGCCCCGAGCCCCTCGATGCCACCGCCGCCGAGATCGCCGAGGACGGCGGCACCGCCGAGGCCCACCCGTGCGACATCCGCGACAGCGAGCAGGTCGCGTCGGTGGTCGACGCCGTCGTCGGGCGCCACGGCCGGGTGCACGGCCTCGTCAACAACGCCGGTGGCCAGTTCAGCGCCCTCCTCGCCGACATGAACCAGAAGGGGTTCGAGACCGTGGTCCGCACCAACCTCGTCGGCGGGTTCCTGATGGCGCGCGAGATCTACCTCCGGTCGATGCGGGAGCACGGCGGGGCGGTCGTCAACATCACCGCCGACCACGCCCGCGGCATCCCGCTCATGGGCCACTCGGCCGCGGCGCGGGCGGCGATGGCGAACCTGACGAGGACCATGGCGATCGAGTGGGCGGCCGACGGCGTCCGGGTGAACGCGGTGGCACCCGGGTTCGTGGCGTCGAGCGGCTATGACACCTACGGCGGCGAGCCGTTCCACGAGCTGCTGAGCGGGCTCCCGGCACTGACCGCCGCCCGCCGGCACGGGACCGAGTCCGAGGTGTCCGCCGCCATCGTGTTCCTCCTGTCCGACGCGGCGGCGTACATCACCGGCGAGGAGCTGATCGTCGCCGGCGGCGCCGACCTCGTCACCGGGCTGTGGCCGGTGCGCGACCACGATCGGCTGCCGCCCTACGACGGCTTCCACCGCGTCACCCCGCCGACGGCGCTCGGCGAAAACGACGGTTAACGTCCGCGCCCATGGAGCTGAGCGAGTTCACCGACGTGCGCTACGAGGTCGACAACGGGCTTGCGTGGATCACCATCGATCGACCCGACCGCTACAACGCGTTCCGCGGCCGCACCGTCGACGAGCTCGTCCGGGCGTTCAAGGCGGCGTGGGTCGACCGCAACGTCGGCGTCGTGGCGCTCACCGGCGCCGGCGACAAGGCGTTCTGCACCGGTGGCGACCAGAAGCAGCGCAACGAGACCGGCAACTACGGGCCGACCGAGACCGGCCTGTTCGAGGTCGAGACCCTCCACCGCTTGATCCGCGACATCCCCAAGCCGGTCATCGCCGCCGTCAACGGCTTCGCCATCGGCGGCGGGCACGTGCTGCACGTGCTGTGCGACGTCACCATCGCCGCCGACACGGCACGGTTCGGCCAGACCGGTCCTCGCGTCGGCTCCTTCGATGCCGGGTTCGGCAGCGCATACCTGGCACGCGTCGTCGGGCAGAAGCGGGCTCGGGAGATCTGGATGTTCTGTCGCCAGTACGACGCCGCCACCGCCGAGCGGTGGGGGCTCGTGAACGCCGTCGTGCCCGCCGCCGATCTGCGGGCGACGGTCCGGGCGTGGGCCGACGAGGCGCTCGCCCTGTCGCCCACCGCGCTGAAGGTGCTCAAGCACTCCTTCAACGCCGAGACCGAGCACATCGCGGGCGTGGGGGCACTGGCGTTCGACAGCCTCGAGCTCTTCGTGGGCAGCCGAGAGGCACGCGAGGGCGTCGAGGCGTTCAGCGAGAAGCGCCCGCCGGACTTCAGCTCCTACCGCTGAGCCGCGTCGCGCCAGGAGTCAGCGATCGAGCCACTTCGGCGGGCGCTTCTCGACGAACGACGCCATGCCCTCCTGCGCGTCGGCCGTCTGACTGGCGGCCGCCATCAGCTCGAGGGCGTACGCGTACGCCTGTCGCTGATCGAGGTCGACCTGCGCGTAGAACCCGTGCTTGCCGAGACCCTTGGACATGGCGCTGCCGCGGGTGGCGCGATCGAGGAGCTCGAGCACGGCAGCGTCGAGGGCGTCCGCGGGCACGACGCGGTTGACGAGACCCCAGTCGAGGGCGGTCGCGGCATCGATGGCGTCACCGGTGAACGCCAGCTCAGCGGCGCGCTTGCGGCCCACGTTGCGGGCGACGGCGACGAGCGGCGTGTGACAGAACCAACCGCCCTTGCCGCCCGGGATGGCGAAGCCGGCGGTGTCGGCCGCGACGGCGAGGTCGCAGGTGGCGACGAGTTGGCAACCGGCAGCGGTGGCGAGGCCGTGCACGCGCGCCACGACCGGCTGGGGCACCGACTGGATCGTCTCCATCAGCTCGACACACACATCGAGCAGCGTCCGCATCGACACGAGGTCGCGGCCGACCATCTCGCTGAAGTCGTGGCCCGCCGAGAACACCGGGCCGTTGGCGGCAAGCACGATCCCACGAGCATCGGTGGCTCCCGCGTCCCGCAGCGCAGCGGTCAGGTCGACCATGTGCGCCGTCGAGAGGGCGTTGCGCCGGTCGGGACGGTTCATGGTGATCGTCGCGAACGCATCCCGACGATCGACGAGGACGTGCTCGTAGGTCATGCCGGCAACGGTACGCCCCCTGTTTCCGCACTGCCGTGCTGCGTGGCCACATGGCCCGCCAGGCGCCCGAGGAGCAGCCAACCGGCGAGCGCGAGCAACGACGACGCCCCGATCGCCCACCGGTAGCGGCCGGTGCGGTCGATGGTGAGACCCGCGACCGGCGCGCCGATGAGGGCGCCGACACCGGCACTCGTGTAGAGCACGCCGATCAGCCGACCCATCGTGCCGCTCCCGAACACATCGGCCATCACGGCTGGTGACAGTGCGATCGTGCCGCCGTAGGCCACGCCGTAGAGGATCGAGAACGTGAGCAGCCAGGGGTAGGTCGTCGTGACGAGCCACAGGACGTACGTCGCGGCGATGCCGAGGAAGCAGGCGCGATAGGTGCGAACGGCTACGAGTTCCACGGCCAGATGTACGACCCGCTCACCGCTCCGGGCGGCGCCGAGAAGTTGACCGAGTTCTACGTCGGGTTGCAGCCGTGGGGCACGCCCGAGCAGGTGTACGACAAGGTCGTCGCGTTTGCCGACATCGTGGCCTCGGACTCCCATGTCGGGGTGTTCCGCTACGGCGGCATGGCCCGCGACGACGGTGAGCGCCTCGACCTGGCGTCGTAGTACCGGCTACTTGTAGGCGGCGAACTCGCGTCCGAAGGCCTCGCGGGCGATGACCGCCTTCATGATCTCGGGGGTGCCGTCGCCCACCTCGAGGCCCATGACGTCGAGCATGCGCTGGGCGAAGGGCATGTCGTTGCCGTAGCCCGACCAGCCGTGCAGCAGCATGCAGGCGTGGATGGCCTCGGCCGACAGCTTGGGCCCGAGCCACTTGGCCATGGCCGCCTCGGCGGTGTGGGGCCGGCCCGCGTCGGCGAGGGCGAGGGTCTCGTAGGCGAGCAGCCGGGCGGCATGCACGAGCGCGAGGTGCTCGGCGATCTGGAACGACACGCCCTCGTGCCGGGCGAGGGGCTTGCCGAAGGTGTGGCGATCCTTGGCATACGCGATCGTCTCGTCGAGGCTCTGTCGCGCCGCGCCGATGCTGGCCAGGGCGATGAGCGCCCGGTTGAAGTCGAACGCCTGCATCGCGCCCACGAAGCCGGTGCCCTCCTCGCCGATCTGGTTCTCGACCGGCACCCGCACGTCGTCGAAGAACAGCGAACCTCGCTGGCTCAGGTGCCCGCCGACGCTGTCGTAGCGCTGGCGGCTGACGCCCGGTGCGTCGAGGGGCACGAAGATCATCGACACGCCGCGCGCGCCCGGGCCGCCGGTGCGGGCGAAGACCACGCAGGCATCGGCGTTGCCAGCGAAGGTGATCGACGCCTTCTCCCCGTTGAGGACCCAGGCGTCGCCATCTCGGCGAGCCGAGGTCACGAGGTTGGCGGCGTCGGAGCCGACACCCGGCTCGGTCAGCCCGAACGAAAGCAGCCGGTCGCCACCGGCGAGGCCCGGGAGCCACTCCCGCTTGATCGGCTCGGCCGCCGGCGCCAGGAGCAGCGCGGCGATGGTCCCGAGCTGCACGAAGTAGCTGACGTTGAAGTCACCGCGCGACAGCTCCTCGGCGGCCACGCCGACCGACACGTAGCTTCCGCCGCTCCCGCCGTACTCCTCGGGCACCTTGATGCCGAGCACCCCGAGGTCGCCGAGCTCACGGAGCAGCGCCCGCGGGTAGGGCTCGGTCCGCCACCGCGCCATGTCGGGGAGAAGGCGAGTCCGCGCGTAGTCGCGCAACGTCGCCGCGAACTGCTCGTCGGTGTCGCTGAAGGTGAGGTCCACGGGATCGCTCCTCGCTCAAGCGACAGTGCCGTGGTCGGCGAGGTCGCGCAGCTCGTCGTCGGTGAAACCCCAGTCGCCCAGGACCTCGGTGGTGTGGGCGCCGGGCGCGCAGGGCGGGCCCTGGATCGCCGCCGGCGTCCGGCTGAACCGCGGCGCCGGCCCCGGCTGCACCACGCCGTCGACCTCGACGAAGGTGCCGCGGGCGCGGTTGTGCTCGTGCTCGGACGCCTCGTGGAGGTCGAGCACCGGTGCGAAGCAGATGTCGGTGCCCTCCATGCGCGTGGTCCACTCGTCGCGCGTACGGGTGCGGAACACCGCCGCCAGCCTCTCGCGATGTTCGGGCCAGCGGGCCCTGTCGTCGCGGTCGGGGATGTCGGCGGCGTCGAGCTCGAGCACCTGGAGCAGCTCGTCGTAGAAGCGGCGCTCGATCGACCCGATGGCGACCCAGCGCCCGTCGGCGGTCTCGTAGGTGCCGTAGTAGAACGCGCCACCATCGATGAGGTTCGTTCCCCGCTCGTCGCCGTGCAGCCCGGCGGCGTGCATGCCGTAGGCGCTGGCCATCAGCGACGCGGCGCCGTCGACCATGGCGGCGTCGACGACCTGCCCCAGACCCGAGGTGCGGGCCTCGATGATCGCGGCGAGCACGCCGAGCGCGAGGTAGACGCCGCCACCACCGAAGTCGCCGACCAGGTTCAGCGGCACGACCGGCGGGCCGCCGGCGGTGCCGATCGAGTGCAGGGCGCCGGCCAGGGCGATGTAGTTGATGTCGTGCCCGGCGGCGCTGGCCAGCGGGCCGTCCTGACCCCAGCCGGTCATGCGGCCGTAGACCAGGCGCGGGTTGCGCGCGAGGCAGACGTCGGGGCCGAGCCCGAGGCGCTCGGCGACGCCGGGACGGAAGCCCTCGAGCAGCGCGTCGGCCGTCTCCACGAGCCGGAGCACGACCTCGGCGCCCGCCGGCTGCTTGAGATCGACGCGCGCCGACCGGCGGCTGCGGAGCAGCGTGCTGTAGGCGCGGGGGACGCTGATGCCGAGGTCGGGCGGGCCACCCCGGCTCGGGCGGTCGACGCGCACCACCTCGGCGCCCATGTCGGCCAGGAGCATGGCGCAGAACGGTCCCGGCCCGATGCCGGCCAGCTCGACGATGCGACAGCCCTGCAGCGGTCCCGTCCGGTTGCTCATCGCGCCCCCCGTGGCCGACGCCCGGTGCGGGCGCTCATGTGAACGGTCGTTCATGCTAAACCGAGACACGCTCGGCGGAGCAGGTTGGACGAAGGAGCCGCCGTGTTCGAGACGACGCTGACCCGGGCCACCGCGGATGAGCGGGCGGCGGCGGGCGTGTGGCCCGGCCGCATCCTCGGCACCGTCCTGCGCGAGGCTGCCGGCGCGACACCCGGCAAGCTGGCGCTGGTCGACGCCCGCCGCCGGCTGACCTACGGCGAGCTCGCCGAGCTCGTCGACGCCGCTGCCCTCGGGCTGCTCGACGCCGGCGTCCGGCCGGGCGACGTGGTCACCGTCCAGCTCCCCAACTGGGCCGAGTTCGTCGTCACCGCGTTCGCCATCGAGCGCATCGGCGCGGTGATCAACCCGGTGGCGCCGATCTTCCGCCACAACGAGCTGCGCACCATGCTGCGCCTGGCCCGCCCCGTCGCCGCCGTCGTGGCCTCGAGCATCCGCGGCTTCGCTTACCCGCCGATGTTCGCCGAGCTGGCGGCGACGTGCCCGAGCCTCGCACGGTGATCGTGGTCGACGGCGGACCCGGCGACGGCGACCGGTCCTGGGACGAGCTCATCGACCGGGGCCGGGGGTCGCCCTTCGACGGCGCCGTGCTCGACCTGCTCACCCCCGGCCCCGACGACGTGCATGAGATCATCTTCACCTCGGGCACCACCGGCGAGCCCAAGGGGGTGATGCACACCCACAACACGCTGTGGGCCGGGTCCCAGGCGCTCATCGACGCCCACGGCCTCGGCGCCGACGACGTCCTCCACATGGCGTCGACCTTCGCCCACCAGACCGGGCTTCTGCTCGGCGTGCGGCTGTTCGCACAGACCCGCTCGACCGGCGTGTTCCAGGACGTGTGGGACGCGGAGCGGTTCGTCGACCTCATCGGCGCCGAGCGGATCGCGTTCGCCGCCGGCGCGGCCCCGTTCCTCGCCGACGTGCTTCGGGTGCAGGACCTCGACGAGCGCGACCTGTCGTCGTGGCGGATCTTCGGGTGCTTCGGTGCCCCATCCCGCTCCCGCTCCTCGAGGACGCGAAGGTACGGCTCCCGTGCCGGGTGATGCCGGGATGGGGCATGAGCGAGGTCGGGCTCGTCACCTCGACGACCGTCGACGACCCGGTCGAGGGCACAATGACGACCGACGGCAAGGCTCTCCCTCACATGGCGGTGCGGGTCGTCGACGAGGACGGCGACGATGTCGGCCCGGGGGTCGAGGGTGACCTCCTCTGCCGGTCGGCCGGCGACTTCGTCGGCTACGTCCAGGGCCGGGCGTTCACCGAGGCGTGCTGGACCGCCGATCGCTGGTTCGTCACCGGCGACCGGGCGCGCATCGACGCCGGCGGCTTCATCCGCATCACCGGCCGCACCAAGGACCTCGTGATCCGCGGCGGGGACGTCCCGGTCAAGGAGATCGAGGACCTCCTCGTCCGCCACCCCAGGGTCCGGGCGGCGGCGGTTGTCGCCGCGCCGCATGACCGGCTGGGCGAGATCGGCTGCGCGTTCGTCATCACCGAAGGCAACGTCGCGCTGACGCTGGCCGAGATGCGCGACCACCTCCGCGACCTCGGCGTCACCCATCAGTTCTGGCCCGAGCGGCTCGAGGTCCTCGCCGAGCTGCCGCTGACGCCGAGCGGCAAGGTGCAGCAGTACAAGCTGCGGGAGCTGGCGGCGGGGTCCTGATCGCCGGGCCGAGGATCGTCGGCGGTCAGCCGATCATGCTGTAGCCACCGGAGACCGACAGCACCTGCCCGGTGATGTGGCCGGCGACGGCATCCGAGGCCAGGAACACCACGGCGTTGGCGACGTCCCGGGGCCGGCCGAGCTTGCGCAGCGGCAGGGCGCGGGCCACCTTCTCGAGCTGCTCGTCGGAGAACATCGCCTCCCGGTCGCGCCACATGCTGTTGTCCCCCACCTCCTCGTCGTCCTCGGGGATCGTCACCCCCGGGCACACGACGTTGGCCCGGATCCCGACCCGGCCGTTCTCCTTGGCGATGGTCTTCATGAAGGCGTTCACGCCCGCCTTCATCGCGGCGTAGACGGCCTCGCGGGCCTCCCCCTGACGGCTGGCGTCGGAGGAGATCGACACGATCGCGCCCCGCCGCTGCTCGGTCATGTGGCGCACGGCGACGCTCGTGCAGTTGAGCACGCCCACGAAGTTCACCTGGATGATCTTGTGCCAGAGCTCGGGCGTGGTCTCGGTGAAGTACATCAGCTTGTCCCAGCCGACGCCGTTCACGAGCACGTCGAGGGAGCCGTTCCGCTCCACGGCCGCCGCCATCAGCGCCTCGACCTGCTGGAGGTCGGTGACGTCGGCGTGGACGAACTGCACGTCGGCGGCACCGGCAGCCAGCGCGGTCTCCGCCACCCGCTTGCACTGGACGTCGTCGATGTCGGCGAGGGTCAGCCGCGCCCCTTCGGCGGCGAAGGTCAGCGCCACGGCGCGGGCGATGTTCGACCCCGCCCCGGTCACCACCACCGAACGACCAGCGAGACCGAGATCCATCGCGCGCTCCTTCCCCCGTCGGCGCCACGCCGGCGCGGCGCCAACCTAGCGGCGGCCGAGCCCTCCGTGAACCGCGGTTCGCGTCGCGTCGCCCCGGCCGAGACACGCCGCACTAGTGTCCGCCGGATGCCAGCGGACGCCGCGGTGCAGCTCTCGATCGCCACCGGCGTCGCCACCGTGAGCATCGCCAGCCCGCCGGCCAACGCGCTGGGCACCGCCGTCATCGAGGGCCTGTCGAGCGCGCTCGACGAGGTCGAGGCCGCCCGGTCCCGCGTGATCGTCGTGCGGTCGGAGGTCGACGGCTACTTCGTCGCCGGCGCCGACCTCAAGCTCCTCGCCGATGCCGACGGCGATGGGTTCATGCGGTACCTGGAGCGGTTCCGTGGCGTGCTCGAGCGGTTCGCCTCGCTTCCCCAGCTCTCCATCGCCGCCGTCGACGGGTTCGCGCTCGGCGGCGGCCTCGAGCTGGCGATGGCGTGCACGCTGCGGGTGGCGACGCCGCGGGCCAAGCTCGGCGTGCCCGAGATCAAGCTCGGCCTCTTGCCGGGAGCGGGCGGCACCCAGCGGCTCCCCCGTCTCATCGGTCGGGGCCCGGCGCTCGACCTCCTGCTCACGGGCAGGAGCATCGGCGGCGAGGACGGCGCCCGGCTCGGGCTGGTCGATCGCCTCGCCCTCGACGGCGAGGCGGACGCCGTCGCCGCGGAGCTCGCCGCCAGCCTCGCCGCCGGCCCGGCAGACGCGCTGGCGGCGACGGTCCGTTGCGCCGATGCCGCCCGCGATCTCCCGCTGCGCGACGGTCTGGCCGTGGAGCGCGACGAGATCGTCCGGCTGTTCACCACCCCGGACGCCCGCGAGGGGATCCGCGCCTTCATCGAGAAGCGGGCGCCGGAGTTCGGCTGAGGTGGCCCGGGCGAGCGAGCGGGTGCGCCCGCACCGACGCGACCAGATCCTCTCCGCAGCCACCGATCTGTTCCGGACCCATGGCTTCCACGCCGTCGGCATCGACGACATCGGCAACGCCGCGGGCATCACCGGCCCCGGCGTGTACCGCCACTTCGCCAACAAGCAGGCGCTCCTCGTCGCCATCTTCGACCGCGTCGCCGACGACCTCGTGCGCCAGGCCGAGCGGATCGAGGAGGACGACGACGACCCCGGGAGCGTGCTGCGCCAGCTGGTCGCCCACCACGTCGACTTCGCGCTCAGCGATCGCGCGCTCATCGCCGTGTACCTCCAGGAGGAGCGCAGCCTGCCAGCGGTCGACCGCCGGCGGATCCGCAAGCGCCAACGGCTGTACCTCGAGCACTGGGTCCAGGCCCTCCTCCGCGTCGACCCGTCGCTCGACGACGCCGCCGCGCTCGCCACCGTCCACGCCGCGATCCACGTCGTGTCGTCGATCGCGTCCTACGAGCCCACGCTCGACCGGGGCCGCCTTCGCCTGCTCCTGATCGACCTCGCCGAGCGCGTCCTCGTCTGCGGGCTCCCCACCTGAGGCTCACGCGGGAGGCGCGACGACAGGGCGGCACCGACGGCACCGATGGCGATGCTGAGCAAGAACACGGCGGTGAAGGAGTCGAGCCAGTCGGCCAGCGCGCCGCCGACCTGGGGCGCGACCATCTGGGCGACGCCGAACGCGAGGGTGGCGGCGCTGAACACGGGTCCGTAGGTCTCCGGCGTCGGTTGCGTCCACCACGTAGGCAGCGATCACGGTGGGCACGCCCGAGAACGACATCCCGACCCCGACCGCGCCGAGCGCGACCCACGGCTGCGCGCCGGTGAGGATCGCCACGGTGGCGAGGCCGAACGTGGCGAACGCACCGACGAGGGTTTCGCGCCGGCCGAACCGGTCCGACACCGGTCCGAGCACGAGGCCGCCCGCGATGGCCGCCACTCCGACCAGCGAGAACGTCGACGCCGGCCGCGGCGGCGCTGAACGCGGCGTCGTCCTGAGGCGGGCGACGAGGAAGGCGAACACGAGCAAGTACATGAAGCCGAACGCGGCGTACGCCAGCGCCAGGTGCAGCCACCCGTCGATGCGCCGGAGCGCGACCACGCCCCCGAACCCCGCGGCGAAACCCGCCGTCCCCGCGCGAGGGTCGGCATCCCGGAGGGCGGCAATGGTCGCGGCCGCAACGCCGATCACGGCCTCGATGGCGTAGACGTCCTGCCACGACGAGTCGCCGTCGCGCTGGCGGAGCACGTCGGCCAGCCAACCGGCGAACACGGTGCCCACGCCGATGCCCACGCCCACGAGCCCGGCGGCGAGACCCCGTCGGCGCGCAGGGAGGACCGCCGCGGCCAACCGGGGGACGGGATCCAGATGGCGGCGCGGCCGAGCCCCATGGCCACCATGGCGAGGCCGAGGACCGCACCGCTGTGCGCGAGCGACGCGAGCAGCAGCCCGGCGGTCGACAGGCACAGCCCGGCGCGCACCATCGTCACCGGCCCGACCCGCGCCGACACTGTCGCCACCGCCAGCGTGCCGGCGAGGTAGCCAGCCACGTTGCGCGTGCCGATCAACCCGGCGGCGCGGTTCGACCCGAGCAGGTCGTCGCGAACCGCCGGCAGCACGACGCCATAGGTGAACCGGCCGAACGCCTGGGCCACGCACGTCGCGCCCATGACGACGGCGAGGACGAGCACCGCGGAGGCCGACCAGCTCCGCCGTGTGCCAGGAGGCGCGGCGGGGTTCAGCGCAGCTCGACGCCTTCGAGGCGGCCGTCGGCGCGCCAGTCCTCGAGGAGCTTGAAGAACACGATTGGTCCCGCGCCGTACATGCCGGCGAAGAAGCCGTTGGGGTTGCCGAGCTTGCCCTCGTTGTTGTAGTAGCCGGGCGTGCACTCGCGGTAGAAGCGCTCGCCGAGGCGCGCCTTGTCGCGCACCTCGTCGCACCACGCCTGCTCGGCCTCGAAGGTGGTCTCCACCGTCGATGCGCCCCGAGCGCGGGCCTCGCTGAGGATGTAGGCCACGTGCCTTGCCTGCTCGTTGAGGGCGTGGGGCACGTTCACGGTGACCGCGGTCTGCGTGAAGCCCAGGAAGAAGCAGTTCGGGAACCCGTTGGTCTGCAGCCCGTGCAGCGTGCGCAGGCCCTCCGACCACTTCTCCGACAGCGTCATCCCCCCGCGGCCGACGATGTCGTAGCCGGCGCGGCGCGTGTAGGTGGTGCCGACCTCGAAGCCGGTGGCGAAGATGAGGCAGTCGACCTCGTACTCGACGCCGTCGACGACCACGCCGTGCTCGGTGAGCTGCTGCACGCCCTGGCCGTCGGTGTCGACGAGGGTGACGTTGGGGCGGTTGAACGTCGGCAGGTACTCGTCGTGGAAGCACGGCCGCTTGCAGAACTGGCGGTACCACGGCTTCAGCGCCCCGGCGGTGGCCGGGTCCTGCACGATCGCGGCGGCC
>DATLFP010000035.1:0-9564 GCA_035540955.1 Acidimicrobiales bacterium
GGATCAGCGGTCGAAGTGCTCGAGGAGGAGGCCCGTCACCTCCGGGGCCTTCTCGGTGAGCGACACGTGGCCGCACTCGAGCTCTTCGAGGTGGGCGCCGTCGATGGCCTGCGCCATCGTCCGGCTGTGGTGGATGTCGACCCACCGGTCGGTGAGCCCGCCGACGATCAGCGTGGGCGCGCTGATGCGGGAGAGGCGATCCTCGATGTCGATGCGGCTGTCGAGCTCGGCGTGGAGCGCGGTGCCCGCCGACAGCTGACCGGCGATCATCGGGATCATGGCGTCGATCCCGTCGCCGAACAGCTCGAAGGAGTCGCGTCCCAGGCCGTCGGCCAGCACGTAGCGGGCGAAGAGCTCGATGTCCGACTCGTACAGCCGCTTCCAGAGGTCGAAGGTGAACTTCATGCGAGCGTCGGTCCTGGCCCACCCGTTCACGAGCGCCAGCGTGCGCACCCGCTCGGGCTGCTCCGCGGCGAGCGCCGCCGCCACCACCGCACCCAGCGAGTAGCCGGCGAGGTGGAACGTCTCGACGCCGGCATCGTCGACGGCGCCGAGCACCTGAGCCACGAGCTCGTCGACCTCGAGCGGACGATCGGGTGTGGTGGACTCCCCGCCGCCCGCGTACTCGGGCAGCACCACGGTGTACCGCTCGGCCAGCGTCGGGGTCTGCTGGATCCAGGTCGCTCGGCTCCCGGTGCTGCCGTGCACGAGGACGACGGCATCGCCGCTCCCCTGCACCTCGTACGCGACGTCGACGTCCCCCACCCGCACGCTCGGCATGCGGTGTTCTTACTCCGGCTGGGGCTCCAGCGCGGCACGGAAGAACGACAGGACGTGGTCGAGCCGCCGCTTCAGCACCTTGTCGGCGAGCGGGTCTTCGCCGAGCAGCTCGACCAGGAACGGGGCGTCGCTGAAGTAGCTGAGCAACAGGCCGTAGCCGGACAGGATCAGGTGCTCGGGGTCCTGGCGCCGGAACCGGCCGGCCTCCATCTCCCGGTCCATGAACGCGCACGCCTGCTGGAAGAACGGCCGCAGGGCGTGACCGAGGTCGATGCCGTGGGAGTTCTCGAGCTGCTCGCGGCGGACGAGGCGCACGAACTCGGGGTTCTCGACGAAGAAGTCGAACGCCGCGCTCAGCACGTGCTCGAGCTGGGTCCACCCCTCGCGGTTGCCCTGCACCGCCTGGTCGACCCGTTGCCCGAAGTCGAGCACGGCCCGGGAGAACACCTCCTGGTACAGCGCCTCCTTCGACGGGAAGTGGTGCAGCAGGCTCGGCCGGCGGATGCCGACGGCGTCGGCGATGTCGTTGAGCGAGGTCCCGTCGTAGCCGTGCTCGGCGAACAGGAGCGTGGCTGCGGCCAGGATCTGCTCTCGCGTGGAGGGCGTCGCCTCGGCCGTTGCCATAGAGGACTCAGGGTACCGACGCCCCCTCGCGCGACCCGGGCATGTTCTCCCCTACCGACAAGTCGGTAGGGTGGAGCGGTGCTTCGCTCCCCCATCGTGTTCGGCGTCGTCGTCGGCTTCGTGCTGTGCCAGGTCGCCACCCTCATCACCACCGTCTACCTCCACCGGACCCTCAGTCACCGGGCGCTCACCCTCTCGCGGCCCCTCGAGGGGGTGCTGCGAGCGCTCACCTGGATCCTCACCGGGATCCGCCCCCGCCAGTGGGTGGCGGTGCACCGCAAGCACCACGCCCACACCGACGTGGACGGCGACCCGCACTCGCCGCTCCTGCTCGGCTTCGCCGCCGTCCAGCTCGGCAACGTCGGGCTGTACCGCAAGGTGGCCAAGGACGGCGCCCAGGTGGCCCGGTACGCCCGCGATCTGCCCGCCGATCGGTGGGACCGCCTCCTGTTCGACCGCGCCTTCCTCGGCCTCGGCCTCGGCATCGCGCTCATGGCGGTGCTGTGGGGCCCGGTGGTGGCGGCCGTCGCCGCCGTGACCCACACGGTCACGTACCTGCTGCTCAACGCCGCCGTGAACGCGGTCGGCCACGTGTGGGGCAGCCAGCCGTTCCCCAACACCGCCCACAACAGCCAGGTGCTCGCCCTCCTGACCTCGGGCGAAGGCCTCCACAACAACCACCACCACCGGCCGACGTCGCCCCGCCTCTCGATCGGACGGGGCGAGCTCGACCCCGGGTGGTGGTGCATCCGCGCCGGCGCCCGGCTCGGCTGGCTCACCGTGCGCCTGCCGCGATCCGACCGCGTCGAGGAGCCCGCCGCCGCGTAGGTTCCGCCCCGTGCGGATCGCCGGGTCCCGGGTGCTCACGCCGGACGGCTTCGTCGGACCCGCCGAGGTGGTGACCGACGGCGAGCGGATCGTCGCCGTCGAGCCGGTCCGCGCAGCCCCGGACCGCCTCCTGGTCCCCGGCTTCGTCGACCTCCAGGTCAACGGCTTCGACGACCTCGACGTCGCCGCCGCCGACACCGACTGGGACCGCCTCGAGGACCGGCTCCACGCCACCGGCGTCACCACCTGGTGCCCGACCCTCGTCACGGCACCGCTCCCCGATCTCACCGGGCGGTTGGACCGGATCCCGGCCCGCCCGTCCATCGCCGGGGTGCACGTCGAGGGGCCGTTCCTCGGTGGCCGCCCCGGCGCCCATCCGACCGACCAGCTCCTCCCCATCGACCTCGAGTGGCTCGCCGCCCTGCCGCCGAAGGTCCGGCTGGTGACCCTCGCCCCCGAGCTCGAGGGCGCCGTCGAGGCCACCCGGCTGCTGACCCGCAACGGGATCCTCGTGTCGCTCGGGCACTCGTCGGCCACCATCGAGCAGGTCCGGGCGTGCACCGACGCGGGCGCCGCCCTGGTCACGCACCTGTTCAACGGCATGCCCCCCCTGCACCACCGCGAACCCGGGCTCGTCGGCGCGACCCTCACCGACGACCGGCTGGTCGCGGGGTTGATCGCCGACCTCGTCCACGTGCACCCCACCGCCATCCAGGTGGCGTTCCGCGCCAAGCCGGGCAGGATCGCGCTCGTGACCGACGCCGTCGCCTGGCGCCGCGCCCGCATCGGCGGGATCGAGATCACCCATGACGGCGAGGCGCCCCGGCTGCCCGACGGCACCCTCGCCGGCAGCAGCCTCACCATGGATCGCGCCGTCCGCAACGTCGTGCACGCGGCCGGCGTCGACCTCGCGGCCGCCGTCGCCGCCGCCTCGACCACGCCGGCGACCGTGCTCGGGCTCACCGACCGGGGACGGCTGGCACCGGGCTGTCGGGCCGACGTCGTCGCCTTCGACGCGGACGCGCTGGCCGTCGTCGGCGTGTGGGCCAGCGGGCGGCAGGTCGCGTGAAGAAGTCGACCGTGCTCGGCCGCGGGCTCCGGAAGCGGTGCGCCGTCTGCGGCGCGGGTGGGCTCTTCGAGGGGTGGTTCCGCATGCGCTCGCACTGCCCGACATGCGGGGCGCGCTTCGCCCGCGAGGACGGCTTCTTCATCGGGGCGCTGTTCGTGAACTTCGCCGTCACCGAGGCGCTCATGTTCCTCTGGCTGGCGGGGGCCGCGCTCGCCACCATCCCCCACCCCGACCCGGTGCTGCTCGTCACCGGCGCCGCCACCATCTGCGTGGTCGTGCCGCTCACCGTCTACCCGTTCTCGAAGACGATCTGGTTCGCGATCCACGTCGCCATGCAACCCCTCGATCCGCAGGAGGAGGCCGAGCGGGCGGCCACGGTCTTCGAGCGGGACGGGCCGCCGGGGCCCGATCGCTAGCGTCGGCTCGGTGGGCTTCGCTGCGGCGCTGTCGGTGCACCCGCTGGCGACGCATGCCGTCGGCGAGACCGTGGGTCACGTCCTCGACACGCTCGGCACCGAACCCGACCTCGTGATCCTGTTCGCCGGGACGGCCCACACCGGCGCCCTCGACGACATCGCCGCGTCGATCCGCCACCTGCTGCAGCCGGCGGTCCTCGTGGGCACCACCACCTCGACGGTCATCGGCGGGCGGCACGAGGTCGACGACGGCGGTGGCCTGTCGCTGCTCGCCGCCACCGGCGTCGCCGCCCAGGCGTTCCGCACGGCGCCGGCCGACCTCCCGGCGGGGACCACGGCGCTGCTGGCTCTCGCCGATCCCTTCTCGGCCCCGATCGCCGACCTCCTCCGCGACTCGCCGGTGCCGGTCGTGGGTGGTCTGGCATCGGCCGCCCGCGGTCCCGGCGGCAGCCGTCTCGTGCTCGACGGCGCGGTCCACACCGACGGCGCCGCGGTGGTCGCGCTCGGCAACGTGGCGGTCGAGTCGATCGTGTCGCAGGGGTGCCGGCCGGTCGGCGCCCCTCTGATCGTCACGCGGGCGTCCGGGACCCTCGTCGAGGAGCTCGCCGGCGAGCCGGCGCTGGCGCGGGTGCGGGCGATCTTGTCCGCGCTCTCCGCCGAGGACGTCGCGCTCGCTCGCCATGGGTTGCACCTCGGCCGCGTCGTCGACGAGTCGAAGGCGACCTTCGATCGCGGCGACTTCGTGGTGGGGCCCGTGCTCGGCGCCGACAAGCGCACCGGTGCGGTGGCGGTCGCCGACGAGGTCACCGTGGGCACCACCGTGCAGCTCCACCTCCGCGACGCCGCGACTGCCGCCGAGGATCTGCGCGCCCTCCTGCGCGGACAGGGTGCGGATGCCGCACTCCTCTTCACCTGCCAGGGGCGGGGAACGGGCCTGTTCGGCGTCCCCCATCACGATGCCGGCGCGGTCTCCGACGCGCTCGACGACGCCCCGTTGGCGGGCATGTCCTGCGCCGGCGAGCTCGGTCCGGTCGGTGGCCGCTCCCTCCTCCACGGGCTCAGCGCGTCGGTGGCCCTGCTCCACGCCGGACCGGTCCCGGGTGGCCCGCGACACCGTGGGTATGGTCGCGACGGTGAGTAGGGAGCTGGAGGAGCTCGGCATCAACGTCATCCGCGGGCTCGCCATGGACGCGCCGCTGCGGGCCAACAGCGGGCACCAGGGCACCGCGATGGCCCTGGCCCCCCTCGCCCACGTGCTGTTCACCCGGGTCATGAAGCACGACCCGTCGTGCCCCGACTGGCCCGATCGCGACCGCTTCGTCCTGTCGGCCGGCCACGCCTCGATCCTCCAGTACGCCCTGCTCCACCTCACCGGCTACGGCCTCGAGCACGACGACCTCGCCGACTTCCGCCAGTGGGGCAGCCGGACGCCCGGCCACCCCGAGGTCCACCACACGAAGGGCGTCGAGACCACCACCGGACCGCTCGGCCAGGGCTTTGCCACGGCCGTCGGGATGGGCGTGGCCGAGCGCTGGCTGCGGGCTCGCTTCGGCCCCGAGCTGTGCGACCACCACACCTACGTGATCTGCTCGGACGGCGACCTCATGGAGGGCGTCAGCCACGAGGCGGCGTCCTGGGCCGGCCACCTCGGCCTGGGTCGGCTCGTCTACGTCTACGACGACAACCACATCACGATCGACGGTCCGACCGATCTCACCTACAGCGACGACGTGCGCGGGCGGTTCGAGGCGTACGGCTGGCACGTCGACGACATCGGCGAGGTCGCCAACGACTGCGACGCGCTGGAGGCCGCGCTCCTGCGGGCCAAGGCCGAGGAGGACCGCCCGTCGCTGATCATCCTCCGCAGCCACATCGGCTGGCCCGCCCCCAACGCCACCGACACCGCCGCCGCCCACGGGCTCGGCCTCGACGCCGCCGAGGTGCGGGCCACCAAGGAGCTCCTCGGCCTCCCGGTCGACGAGGAGCTCTGGGTCCCCGACGACGTGCTGGCGTGGTACCGCGAGGCGGGGGCGCGGGGCCGGGCCGACCGCGTCGCCTGGGAGGAGCGGCTGGCGGCCCACGACGCCGAGCGCGACGCCTACCGAGCGTGCATCGAGGGCCGCGGCCTCGACGGCTGGCACGCGAAGCTGCCCACGTTCGAAGCCGGCGCGAGCGTCGCCACGCGAGTGGCGTTCAACGACTGCATCAACGCCATCGGTGACGTCGTGCCGGGCCTGCTCGCCGGCGGCGCCGACCTCACCGGCAACACCGGCACCCAGCTGACACCCGCCGACCAGCAGCGCCGCGAACAGCCAGACGGTCGCCTGCTCGCGTACGGCATCCGCGAGCACGGGATGGCGGCGGCCATGAACGGCATGGCGTTGCACGGCGGCGTCATCCCCGTCGGCGGCACGTTCTTCGTGTTCAGCGACTACATGCGCCCGGCGGTACGGCTGGCGGCGATGAGCGAGGCCCACGTCGTCTTCGCGTGGAGTCACGACTCCGTCGGGCTCGGCGAGGACGGCCCGACGCACCAGCCCGTCGAGCACCTCGCATCGCTGCGGGCCATGCCCTTCCTGCGGGTGATCCGCCCCGCCGACGCCAACGAGACCGCCGCCGCCCTCCGCATCGCGATCGACGGCGACGGCGCCACCGGCATCGTGCTCTCCCGGCAGAAGGTGCCGACCCTCGACGGCACCGCCGACCAGCACGCCGACGTGGCGCGGGGCGCCTACGTGCTCCGCGACAGCGACGGCGAACCCGACGTCGTGCTGGTCGGCACCGGCAGCGAGGTGGCGGTGTGCGTCGATGCCGCCGCCCTCCTGGCCGAGGACGGCGTCGCCGCCCGGGTGGTCTCGATGCCGAGCTGGGATCTCTTCGAGGCCCAGGACGAGGAGTACCAGGAGACGGTGCTCCCTCCGGACGTTCCCACCCTCGCCGTCGAGGCGGCTGCCTCCTTCGGCTGGGACCGGTGGGCTGACGACTCGGTGTCGATCGACCGGTTCGGCGCGTCGGCGCCCGGCGAGGTCGTGCTGGAGAAGCTCGGCTTCACCGGTGCCAACGTCGCCCGGCGCGCCATCGCCCTCATCGACGAGCTGGAGGAAGACGGATGACCACCTCCCTGCACGATCTCTTCACCCGGTGCGGCCAGAGCCCGTGGCTCGACAACCTCTCGCGTGACGCCGTGATCGACGGCACCCTGGCGGAGTGGCTCGACCGCGGCGTGCGGGGCGTGACGTCGAACCCGTCCATCTTCCAGAAGGCGATGACCGCCGGCGACGCCTACGACGATCAGCTGCGATCACTCACCGAGGCCGGCTCCTCGACCGAGGACGCCTACTGGACCATGGCCGCCGACGACATCATCGCCGCCTGCGGCGTCCTCCGGGGACTGTTCGAGCAGAGCGGCGGCAACGACGGGTTCGTCTCCCTCGAGGTGTCGCCGCTGCTGGCGCGCGACACCGCCGCCACCGTGCGGGACGCCCTCGGCTTCCACGAGCAGCTCGGCCAGCCCAACCTCATGGTCAAGATCCCCGCCACCACCGAGGGGGTCCCCGCGATCCGCGACGTCATCGCCCAGGGCCGCAACGTCAACGTCACCCTCATCTTCAGCCTCGAGCGCTACGCCGAGGTGATGGAGGCCTACCTGACCGGTCTGGAGACGAGGGCGGCCGCCGGTGAGGACATCTCCGGGGTGCGCAGCGTCGGCTCGTTCTTCATCAGCCGCGTCGACACCGAGGTCGACCGCCGCCTCGACGCCATCGGCTCGCCCGAGGCGCTCGCGCTGAAGGGCACGGCCGCCGTCGCCCAGGGCAAGCTCGCCTACGACCGGTTCCGGCAGACCTTCAGCGGGCCCCGCTGGGAGGCGCTGGCGGCCAAGGGCGCCTGCGTGCAACGGCCGCTGTGGGCCTCGACGTCGACCAAGAACCCGGCGCTGCCCGACACCCTCTACGTCGACACCCTCATCGGCCCCGACACGGTGAACACCATGCCCGAGGTGACCCTCGAGGCGTTCCTCGACCACGGCACGGCCGCGCACGCCGTCGACAAGGGGCTCGACGACGCCACCGCCACGTGGTCGGCCCTCGGCGGGGTCGGCGTCGACCTCGACGACGTGGCCCGGGTGCTCGAGGACGAGGGCGTCGCCGCGTTCGCCAAGGCCTACGACGAGCTCCTCACCGCACTCGACGCCAAGGCCGAGACGTACCGCTCGCGTTGAACCGCGAGACCGCGACCGACACCGCCCCGGCGGCGGGTCGGGCGGATGACTGATCGGTACTGTCGCCCCATGCCGGTCGAGCTGAACCACATCATCGTGCCGAGTCGGCAGAAGCACGCTTCCGCCCGCCTCCTCGCCGATCTCCTGGGCCTCGATCCGCCCCGGGAGGTGAGCCACTTCGTGGCCGTCGAGGTCGCGAACGGCGTCACCCTCGACTTCGACGACGCCGAGGAGTTCGCGTCCCACCACTGCGCCTTCCTCGTGACCGACGCGGAGTTCGACGCCATCTTCGGGCGCGTGAACGCGGCCGGGATCACCTACTACGCCGACCCCAACCACACCGCGCCCGGCGTCGTGAACGGGCGCGCCGGCGGCCGCGGCTTCTACTGGTCCGACCCCGACGGCCACAACATGGAGGTCTTCACCAAGGCCCCCCTCTGAGGCCCGCCCCACCGGCTTCTTGGAGCACCCAGACGTGTAGAGCACGCTTGCTTGCTCCAAGAATGACCGCGAGGCGCAGGAGGCGAGCGCCTGATCCCGGGTTCGTTGCGAATTGCAACTCACTCGGCCTAGGGTGCGCGCCGTGGGGGCAGCGAGGGGGTGCTCGATCGCCGGGACGCTCGAGATCATCGGCGACCGCTGGACGATCCTGATCCTGCGGGATGCGTTCCGGGGCGTCCGCCGCTTCGACGAGATCCAGCAGGACCTGGGCATCGCCCGGAACGTCCTCGCCGACCGGCTGCAGAAGCTCGTGGAGCACGGCGTGCTCGAGAAGCGGCCGTACCAGGACCGGCCCGTGCGCCACGAGTACCGGCTCACCCCCAAGGGCGTCGACCTGTCCCCCGCGCTCGTCGCCCTGATGCGGTGGGGCGACAAGCACCTCGCCGGTGACGACGTGCCGACCGTCCTCGTGCACGACGCCTGCGGCGATCCCCTCGACCAGACGTTCATCTGCTGGACGTGCGACACCACCGTCGAGCCCAACCAGATCAAGAGCCGTCCCGGCTCCGGAGGGAGACACGCCCGTGCGTCCTGACGACGTCGCCGACGCCCCGCTCGACGACCTCCTCGCGGCGGCCGCCGCCATTCGCGACACCACCACCGGCCGCCGGATCACCTACTCACCGAAGGTGTTCATCCCGCTCACGATGCTGTGCCGCGACCGGTGCGGCTACTGCACGTTCGCGCAGCCGCCGGCGCGCCTCGACGCGCCCTACCTCACGCCCGAGCAGGTCCTGCGCATCGCAGCCGACGGCGCCGCCGCCGGTTGCCACGAGGCGCTCTTCACCCTCGGCGAGCGCCCCGAGGACCGCTACCCCGTGGCCGGCGACTGGCTGGCCGCCCACGGGCACACCTCGACCGTGGACTACCTGGTCGCCATGTGCGACCTCGTCCTCACCGAGACCGGGCTCCTCCCCCACGCCAACGCCGGTGCCCTGCTGCCCGACGAGCTGCGCCGCCTCCAGCGTGGCGAGGCGCCGCTCGGGCGTCTTGTCCGGCGAGCCGCGGTGGCAGGCGAGGGCGGGGTCGAGCGACTCGAGCATCATCCCCTGCGAGGCCGACACCTCCCGGAGCCGGTGCAGCTCGTCGGGAAGCAGGGCACCGGCGTTGGCATGGGGGAGGAGCCC
>DATLFP010000036.1:0-7185 GCA_035540955.1 Acidimicrobiales bacterium
GCAGCCGGATCGGCGTCAGCGTCTCGAGCTCACCCGCCTCCAGCGCCAGCACCACGTCGTCGGCCGTCCCGAAGACCTTGCCCTCGCCCTTCGCGCCGGGCTTCGACTTGGTCAGGTAGTAGCAGCCGAGGACGATGTCCTGCGAGGGGACGGCGATCGGCGCGCCGTTGGCGGGGCTGAGGATGTTGTTCGACGACATCATCAGCACCGACGCCTCGATCTGCGCCTCGGGCGACAGCGGGATGTGCACCGCCATCTGGTCGCCGTCGAAGTCGGCGTTGAACGCCGTGCAGACGAGCGGATGGATGCGGATCGCCTTGCCCTCGACCAGCACCGGCTCGAAAGCCTGGATGCCGAGGCGGTGCAGCGTCGGAGCGCGGTTGAGGAGCACCGGGTGCTCCTTGATCACGTCCTCGAGCACGTCCCAGACCTGCGGGCGCCGGCGCTCCACCATCCGCTTCGCCGACTTGATGTTCTGGGCGAGCTCGAGGTCGACGAGGCGCTTCATGACGAACGGCTTGAACAGCTCGAGCGCCATCAGCTTCGGCAGGCCGCACTGGTGCAGCTTGAGGGTGGGGCCGATCACGATGACCGAGCGGCCCGAGTAGTCGACGCGCTTGCCGAGCAGGTTCTGGCGGAACCGGCCCTGCTTGCCCTTGAGCATGTCGGACAGCGACTTGAGCGGCCGGTTGCCGGGTCCCGTGACGGGACGCCCGCGGCGGCCGTTGTCGAACAGCGCGTCGACGGCCTCCTGCAGCATCCGCTTCTCGTTGTTGACGATGATCTCCGGCGCCCCGAGGTCGAGCAGCCGCTTGAGGCGGTTGTTCCGGTTGATGACGCGGCGGTAGAGGTCGTTGAGGTCGGAGGTGGCGAACCGACCGCCGTCGAGCTGCACCATCGGGCGCAGGTCGGGCGGGATGACCGGGACGACGTCGAGGATCATCGCCCGGGGGTCGTTGACCCGGCGGCCGTGCTCGTCGCGGCGGTTGAAGGCGGTCACGATCTTCAGCCGCTTGATCGCCTTCTGCTTGCGCTGGGCCGACAGCGGGCGCTGACCCTCCTTGGGGTCGATCGCCTCGCGGAGGTTCGTCTCCTCGACGTCGAGGTCGATGCGGTCGATCAGCCGGGCGATCGCCTCGGCCCCCATGCCGCCCTCGAAGTAGTCGCCGTAGCGGTCCTTCAGCTCCCGCCAGAGCAGCTCGTCGTCGATGATCTTGCGGGAGTGGAGGTCCTTGAACTCGTCGAAGGCCCGCTGGACGAGATCGAGCTCCATCTGGGTGCGCTCGCGGAGCGCCTCCATCTCGCGGTCCGACAGCCGCTGGCGGGCCTTGACGTCGGAGTCCTTCGCGCCCTCCTTCTCGAGGTCGGCCAGCTCCTTCTCGAGCTTCTCGTAGTGGTCGCGCTCGGCCACCTCGAACTCGCGGCGGATCTGCTGCAGCTCCTCCTGGAGCTCGGCCTCGAGGTTCGGGAGGTCCTCGTGGCGACGGTCGTCGTCGACCCAGGTGACGAGGTTGGCCGCGAAGTAGATGACCTTCTCGAGCTGCTTGGCCTTCAGCTCCTCACGGACCTCGATGCCGGCCAGCAGGTAGGCGAGCCACGAGCGCGTGCCGCGGAGGTACCAGATGTGCACCACCGGCGCGGCGAGCTCGATGTGGCCCATGCGCTCGCGCCGGACCTTCGAACGGGTGACCTCGACGCCGCAGCGCTCGCAGATGATGCCCTTGAAGCGGACCCGCTTGTACTTGCCGCAGTAGCACTCCCAGTCCTTCGTGGGACCGAAGATCTTCTCGCAGAAGAGCCCGTCCTTCTCCGGCTTGAGCGTGCGGTAGTTGATGGTCTCGGGCTTCTTCACCTCGCCGTTGGACCACGTGCGGATCGAGTCGGCGGTCGCCAGCCCGATCCGGAGCTGGTCGAAGTTGTTGACGTCAATCATCAGATCCGCTCCCTGCGCCGCTCGTCTTCCTCGTCACTGCCACGCTCGGGCCGGCTGAGGTCGATGCCCAGCTCCTCCGCGGCCCGGTACACGTCTTCGTCCAGCTCACGCATCTCGATCTCCTCACCGGTGGTGGAGAGGACCTCGACGTTGAGGCAGAGCGCCTGCATCTCCTTGATGAGCACCTTGAAGCTCTCGGGGATGCCGGGCTCGGGGATGTTCTCGCCCTTGACGATGGCCTCGTAGACCTTCACGCGGCCGAGCACGTCGTCGGACTTGATGGTGAGCAGCTCCTGCAGGCAGTAGGCCGCGCCGTAGGCCTCGAGCGCCCACACCTCCATCTCGCCGAACCGCTGACCGCCGAACTGCGCCTTCCCGCCCAACGGCTGCTGGGTGATCATCGAGTAGGGGCCGGTCGACCGGGCGTGGATCTTGTCGTCCACGAGGTGGGCCAGCTTCAGGATGTAGACGTAGCCGACCATCGCCGGGTTGTCGTACAGCTCGCCGGTGCGTCCGTTGCGCAGCTGCGCCTTGCCGTCCGAGCCGATCATGCGGATGCCGTCGACACCGTCGGGACGGATGTTCGTGAGGGCGTGCTGGATGGTCGGGTGGTTCCCGGCCTGCTCCTCTTCGTCCCAGTGGGCGCCGTCGAAGACCGGCGACGCGATGTGCACCGACGGCTTGGTCGAGGGCCTGGTCTTGGTCTCGGTGCCGCGAGGAGCGGCCTCGCCGACCGTCGAGCCAGCCGACTCCCAGCCCCACCGGGCGGCGTAGCCGAGGTGGGCCTCGAGCACCTGGCCCACGTTCATGCGCGAGGGCACGCCGTGGGGGTTGAGGATGATGTCGACCGGCGTGCCGTCGGCCAGGAACGGCATGTCCTCCTCGGGGAGGATCCGGCTGATGACGCCCTTGTTGCCGTGGCGGCCGGCGAGCTTGTCGCCGACGCTGATCTTGCGCTTCTGGGCGACGTAGACGCGGACCAGCTGGTTCACGCCCGGGGGCAGCTCGTGGTTCTCGTCTCGGCTGAACACCTTGACGTCGATGACCTTGCCCTCTTCACCGTGCGGGACCTTGAGGCTCGTGTCGCGCACCTCGCGGGCCTTCTCACCGAAGATGGCGCGCAGCAGGCGCTCCTCGGGGGTGAGCTCGGTCTCGCCCTTCGGGGTGACCTTGCCGACGAGCACGTCGCCGGGGCCGACCTCGGCGCCGATGCGGATGATCCCGCGCTCGTCGAGGTCCTTCAGGATCTCCTCCGACAGGTTGGGGATGTCGCGGGTGATCTCCTCGGGTCCGAGCTTGGTGTCACGGGCGTCGATCTCGTGGCTGTGGATGTGGATCGACGTGAGCACGTCGTCCTTCACGAGCCGTTCGCTGAGGATGATGGCGTCCTCGAAGTTGTAGCCCTCCCAGGCCATGAACGCGACGAGGAGGTTCTTGCCGAGCGCGAGCTCACCGTGATCGGTCGACGGGCCGTCGGCGAGGAGATCGCCGAGCTTGACCTTGTCGCCCTCGCTCACGCGCGGCACCTGGTTGATGCAGGTGTCCTGGTTCGACCGGCGGAACTTGGCGAGGCGGTAGATCTTCTTGCCGCGACCGTCGTACTCCACGGTGATGCTGTCGCCGCCGACCTCGGTGACCGTGCCGGAGCCGTCGGCGAGGACCATGTCGCCGCCGTCGTTCGCCGCCCGGGCCTCGACGCCGGTGCCGATGTAGGGCGCCTCCGCCCGCACCAGGGGCACGGCCTGCTTCTGCATGTTGGCGCCCATGAGGGCGCGGTTGGCGTCGTCGTGCTCGAGGAAGGGGATGAGTGCGGCGCCCACCGACACGATCTGCTTCGGCGAGATGTCCATCATCTGGACCTCGTCCTTGGGCACGTAGCTGATCTCGGTGGTGGCACCGAAGAAGACGTCGCGCTCGAGCTGCAGCTTGAGATCGGACAGCGACGCCGCCTGCGGGCTGCGGCGGGAGAGCACCCGCTCGTCCTTGAACGTCCCGTCGGGGTTCAGCGGCGTGTTGGCCTGCGCGACGACGTAGTCCTCTTCCTCGTCGGCGGCGAGGTAGACGATCTCGTTCGTGACCTTGCCGTTCGCCACCTTGCGGTAGGGCGACTCGATGAAGCCGAACTCGTTCACGCGGGCGAAGGTGCTCAGCGCGCCGATGAGGCCGATGTTCGGACCCTCGGGCGTCTCGATCGGGCACATGCGGCCGTAGTGGCTGAAGTGGACGTCGCGCACCTCGAAGCCGGCGCGCTCACGAGACAGGCCGCCGGGGCCGAGCGCCGAGAGGCGGCGCCGGTGGGTGAGGCCCGACAGCGGGTTCACCTGGTCCATGAACTGCGACAGCTGGGAGGTCCCGAAGAACTCCTTGATCGCCGCCACGACGGGGCGGATGTTGATGAGCGTCTGGGGCGTGATGGCCTCGACGTCCTGGGTCGTCATGCGCTCGCGCACGACCCGCTCCATGCGGGACAGGCCGATGCGGACCTGGTTCTGGATCAGCTCGCCGACGCTGCGGATCCGGCGGTTGGCGAAGTGGTCCTGATCGTCGAGCTTGTAGCCGTGGGTGTTGTCGGCCAGCCGCAGCAGGTACGTGCAGGCGGCGAGGACCTCGATGCGGCTGAGGGTGGGCTGATCGGCCTCGGGCTTCTCGACCTTGCCGAGCCCGAACTGGTCGACGATGCGATCGATCTCGGCGCCGAGCTTGCGGTTCAGCTTGTGGCGGCCGACGCGGCTGAGGTCGTAGCGCTTGTTGTTGAAGAAGGCGTTCTCGAAGTAGTTGCGGGACGCGTCGGGCGTGGGCGGCTCACCCGGCCGGGCCCGCTTGTAGATCTCGATGAGGGCCTCTTCCTGCGTGGGCGCGAGGTCCTTGTCCTTCTCCCACTGACCCTCGAGGAAGTTGAACTCCCGCACGAAGGCCTCGAGGAACCCGGGGTAGTTCTCCTCGTCGTAGCCGAGGGCCCGCAGGAGCACGAAGAGGGAGAGGCGGCGCTTGCGGGCGACGCGGGTGCCGGCGGTGACGTCCTTGCCCGGCTTCTGCTCGACGTCGAACTCGATCCACTCGCCGCGGTAGGGGTGGATGGTGCCGGTGACCAGCTGGTGCTTGGTCAGGTTCCGGAGGCGGAAGCGCTCACCGGGCTGGAAGATCACCCCCGGGCTCCGCACGAGCTGGGACACCACGACCCGCTCGGTGCCGTTGATGATGAACGTGCCCTTCTCCGTCATCATCGGGAAGTCCCCCATGAAGACGGTCTGCTCCTTGATCTCGCCGGTGGAGGCGTTCATGAAGCGGGCCCGCACGAAGATCGGCGCGGAGAAGGTCATGTCCTTCTCCTTGCACTCCTCCACCGTGAACTTGGGCGGCGGGCGCAGATCCTCGTCGGTGGGGTCGAACTCGAGCTCGAGACGGAGGGTCCCGGAGAAGTCCTCGATCGGGGAGATGTCCCGGAAGGTCTCGGCGAGGCCGTTGTCGAGGAACCACTCGAAGCTGGACCGCTGGATCGAGATCAGATCCGGCAGCGGTTCGAGCTCGGTGAGGTTCGCGAAGGAGTAGCGCTCCCGGACTAGAGGGCGTGAAGGCACCAGTTACTCCTCGAAGGAGGGGCGGGAAGGGACCGCAGGGCGCGCGCGACCGACGAGAAGGTGAAGCAGACGGACAGGGCGCGCCACGGCAACCGACAAGCGTACGGGCACGGGGCGGCCAGCGCAACCCCTTCTGGGGTCGCCAGCAAGGCCCTCGCGGGTTGGGAGGACAGTACGACGGGAGTGCGCAGAAAGTCAACGATCTCGGGGCCGAACGCGCTCGGTTGACGCGGGGCCGGGGGTACCGGTTCCCGGTGAAGCTCGTCGCCCACGGCTTCCTCTGGCTGTTCTTCTACCTCGCCCTGGCCGTGGCACCCCTCCTGTTCGCCTTCGCCGGCGGGGCCCCCGAAGGCCGGGGCTTCTGGACCGAGCTGTCGGTGGCGCTCGGCTTCGTCGGCCTCGCCCTCCTCGGCCTGCAGTTCGCGGTGACGGCCCGCTCCAACGGCGTGGACGCCCCGTACGGGCTCGACGTCGTCCTCCGCTTCCACCGCCAGATGTCGTTCGTGGGCTTCGCCTTCGTGCTCGCCCACCCCACCATCCTCTTCCTGACCGGCGCCGCACCCTGGGCCCTGCTCCGGGTGTGGGACGCCCCGTGGCGGGCCCGGCTCGGGGTCACGGCCGTCGTCGCCCTGACCCTCCTCCTCGTCACGTCGGTCTGGCGGCAGGGGCTGCGGCTCAGCTACGAGGCCTGGCGCCTGGCCCACGGCGTGCTCGCCGCGGTGATCATGGTCACCGCCCTCGCCCACGTCGAAGGCGTCGGGCACTACGTCTCGGGGCCCTGGCGGCGGTCGCTGTGGGCGGTGATGTCGCTCTGCGTCGTTGCGCTGCTGATCTGGGTCCGGATCGTCAAGCCCGTGCTCATCCTCCGCCGCCCGTGGCGGCTGACCGCCGTCACCGCCCGGGCGCCCGGGGTGCACAGCCTGCTCCTGGAGGCCGACGGCCACGACGGGATGCGGTTCCAGGCCGGCCAGTTCGCGTGGCTGACCGTCGGCCGGTCGCCGCTGCGGCTGACCGAGCACCCCTTCTCGATCTCCTCGAGCGCCGAGGACCACGATCGGGTAGAGCTCACCATCAAGGCCCTGGGTGACTTCACCTCGACCGTCGGCGACCTGGAACCGGGCACCCGCGTCTACCTCGACGGTCCCTACGGCGTGTTCAGCTACGAGCGGAACGAGGCGGCGGGGTTCGTGTTCGTCGCCGGCGGGATCGGTATCACGCCCATCCTGAGCATGCTCCGGACCCTCGCCGACCGCGGCGACCGGCGGCCCGTCGTCCTGCTCTACGCGAACAGCGACGCCGACTCGATCGCCTTCGCCGCCGAGCTCGACGTGCTCGCCGGGCGCCTCGACCTGCACCTCGTGCACGTCCTCGAGAGCCCGCCGCCGGGCTGGGCCGGCGCGTCCGGCTTCGTCGACGCCGACGTGCTGGCCCGCCACCTCTCCGAGCACCCCGAGCGGTTCGAGCACTTCGTGTGCGGCCCGGCGCCCCTGATGGACGCCGTCACCGAGGCGATCCACGGCCTCGGGGTGCCCGACGAGCGGATCCACACCGAGCGGTTCGACTTCATCTAGGAGGCGGGAGGATGCGGGAGCGGATGACGACCTGGGTGGTGCTGGGGCTGGCCGCGGTCCTCACCGCGTCCGCCGTGCTCTTCGCGCTCGCCCAGCGGACCTA
>DATLFP010000037.1:0-9023 GCA_035540955.1 Acidimicrobiales bacterium
GCGGCCAGCGGGATGGCGGCCACGTTGTACCCGGCGGCCCAGGTCAGATTCTGGAGCATCTTGCGGTAGCTGGCCTGCGAGAGGCGGATCACCGACACGACCGCCCGGGGGTCGTTGGAGGCGAGCACGACCCCGGCTGACTCGATGGCGACATCCGTGCCGGCCCCGATGGCCAAGCCGACATCGGCCCGGGCCAGGGCAGGAGCGTCGTTCACGCCGTCGCCGACCATGGCCACCGACAGCGATCGAGCCTGGAGCTCGGCGACCTTGGCGTCCTTGTGCTCGGGGAGCACCTCGGCGAGGACCTCGTCGACGCCGAGCTCGGCGCCGACGGCGTCAGCGACCTGCCGGGCGTCGCCGGTGATCATCACGACCCGCTTGCCCATCGCCTTGAGCGCGGCGACCGCCTGCTTCGCCTCCGGGCGGATCTCGTCCTCGAGTGCGAGGGCGCCGATGATCGTGTCGCCGCGCACGAGGTACAGGACCGCAGCACCGCGGTCGCGCCACTCGTCGGTTCGAGCGCGGATGGCGGCGGGCTCGTCGACGGATCGCTCCCGCAGGAGCGCAGGTCCGCCAACCGCGTGGCGCGTGCCGTCGATGGTCGCCTCGACGCCGCGGCCGGTGATGGACCGGAAGTCGGCGGCCGCCGCGATCTCGCCGCCGGTGCGGGCGGCGTTGGTGATGGCCCGGGCGAGGGGGTGCTCGCTGTCGGACTCGACGCCACCCGCGATGCGCAGCACCTCGGCCTCGTCGAGCTCGACCCCGGCGACGCCGGTGACGACATGCTCGCCCTTGGTCAGCGTGCCGGTCTTGTCGAACAGCACGACGTCGACGGTCCGCATCCGCTCGAGCGCCAGGCGGTCCTTCACGAGGATCCCGGCGCGGGCGGCGAGGGCACTGGACAGCGAGACGACCAGCGGAATGGCGAGGCCCAGCGCATGGGGGCAGGCGATGACCAGCACCGTGACCGCCCGCACCACGGCGTCATGCGGGCGGCCGAGCGCCATCCACGAGGCGTAGGTGAGCATCCCGGCGCCGGCGGCGGCATAGAAGAGGAGGGCGGCGAACCGGTCGGCCAGCGCCTGGGCCCGGCTGCGGGACGACTGCGCCTCCGACACCAGCCGTTGGATGCCGGCCAGGGCGGTGTGCTCACCGACGGCGTCGACGCGCACTCGGATGGCCGAGTCCGTCGAGACCGTGCCCGCCACCACCTTGTCGCCGGCGGCCTTGGCCACCGGCCGGGACTCGCCGGTCACCATCGACTCGTCCATCTCGGCGGTGCCGTCGATGATCTCGCCGTCGGCGGGGACGCGACCGCCGGAGCGGACGAGCAGGACGTCGCCCGAGCGGAGATCGCCGAGGCCGACGGTCTCCGGGCGCCCCTCGTCGTCGAGCCGCTCGGCTTCGTCGGGCAGCAGGTCGGCGAGCGCCTGCAGCGCGGAGCTGGCCCGGCCGAGGGCCTTCATCTCCTGCCAGTGGCCGAGCAGCATGATGGTGATCAGCGCCGCCAGCTCCCACCAGAACTCCAGGTCGAACCACCCGAGGCTGGTCGCCATCGACGCCGCGAACGCGACGCTGATGGCCATGGCGATGAGCACCATCATCCCGGGCTGGCGGGCCTTGGTCTCGCGCCAACCACCGGCCAGGAACGGCCAGCCCGCCCAGACGTACACCACCGAGCCGAGGACGGGACCGATCCACTCGATGCCGTAGAAGTCGAGGTCGTAGCCGAACCACTCCATGACCATGTGGCTGGTCGCCACGATGGGCACCGTGAGCAGGAGGCTCCACCAGAAGCGACGGCGGAACACGCCGGCGTGATCGGCTTGGTCGTGACCGCCGTGCCCGTCGCGGCTGCCGTGGGGCGGACCGCCGTCGTGAGCAGGGTGCACTGCGTGGGAGTCGACCATCGTCATGGTTGTTCTACCTCTCAGGTGTCGTCGGCGGACCGGACGACGGGTAGGCCGTGCTCGACCCACTCCTCCTTGCCGCCCTCGTAGATGCTGATGTCCGAGTAGCCGAGCTGTTCGAGTCGCCGGGCCACGATGTGCGAGCTGTCACAGGTGCCGCTGCAGTACACGACGATGCGCGCCTGTCGGTCGGGGAGGACGCGAGGAGCGAGGCGATCGACGTCGTGGGGGGGAAGGTTGACGGCGCCCGGAAGGTGCGCGTCGGCGTAGTAGTCGGCTCCGAGGGCCTCGACGAGCGTCGGCGGTTGCCGGCTGTCGAGCTCCGCTCGCAGGCTGTCGAGGCTGATCGTCTTGGGCATCGAGGGGGGACTCCTGGTGTGGCGATGGCTCGATTCGACCGCATCGACCTGTCGCGTCCCTTGCTCGGCCTTCTCCGGCCGCCACAGAGCCACGAAAGGGCGCTCAGTACGCTGAGCGCATGGAGTTCGGCGTCCTCGGACCGCTCCAGGTGCGGGCCGAGGGGGACGAGGTCGAGATCAGGGCGGGGCTGTCGCGGACGCTGCTCGTCGCGCTCGTGCTGCGCGCCCCGGATCCCGTGAGCGCCGATGCGCTGATCGACCTGTTGTGGCGGGAGGACCTGCCTCGGAACCCGGCCAACGCCCTGCAGATCCAAGTCTCGTATCTCCGCAAGGTCCTCTCCGCAGCGACGCTCGGATCGCAGCCGATCGTGACCCGCCCGGGTGGCTATGCCCTCGACGTCGAGCATGACGCCGTCGACTACAGGCGGTTCGAACGGCTCGTCACGGGCGTTCCCGCCCCCGACAGCGCGCAGTCCGCGGCCCAGGCGGAGGCGGCCCTGCGCCGCCTCGACGAGGCCCTGTCGCTGTGGCGCGGGGAGGCGCTGGCCGACGTCGCCGGCGAGGCGTTCGCGCTGGCCGCGGCGACCCGGCTCGAGGAGATGCGGTGGAGCGCCCATGAGCTCCGCAACGACCTGCTCCTGGCACTCGGTCGACATCGCGACGTCGTCGGTGAGGTGGGGTCGCTCGCCGCCGACCAGCCGCTGCGGGAGCGGTTCCACGAACAGCTCATGATCGCTCTCTATCGCTGTGGCCGGCAGGCCGACGCCCTCCGCGCGTACGAGGCGGCCCGATCGGCCCTGGTCGAGCAGCTCGGCCTCGACCCGGGACCGGGTCTTCAGCAGCTCGAGCAACGAGTGCTGGCCCAGGATCCGGCGTTGGACTGGCTGCCACTCGATCCGCCCGTCGATGACGGTCCCGATCCTGCCGGATCCCTCGACTGGCGCCGGAGCTCTGTGCCCGCGCCCACGACGACGCTGATCGGGCGGGAGTCCGAGCTGGCCCGCATCCGCGATCTCATGGCCCGGGGGCGGCTGGTCACGCTGACCGGACCCGGTGGAGCGGGCAAGACGCGCCTGGCCATCGAGCTCGCCACCGAGCAGTCCCGTGCCGGTCCGGTCTGGTATGTCGACCTCGGCGCCATCGACCTGCCCGAGCTCGTCGCCCCGACCATCGCGGCGGCCGTCGGCGCGACGACCGGCCCCGCCGACGACCCGATCGACGTCGTCGCCTCAGCGTTCGCGGCGGAGTCCGGTCTCCTGGTTCTCGACACCTGTGAACACGTGCTCGCCGGCGCAGCCAGGGTCACGAGCATGGTGCTGCGCCGAGCGCCGGGCCTGCGGGTGCTGGCCACCAGCCGCCGCTCCTTGGGCGTCGCCGGCGAGGTGGCGTGGCCGGTCCCGCCCCTGGCGGTTGCTCTCCCCGAGGGCCAGCTGGTCGAGGAGATCGCGACGTCGCCGGCGGTGCGGCTGTTCGCGGAGCGGGCGCAGGCGGTGCAACCCGACTTCGAGCTGACCGGTCAGAACGCCGGTGACGTGGCCGCCATCTGCCTCGCGCTGGACGGGCTCCCCCTGGCGATCGAGCTGGCCGCGGCTCGCACCGACGTCTTGACGCCAGCCGCCATCCTCGGCCGTCTGCAGAACCGGTTCGACCTGCTCGTGGAGGGTGCGGCCGACGCAGCGGTGCGCCAGCAGACGCTGCGAGGCGCGATCGACTGGAGCGTCGAGCTGCTCTCGGAGGAGCAGCGCCGCTTCTTCGCCCGGCTCGGCGTGTTCGCCGGCGGCTTCGACCTTCCCGCCGCGGAACACGTGGCCGGTGCCGGTACCGGCGACGCGCTCGAGCTTCTCACCGGGCTGCTCCGCCACTCGATGGTGGTGCGCGACGGACCGGAGCGCTTCCGGCTTCTCGACACGTTGCGGGCCTACGCCGAGGACCTGCTGGCGGAGCTCGATGCCGACGAGACGCGGCGCCGGCACGCCGAGCACTTCGTCGCCATGGCGGAGCACTCGGAGGCGACGATCCGCAACACCGCGCAGCGCGACGCCCTTGCTCTCCTGCGCGCCGAGTCACCGAACCTGTTGGCGGCGCTCGAGTGGTCGGAGACCGTCGGCGACCTGGAGGTGGCGGTCCGTCTGGCCGGCGCGTTGTCGTGGTTCTGGGCGTTGGACGGCCGCCTCGACGCCGCCGACCGCCACCTTCGCCGAGCGATCGCGATCGACACCGTGCCGGCCGCCCTCCGGTCCAAGGTGCTGTGGGGGTACTCGCTCCTCGTCTCGGCGCTCGGCGACCTCGACGAGGGGCTGCGCGCCGGCCATCTCAGCGTCGAGCTGGCGAGGGAAGCGGGCGACGACGTCGCCATCGGCGCCGGGCTCAACGCCCTCGCGGTGGCGCAGTGGGCGCTGGGCGACATGGACGCCGCCGCCGTGTCCCATGACGAGGCCATCGAGCGGTTCGGCGCCGCTCACGACATCTGGGGCGAGGCGATCTGCCGCGTCCTGCGGGCCCGCACCGCCCTCGACGTCGGCGAGGCTGACGGCGAAGAGCGACTACGTGCCGGGCTCGAGGCGGCTCGGCGATGCGGCGACGCCCACGTGATCGGGATCGCTCTCGGATTGCTCGCGCAGCTCCACGGGCGTCGCGGAGCGCTCTCGGAAGGGATCCAGGCGGCAACCGAGAGCCTCGCGCTCCAGGAGTCGATCGGCTATGCCGAGGGCACCGTGTCGGCACTGCACCTCCTGGCCCGACTCCGCTTCGACGCGGACGAGGACGAGTGCGCCCGCGAGCTGGTCCTGCGGGGCTTGCGGCTGGCGTGGAAGATGCAGCACGCCGCCGCCATCTGCGAAGCGCTCGAAGATCTGGCTCAGATCGAGCACCGCCAGGACGCACCCGCCCGGGCCCTCGAGCTGCTCGCCACGGCCCGGGCCGAACGCCGACGCCGGGGCCTGCCGCTGCGCGTCGGTGATCGTCCCGCGGTCGACAAGCTGGTCGGACAGCTCGACCCCGCGCTGGCGTCCGAAGTGGGGGATGGACCCGACCTCGCCCACGTCGTGTCGAACCTGCTGCGGTGACAGGTCGGTGACAGCAGTGGCCAAGTGCCAGCGGGTTTGCTCGTCCCATGTTCCGAACCACGATGTTCCGTGTCGCCGTGGTTGCCGCCGTCACGCTCATCCTCGCGGCGTGCGGAGGCGGCGACGACGAGAGCTCGGCGCCCGGCGGCGATCCCGGCGGCAGCCCGCAGCCCGTCGTCGACTGGGCGGGTGACTACGCCGTCGACCTGGGCGACGGCTGGCAGCTCACGCCGTGTGAGGGAGGCCCGACGCTCATGTGCATCCGCCTGAACGGCGAGACCCAGGGCGTCGCCGAGCTGCTCACCTACCCCACCGCCGGCCACGAGGCCGTCAAGGAGGTGCTCGACGCCGGCGGCACGAACGAGGAAGCGCTCGCCGCGCTCGCCGCCGACTTCCAGGAGGTCTTCATCGAGGACCGGCCGGTCGGGTGCGGCGCCGAGTACGCCGTCGAGCCGTTCGGGCCCCGCCCGGCCACGGTCGGCGGGCTCGCAGGGGTCATCTACGGCTTCGAGGGGCTCGCCGACGGACGGCGCGTCGAACGCGCCCTGCAGTTCGCGGCGTTCGACGGGCCAACCGTGTACCTGATCGCCACCACAGCCATCGAGGACGGCTCGTGCATGGACGACGGCGAGCTCCAGGAGCTCACCATCGCCGAGATCGACGACCTCGAGCAGGACCTGGCGGATGCCATCGCGACCAGCCGGCTGCCTGCCGTCGAGTGGTGCGAGGTTCCGGACGTCGGCCTCGTGCCGTGCGACACCGCGCCAGCGGGAGGGTGACATGCGCCATTGGCGCCCGCCTCAGCTCGCTCCTCGGGCCATCGCCGTCACGGCTGAGCGGTCTGGTCGACGAACGTCGTGACGTCGAGCGCGAAGCGCTCGGGGAGCTCCCAACGCGGCGTGTGACCGACGCCGGGATAAACGAGCAGCTCGGCGTCAGCCAGGCGGTCGACCAGCATCGTCTGCGCGTCGCGCCCGATCAGCTGGTCGCCGTCGCCCCAGATCAACAGGGCGGGGGCGGCGATGCGGTCGAGCTCGCTCGCGTCGTCGTAGGCCAAGAGCCCGGCGAACATCTCCCTCCACACCCGGGCCGGCACCTTCAGCAGCTCATCCACCAGCTCGTCCAGCACGTCGGGCGCCAGCTCGGCGGAGGACGTGTCGGACACGAACGCGCGCGCAACGGCCGGATCGATCGGGTCCTCCAGCTCAGCGACGACCGACTCCACGAACCGGGTGAGACCCGGGTCGCCGCTGAGCGTCGCGGGCGATGACTCGAGCACCAGCCCCGCGATCCGCTGGGGGTGGTCCAGAGCGACGCGGCGGGCGGTCAGGCAGGAGCCCGAGTGCCCGGCCAGCACCGCCCGCTCGATCCCCAGCGCGTCGAGGAGCGGGGTCACGTCGGCGGCGAAGTCGTCCACTCGGTAGCCGGTCGCCGGCCGGTCGGAGTCGCCGTGCCCGCGCTGGGACACCGCAACGGCCCGCAGCGAGCGTGGCAGGTGCGCGAGCACTGGCTCGTACGACCGCCACGAGTCCGTCGGGCCCGGGAGGAACACGGCCACGGGGCCCTGCTCGTCGCCCTGGGCGACGTACGACAACGTGAGCCCGCTCTCGAGCGTCACCGTCGAGGCCGCCGAGCGCATCACGCGATGGTAGGTGCGCGGTCGGCGCGCCCGGCCGCCGAACGTCGGAGGATGGCCTTCTCGATCTCGACCGCCACGAAGGCGGTCGTCGACAAGACCAGCACGACCGCGAGCTGAGGCACCGTCAGTGCTTCGGTGCCGAAGGCGTCATGGAGAGCGGGGATGTAGACGGTGGCGAGCTGGGCCGCAGCGCTCAGGGCGACGGCGTATCCGATCCAGCGGTTGCTGCAGTGCCCGAGGCGGAAGGTCGACTGGCGTTCGGAGCGCACGGCGAGTGCATGACCGAGCTGGAGCAGCGCGAGCGTGGTGAAGACCATCGTCTGCCAGGGCCAGTCGGCGGCGCGCGTGATCGCCTGAAGCGCCAGGACCACGGCCGCCATGAGAACCCCGACCCAGACGGCGTGCTGCCACAGCCCACCGGCGAGTATGGACTCCTGCGGCGGGCGGGGCGGACGCCGCATGGTGTCGGCCTCAGCCGGCTCGAGCCCGAGGGCGATCGCGGGAGGGCCGTCGGTGACCAGGTTGATCCAGAGGATCTGGATCGGCAGGAGCGGAAGGGGCATTCCAAGCAGCGGAGCGAGGAACATGACCCAGATCTCGCCGGAGTTCGTCGTGAGGAGGTAGCGCACGAAGCGGCGGATGCTGTCGTAGATGCGGCGGCCTTCCTCGACGGCGTGGACGATGGTGGCGAAGTTGTCGTCCGCAAGGATCATGTCGGCGGCTTCCCTGCTGACGTCGGTGCCGATGATGCCCATGGCGACGCCGATGTCGGCTCTGCGGAGCGCGGGGGCATCGTTCACGCCGTCGCCGGTCATGGCGACGATGGCACCTCTCGCCTTCCAGGCGTCGACGATCCGGAGCTTCTGTTCGGGGTTGGTGCGGGCGAAGACACGGACCGCAGCGATGCGCTCGATGAGCACTTCGTCGTCCAGGGTGTCGAGATCCTCGCCGGTCAGGACCTCGGTCGTGTCGGCGTCGTGCAGCAGCCCGACACGGCGGGCGATGGCACTCGCGGTGCGGGGGTGGTCACCCGTGATCATGACCGGGGTGATGCCGGCGGCTTGACAGGACGCAACCGCATCGGCGACCTCGGCGCGGGGTGGGTCGGCGATCGCGACGAGGCCGAGCAGGCGCAGTCCCTGTTCGAGATCGTCGAGAGGTTCGACCAGCGTGTCCATGTGCCGTTCGGCGAGGGCGAGGACGCGGTAGCCCTCGCCGGCCAGCTCGTCAGCGACGCGCATGACGTCGCCTGCCGGCCCGCTGTCCGCGGCGTCGAGCAGCGGTACCAACGCGCCAGGCGCGCCCTTGACGGCGACCCACCACCCGCCGTCGTCGTGATGAACGGTCGTCATGTGGCGGCGGGCGGCGTCGAAGCCGATCTCGGCAGCTCGCGGGTGGTGGCGTTCGATGTCTGAGCGCTCGATGCCCAGCTTGGCGGCGAGAACGACGAGCGAGCCTTCGGTGGGGTCGCCGGAGATGGTCCATTCGCCATCGTCGGTGGGCGGATGGAGGACCGCGTCGTTGCAGGCGGACGCCACCAGGGCGAGTCGAGCGAGATGGGGATCGTCTGACGGTCTGCCCGGCTCACCCGTGAGCTGCCCATCGGGCGCGTACCCGGTGCCGCTCACCGTGTAGTGCCCGGTCGGCGTCCACACCCGTTCGACCATCATCCGGTTCTGGGTGAGCGTGCCGGTCTTGTCCGAGCAGATCACCGTGACCGAGCCGAGCGTCTCCACTGCGGGGAGCCGCCGGATGACGGCGCGGCGTTCGGCCATGCGACGGGCGCCGAGGGCGAGGGCGACGGTGACGATGGCGGGCAGACCTTCGGGGATGGCGGCGACGGCCAGGGTGACGGCGACGAGGAACATCTCCTCAGCGGGTTCACCCCTGGCGATACCGGTGCCGAACACCACGGTGCACACGACGATCGCGGCGAGCGCCATGCGCCGGCCGAGCACCGCGAGTCGGCGCTGCAGCGGGGTGTGTTCGACGGCGTGCGCCTGGAGGAGAGCCGCGATCTGACCCAGCTCGGTCGTCATCCCGGTTGCAA
>DATLFP010000038.1:0-39762 GCA_035540955.1 Acidimicrobiales bacterium
CCGCCGGCGCCGCACCGACGAGCGCCAGCGGTCGATCCGGGCCTCCGGCTGGGAGCACCGTCACATCGGCCTCGGCGACGTCCGGTGCGATCCCGCCGAGGTGGTCGCCTGGGTCGAGGAGACCTACTGGCGCCGTCAAGCCGACGCCGCCTGATCCACCGCACCAAGGTTGTCGCGGTCACCCGGGTCGGGCGGGCGAGCGCGACAAGGTTCGGGTCTCGTCACGAAGGTTGTCGCGGTCACCCGGGTCGGGCGGGCGAGCGCGACAAGGTTCGGGTCAGGGGCGGGCCTCAAGGTTCGGGTCAGGGGCTGGCCTCGCACTCGGGGCCGGCGTCGAGGCCGTAGGTGACGTTGTGCGGGGCGGGCTGGAACATGTAGTCGGGGTTGCCGTCGCCGATCGACTCCAGCGAGAAGCGCCGGCCGCAGCGGGGGTAGACGTAGGCCCCGGGCTGGCCGTCGGGATGGGTGGCCGTCGGGTCCCACCACAGCTCGACCGCGTAGTCGCCGTAGGTGTAGTCGCCGGGTCCGAACCCGCCCGCCATCGACCACACGGGCTCGGGGGGCCGGGTGAAGGACCGGAACAGGGCGCGGTGGAGCGTCTCGGCGTTCAGGTCGGGCCCCGCCTCCTGGATCGACCCGAAGAGGAACGTCATCGAGTGGAACAGGATGTTGCAGACCGAGTCGCTCGGGTTGTTGGCGGGGTCCATCGACTTGTACGCCCGCCAGCACGGCCACTCCGGGGGCCGGGTCGGGATCTCCTCGAAGCTGAACCCGAAGGCGTTCTGCCACTGCGTGGGGCTCACCGTGCGGGTGAGCACGATGGCGGTCTCGAAGCCGCCCGCGCCCATCAGGTACCACTCCGGGAAGTAGCGCTGCTGGTCGGCGGCCTGGGCGTGCACGGGCAGGGTGATGATCTCGCCCATGAAGACGATGGTCGACACGTTCTCGGCCCGGAGCCGGCTCATCGCGGTGGCGATCCCCTGCGCGTTGTCGTCGAGGTTGTAGGTGGCGACCGCCACCGGCGCCGCCCCGCACGCCTCCATGCGGGCGACCATGTCCCGCAGGGCGCTGTTGGTGTCGGGGGCGTCGAGGGCGAGGATCCCGAACCGGCGGGGCGAGCCGTAGTCGATCAGGGCGTCGCCGGTGGGGAAGGGGGTGTGACCGTTGAGGCGCCGGCAGGCGTACTCCGCCCCGAAGGCCACGGCCTTCGTGGCGTTGGTCCGCGAGCCCCACAGGTACGGGAACCGGTCGGCGTAGAACTGGTCGGGGACCACCACGATGTTGGCGAAGTGGACGACGCCCCGCCGCGTCGCCTCGTCGGCCACGGCGCCGGAGAACTCGCCGATGGAGGCGAACACCCCGAACTCCTCGGCCAGCCGCACGCCCCGGGCCCGCTCGGCCTCCTCGCCGGTCGTGCCGTCGGGGGCGCACGAGTAGAACCACCGCATCCGCCGGCCGTACAGCTCGAGGTTCTCGTTGAAGAAGTCGCGCAGCACCCGGTAGGTGCGGGTGTTGTCGGACTCGCCGGGCTCTGCGGTGTCGGGGATCTCGCCGCAGCCCCGGGTGCCGGTGAGGTCGGGGGACAGGCCGATGCGGATCTCGGTGGCCGTCACCCCCCGGGGCGCGGTGGCGCCGCCGTTGTCGCCCACGAACGCCGGCCGGCACGGCGGGGCGTAGACGCTGTCGAACTGGCGGGGCGGATCGCCGAAGCACTGCCCGCGGCCCGCCTCCCGGCGGGGCTCGGTGGTCGTGGTGGTCGCCAGGCGCTGGTCGTCGTCGCGCCCGGTGGCGCCGGCGGTGCGGCTGGCTGCCTGGCGCAGCGACTGGATGATCGTCTCGGGATCCTCGTCGGGCGGGGCGTCGGGGCTGAGCTGGGCCGACGCGCTGGCCTCGTCGGGCGGCGGGCGCAGCGACGACGGCAGGAGGGCGGCGGTGACCGCCGCGACGGCGAGGTAGACGAGCGGGAGCGCGTTCCTCCTGCCTGCCAACCGTCGACCTCCTCGGACCCCGCGGACCTGACATGCGCGTCAGATCCTGATGCGGACCACTTCGACGGCGATGTCGGCGTGACCTGTCCGGCACCGCACAATGGGCGCCGTGAGCGGGGTCTGGGCACCGGAGCGGCGAGCGCTCACCACCGGCCTCGTCCTCACGATCACCCTGGTCGCCTTCGAGTCGCTGGCGGTGGCCACCATCCTCCCCGACGTCGAGGCCGACCTCGGGGGGCTGAGCCTCTACGGCTGGGTGTTCAGCGCCTTCTTCCTCGGCAGCCTCGTCGGGGTCGTCGTCGCCGGGCAGACGACCGACCACCGGGGCCCGGCCGCCGCCTACCTGCTCGGCCTCGGGCTGTTCGTCGGCGGCCTCGTGCTCGGGGGCCTGGCGCCGTCGATGTTCGTGCTCGTCGTCGCCCGCGCCGTGCAGGGCTTCGGCGCCGGCGCCGTGCCCGCCACCGCCTACGCCACCATCGGCCGCGCCTACCCCGAGGCGATCCGCCCCCGGGTCTTCGCCATCCTGTCCACCGCCTGGGTGGTGCCCGGCCTGCTCGGGCCCGGCGCCGCCGGGGCGATCTCGCACGCCGTGGGGTGGCGATGGGTGTTCCTCGGCCTCGTGCCGCTGTCGCTCGTCGCCGGCCTCATCGCCTACCGGCCGCTGCGGGCGCTGGCGGTCGAGGACGGGGTGCGCGCCGCGTCCCGCCTCGGCCCGGCGCTCCGGGTGGCCATCGGCGCCGGGCTCGTCCTCGGCGGCATCACCGCCGACCGGTTCGTGGTCGCCGTGCCCCTGGTGGCCGCCGGCGCGATGGTCGGCGTGCGACCGTTCCTGTCGCTCGTGCCGCCGGGCACCGTGCGGGCGGCGCCCGGCCTCCCGGCGGCGGTGCTCGTCCGCGGCGTGCTGACCTTCGCGTTCTTCGGCGCCGACGCCTACATCCCGCTCGCCATCACGAGCGCCCGGGGCGCGACCACGCTCTACGCCGGCCTGGCCCTCACGGTGTCGGCCGTGTTCTGGACGGCGGGCTCGTGGTTCCAGGAGCGGCTCGTGAACCGCGTGGGGCCCCGGCGCTTCGTGGGCGCCGGCCACCTGGTCATGCTCGCCGGCATCGGCGGCGCGGCGCTGATCCTGTGGGACGCGGTGCCGCTCTGGGTCGTCGTGGTGGCGTGGGCCATCGCCGGGTTCGGCATCGGCATGTCCTACGCCCCCATCTCCCTCACCGTGCTGCGGGAGGCGCCGCCGGGCCAGGAGGGCACGGCCACCGCCGGCATGCAGCTGACCGATCTGCTCGGCGTGTCGCTCGGCACCGGGTTCGGCGGCGCGGCGGTCGGCCTCGGCGACACCCTCGGCTGGGGACCGACACCGGGCATCGGCATCGCCTGGGGGATGGCGGCGGCCGCCGCGCTCGCCGGCGCGGTCATCGCCCGCCGGCTCCCCGGCGCGTCGACCTCGCGCGACCCCGTCCTCGTGACCTGAGCGCCGCGGGTCAGGGGAGCGAGAGCCCGAAGAGGGCGGCGGCGTTGCCGCCCAGCACCGCCCGCTGGCGGTCGGGGGAGAGCCCGGCCACCGACGCCCGGATCTGGTCGGGGGCGGCGGTGGTCGAGTCGATGTGCGGGTAGTCCGACCCCCACAGCACGCGGTCCTCGCCGACGAGGTCGAGCACCGCCCCGATGGTGCGCTCCTCGGGCTCGGCGACGAACCACACGTTGCGCCGCAGGTAGTCGCTCGGCCGCTCCCGGGTGGTGACCGGCAGCAGGTCGCCGAGGATGTGGTGCTTCTCGTCGAGCCGGTCCATCAGGTACGGCGCCCACCCGCAGCCGGCCTCGACGGCGGCCACCTTCAGCGCCGGGTGGCGATCGAACACCCCGGAGAGCGCGAGGTGGGCGATCGTGGGGATCAGCTGGGCGGTGGCGCCGAGGGAGAAGCCGAACAGCATCCCGGCGCCGGCGTCGAGCCAGTCGCCGAAGGGCCGGCCGGCGCCTGTGAACCGCACCACCACGTGGAAGCACAGCGGCACGCCGGCCTCGGCGCACCGGGCCCACAGCGGATCGAACCACGGATCGCCCGGGAGGCGGCCGTCGATGGGCTCGGGCGGCATGAACACCGCCTTGAAGTCGCGGGCCAGGCACCGGTCGAGCTCGGCGATGGCGGCGTCGCGGTCGCGGAGGTTCAGGCTGGCGACGGGGATGATGCGGCCCCGCCCGCCGGCGGCGAAGTCGGCCTGCCAGTCGTTGTAGGCGCGAGCCAGGGCCGAGAGCAGGTCGAGGTCGTCGGTGAGGAACGGGAGGATGCCGATCGTGGGGAACACGAGGCCGGCGTCGACGCCCCACTCGTCGTAGAGGCGGAGCCGGGCCCCGGCGTCGTAGGAGGCCGGCGGGCACCCGTCGACGTAGCGCATCGAGCCGTCGAACAGCTTCGACCGGGGCACGGTCTCGGCGCCGCCGAGTCCGGCGAGGGTGCCCTGCATCACCACCGACCCGCCGATCTCGAGGGTCTCGATCCCGCCGCGGTCGACGATGCGCACGCCGCGGTCGCGGTAGTGGCGGGGCAGGCGGGTCTCCCACAGGTCGGGCGGCTCGAGGACGTGGGAGTCGGCGTCGATGACCGGCACGTCCCGAAACCTGACACTCGCGTCAGGTAGAGTCAAGCCGCGATGGCCCCGTCCAAGACCGACCCGCGCACGCGCGTCCTCGCCGCGATCGAGCTGGCCACCGCCGGCCGCCGCCGCGACGGCGACAGCGACGCGCCGCTCGGGCGCAAGGCGGCCCGCACCCGCGCCGCCCTGCTCGAGGCGGCGGGCCGGGTGTTCATGGAGCAGGGCTACGCCTCGACGTCGGTGGGCGACATCGCCACCGAGGCGGGCGTGAGCCTCGGCGCCTTCTACCAGTACTTCCGTGACCGGGCCGACGTGCTGGCGACGCTGGTGGCCGAGGGCGCTCTGCGCATGCTCGAGGACGCGTCGCGCCAGTGGCAGCCGGTCGAGGGCCGGGAGGGCGTGCACCAAGTTCTCCACGCGTTCGTCTCGCACTACCGCGCCACGGCCAAGTTCCAGAAGGTGTGGGAGGAGGTCACCCACGTCGAGGGTGAGCTGGCCGAGCTGCGGCGCGAGCTCGTGCGGATCTACACCGCCGCCGTCGAGCAGTCGCTGCGCGACGGCCAGGCGAACGGGTCGGTGCGGGCCGACCTCGACGCCGCCGGCGCCGCGGTCGCGCTCACATCGATGGTCGACCGCACCTGCTACCTGCGGTTCGTGTTCGACCGCCAGCCGGGCCAGGGGGTCGCCCCCACCGTCGACGCCCTCACCGACATCTGGTGGGCCGCCGTCAAGCCCTGACCGGCCGCCGGCACGCCGCGAGCGTCAGCGGGCGTGGTAGTAGCGGCGGGCCCAGATGCCGGTCGGGTCCTCACCGCTCACGGGCATGCGCCAGGTGGTGACGGTCGCGGGGTCGAGGTCGAGCGCGATCAGGGCACGCGGCTCGTCGTGGGTCGCCGTGAGGTAGGCGTCGGCCGCGTCCTCCGGCACGTAGCGGCAGGCGATGCGGCGGTAGCGGTCGCGCCAGGCGTCGTCCTCGCCGGGGCGATGGACGATCTCGCACGTCCCGCGGTGGATGACCTTGCGGTACGGCGCGGCGTCCTCGTCGACGGTCAGCGCGACCCGCTGGTCGCCCTGGAGGTCGCTCCACCACGCCGACCGCTCGCGCGGCGTCATCCAGATGCGGTCCTCTTCGAACACGAACCAGATGGGCACCACGCGCGGCGCACCGTCGGCGTCGACGGTCGCCAGCCGCACCAGGTGGCCGGGCTCGGCGAGGAACGCCTCGACCTCATCCCGTGTGAGCTTGGGCACGAAGCGTCACGCTAGTGACGGAGTTCATGTTGCGGTGCCCGTCTTGTCAAGGGGACCATGACACCGTGACGAACGCGGCCGACCAGATCGCCATCCTCGACGCCATGCGGGACCCGGCGGTGAAGGCCGACCCGTACCCCTTCTACCGGTCGCTGCTCGAGCGCGGTCCGCTGATCGAGACGACCTTCGGCGACCACCTGCTCACCCGCCACGCCGACTGCTTCAACGTGCTGCGCGACGCACGGTTCTCGAGCAACGACCAGCACAAGGCCGGCTACGAGAACATCACCGAGCTGATCCGCCAGCTCGGCTTCGAGGACCTGCTCGGCCTCATGCAGCGGATCATGCTCTTCGCCGACCCGCCCGACCACACCCGGCTGCGGCGGCTGGTGAGCAAGGCGTTCACGCCGAAGGCCATCGAGGCGATGCGCCCTCGCATCGCGGCACTCGTCGACGACATCCTCGACGACGCCGACGCGCGGGGCGAGATCGAGGTGGTCGACGAGCTCGCGTTCCGGCTGCCGGTCACCGTGATCAGCGAGATGCTCGGCGTCCCCCTCGACGACCACGAGCAGCTGCGCACGTGGACCTCGGCGGCGGTGGCCGCCCTCGACCCCAACGACAACCCCAGCGAGCTCTTCCCCGCGGCCGAGGCGCTCCGAGCCATGCGCGGCTACTTCCACGACCTCGTCGAGGCCCGCCGGGGCGACCTCGCCGACGACCTGCTCAGCGCCATGATCGCCGCTGAGGACGAGGGCGACCGCCTCTCACACGACGAGCTCCTCGACACGACGCTGCTGCTGTTCGCCGCCGGCCACGAGACCACGGTCAACCTCATCTCCGGGGGCATGTTCAACCTGCTCGCAAACCCGGCGGAGCTGCAGCGCCTCCAGGCCGACCCGTCCCTCATCGGCACCGCCGTGGAGGAGCTGCTGCGGTTCGGCCCGCCGGTGCAGTTCACGGCCCGCACCACGACCACCGAGGTCGAGGTCGCCGGCACGACCCTCCCGCGGGGGAGCGAGCTGATCGTCCTCATCGCCGGCGCCAACCGCGACCCCGAGGTGTTCCCCGCCCCCGACACCCTCGACATCGGCCGCGAGGAGAACCGCCACCTCGCCTTCGGCGGCGGGATCCACCTGTGCCTCGGCGCGCCGCTGGCCCGGGTCGAGGGCCAGGAGGCGATCGGCCGGCTCGTGCGGAGGTTCCCGGGCCTGCGCCTCGCCACCGACGACGTCCCCTGGAAGCCGACCACGACCATCCGCGGTCCCGCCCAGCTCCGACTCACCTGGTGAACCGGCACCACGGTCGCGACTGACCACGCCGGTAGCCTGGGCCGTCGTGTCCGGGTCGGGTCAGTCGTTCTACGTCGAGACGCTCGGCTGCCCGAAGAACCAGGTCGACTCCGACAAGCTCACCGGGACGCTGGTCGCCGACGGCATGCAGCCGGCCGTCGCCGCCGAGGACGCCGATCTCGTCGTGGTCAACACGTGCGCGTTCGTCGAGGACGCCCGCCGCGAGTCGATCGAGGTCATCCTCGCCCTCACCGAGGCGAAGAAGCGGGGCGCCCGCGTCGTGGTGACCGGGTGCATGGCCGAGCGCTACGGCGCCGACCTGGCGGCCGCGCTGCCCGAGGTGGAGCAGGTCGCGGGGTTCGGCGTGCCGGTGTCGATCGGTCGCTCGCCGGGCGCGCCGGCGGTGCCGTCCTTCGACCTCCTCAACCTGCCCCGGCCGAAGGCCACCGCGCCGTGGGCCTACGTCAAGGTGGCGGAGGGCTGCGACCGGGCGTGCGGGTTCTGCGCCATCCCCAGCTTCCGGGGGCCGCAGCGCAGCCGCACCGTCGAGTCGATCCTCGCCGAGGTCGACGCCCTCGAGGCCCGCGAGATCGTCCTCGTGTCCCAGGACCTCGCGTCGTTCGGTCGCGACCAGGGCCGGGGCACGCGCCGGATCGTGCCGCTGGTCGACGCGGTCGCGGCCCGGGTCGACCGCGTGCGCCTGCTCTACCTCTATCCCTCCGACCTCACCGACGCGCTCGTCGACGCCATGTGCGCCACCGGGGTGCCGTACTTCGACCTCTCCCTCCAGCACGTGTCCCGCCCGCTCCTGCGGCGGATGAAGCGGTGGGGCGACGGTCGACGCTTCCTCGACCGCATCGAGGCCATCCGCGCCCGCGAGCCCGACGCCGCCTTCCGCAGCAACTTCATCGTCGGCTACCCGGGCGAGACCGAGGCCGACCACGACGCCCTGCTGCGGTTCGTCGAGGACGCCCGCCTCGACTGGTGCGGGTTCTTCACCTACTCCGAAGAGGACGGCACGCTGGCCGCCGGCCAGGACGGCAAGGTCGACCCGTCGCTCATGCGCGAGCGCCACATCGAGCTCACCGAGCTGCAGGACCGGATCACCGCCGAGCGCCGCGCCGCCCTCGTCGGCACCACCGTCGAGGTGCTCGTCGACGAGCCGGGCGTCGGCCGCACCCACCGCGAGGCACCGGAGATCGACGGCGTGGTCCGGGTGCCGCGCCACCTCGCGACCGGCATCTTCGAGAAGGTCGTCGTCACCGGCGCCGAAGGCCCCGACCTCGAGGGGTCGTGACGCGGTGACCGCCGACAGCTACGGCCCGAGCGCGCTGCTGACACCAGCCAACGCCATCACCCTCGCCCGGCTGGCGGTCACCCCGTTCCTGCTCGCGCTCATCCTCACCACCGGTCCGGCGTGGCCGACGCTGGCCCTGTGGATCGGCCTCGCCGTGAGCGACGGCTTCGACGGCTGGCTGGCCCGCAAGCACGGCACCACCACCTCGGGCGCCTTCCTCGATCCGCTGGCCGACAAGTTCCTCGTGCTCGGGGCCATGGTCTGCCTGGTGGCCGAGGAGATCTTCCTCTGGGTGCCGGTGGCGATCATCGCCGTCCGCGAGGTGTCGATGAGCCTGTACCGGTCCTACGCCGGCCGTCGCGGCATCTCCATCCCCGCCCGCCTGACCGCGAAGGTGAAGACGGTCGTGCAGGAGGTGGCCGTCGGCTTCGCGCTCCTGCCCCTCACCGCCGAGGACCACGGCTGGGTGGCCGACGGCGTCCTCTGGATCGCGGTGGTCCTCACGGTGCTCACCGGCGTGCAGTACCTGCTCGACGGGAGGCGCTCGGGCGTTGCGGTGTGAGGTCGTGGCCGTGGGCACCGAGCTGCTCCTCGGCCAGATCGTCGACACGAACTCGAGCTGGATCGGCGAGCAGCTCGCGCTCGCCGGCATCGACTCGCACTTCCAGACGAAGGTCGGCGACAACCTCGACCGCATCGTCAGCGCGTTCCGGATCGCGCTCGACCGCAGCGACGCGGTCATCGTGTGCGGCGGACTCGGACCGACGCAGGACGACATCACCCGCGACGCGCTCGCGCACGTGATGGGCGTCGAGCTCGTGCCCGACGACCGGGTGCTCGAGCGGATCGAGACGATGTTCGCGGCGCGGGGGAGGGTCATGGCCGCCAACAACGCGCTGCAGGCGCTCGTGCCCGTGGGCGCCACCGTGATCGAGCAGCGGCGGGGGACGGCTCCGGGGCTGATCTGCCCGGTGGGCGACAAGGTGGTCTACGCGGTGCCGGGCGTCCCCCACGAGATGAAGGAGATGCTCGAGCGGGCCGTCATCCCCGACCTCCAGACCCGCAGCGGCGAGCGAGCCGTGATCAAGAGCCGCGTGCTGCGGACCTGGGGTGAGGCGGAGTCGACCCTCGCCGAGCGCGTCGCCCCCCGGCTGCAGGCGCTCGAGGCGGCCGGGAACCCAACGCTCGCGTTCCTGGCGAGCGGGATCGAAGGGATCAAGATCCGCATCACCGCCAAGGCGGCGACCGAAGACGAGGCGCAGGCGCTCATCGAGGCCGAGGACGCCGAGCTGCGGGCCATCCTCGGCACCCTCGTGTTCGGCGTCGACGCCGACACCATGGAGCGGGCCGCCGGCTACCTCCTCGAGGAGCGCGGGTGGTCGCTCGGGGTGGCCGAGTCGATGACCGGGGGCCTCGTCGCCGCCCGCATCGTCGACGTGCCCGGGAGCTCGGGCTGGTTCCGGGGCGGCGTCGTCTCGTACGACTCCCGGGTGAAGTACGACGTGCTCGGCGTCCCCGAGGGCTGTCCGGTGATCAGCGCCGAGTGCGCCACCGCGATGGCCGAGGGGGTGCGGCGGGTGGTGGGCAGCGACGTCGGCCTCGCGGTGACCGGGGTGGCCGGCCCCGCCGAGCAGGAGGGTCAGCCGGTGGGCACCGTGTGGTTCGGGCTGGCGCTGCCCGACCGGCCGACCGAGGCGGTGCACGTCCGGTTGCCGGGCCCGCGCGACCAGGTCCGGCAGTTCGCCACGATCTCCCTCATGGACCTGCTGCGGCGCCGGCTGCTCACCGGCGAATAGCGCGATCGAGCCATGGCGCCCGCCGGCGGCATGGTCGACCATCGCTCCATGGTGGACCGTTGCCCACACGCGCCGTCGCGCGGTCTCACCGCCCTGACCCTCGCGCTCGTCGCCTCGGCCCTGGTCGTGGTGGCCGTCCTCCCGTGGGCGCGTCCGACCGACCTGGGCCGGTGGCTGTTCGTGGTCGGGGCCGTCGCCGGCCTCGAGACGTTCCCGGTCGTCGGTGTGCGGCCGGGGGCCGCGCTGCGCTTCAACCTGACCGAGGCCGGTGTCGTGCTGGCCGCGGCGACCCTCGGGCGATCTGAAGCCGTCGCCGCGATGCTCGCCGCCGGCGCGCTGGTGACGGTCGGCCACCTGGCGCGGGGCAGCTGCTGGCACAAGAGCGTCTTCGCCGGCGGCGTCGTCGCCGTCGTGAGCAGCGCCGTGATCTGGCCCCTCGGCGCGCCGACCGGCATCGAGACCGTCGGCGCGGTGGCCGCCCTCGCCGGCGCCGCCGGCGTGTACGCGCTGGTCACGGTGCCGCTGGCCGCGCTCGCCGCTCACCTCGCCGCCGGCCGGACGCTGCGCACGGTGCGGCCGCCGCTCACCCTGCACCATCTCCGCACCACAGCACTGGCGGTGGTGCTCGGCCTCATCGCGATCGGCGTGTCCGACTCGGCGTGGCTGCTGTGGGTGACGGGCGTGGCGGGGGCGGCGCTCGTCGCCTCCGGCATGAGGCTGGACCAGGCGGCGCTGCAGCGCGACCGCTCGGCGGCGCTGCTGCACGCGTCCGAGCGCCTCAACGCCGTGAACGACCGGGACGAGCTCGACGCCGTGCTGCTCGACGCAGCCGAGGTGATCTCGGGCGGCGCCGTCCGGTTCGGCACCGACCCCGCGCCGTGGGAGCGGGCCATCGACATGCCCGAGCAGTTCGGCATCCAGTCGCTGCTGATCGACGCCGCGGCGCGCCGGCGGGGCGACGCCGATCCGGCGCCGGTGGTGGGCGCGCTCCTGGCCATGGCGGCGGGCGCGCTCGACAACCTCATCCTGCGGGCCCAGCTCGGCGCGCTCGCCCGGACCGACGAGCTCACCCGCCTGCCCAACCGCCGGGCGTTCACCGAGGCGCTGGAGGCCGCTGCCGCGCGGGCGGCGCGGGGCGAGCCGTTCGGGGTCCTGTTCATCGATCTCGACGGGCTGAAGCGCATCAACGACGAGCACGACCACGCCGTCGGCGATCTCGTGCTCCGCGAGGTGGCGAGCCGGCTGCTGCGCAGCGTGCGCGCCGCCGACGGGGTGTTCCGCCTCGCGGGCGACGAGTTCACCGTGCTCGCCGCCGGCGTCAGGCGCGCCGCCGACCTCGCCGTCCTGGCCGCCGCCGTCGAGCACCGGGTGTCGGGCCTGGCGACCGTGCACGGCGTCGACGTCGTCATCGGGGTCACCGTCGGCGGTGCGATCTGGGGCGTCGACGGCACGTCGACCGACGAGCTCCTCCGGGTCGCCGACCAACGGATGTACGAGACGAAGCGGGCCCGCTTCATCGCCTGACGTTCGAGCGGCGCGCCGAGCGGGCACACCTGTGCGGTGGCCGTCACCGACCGCGTCCGGCATGCCAAGCGGTACGCCGAGATCGCCCGCCTCCTCCTGCAGCACGGCAGCCCCGACGAGCCGGCGGGCGCGTCGGCGCGGGTCCAGCAGGCGGAGGACGCCGAGGCCCTGGCCACCGACCTGGAGGCGATGGGTCCGGCGTTCGTGAAGCTCGGCCAGCTGCTCTCGACCCGGCGCGACCTCCTCCCCGAGGCGTACTGCGAAGCGCTGTCCCGGCTGCAGGACGACGTCGAGCCGATCCCCGCCGACGTCGTCACCCGCGTCGTCGAGGACGACCTCGGCCTGTCACCCAGCGAGGTGTTCGAGACGTGGGACGACGTGCCGGTGGCGTCGGCGTCCCTCGGCCAGGTGCACCGCGCCACGCTCCACAACGGTCACGCCGTGGTCGTCAAGGTGCAGCGCCCCGAGGCGCGCTCGCAGGCCGAGGACGACATGCACGCGCTGCGCGAGCTGGCCGGCTTCCTCGACGACCACACGGCGACCGGCCGCCGCGTCGGCTTCGGCGACCTCGTCGCCCAGTTCGCCGACGCGCTGGAAGCCGAGCTCGACTACCGGCGCGAGGCCAGCCACCTCGAGCGGCTCGGCGCGATCCTCGAGCCCTACGACCGGCTCGTCGTCCCGCAGCCCGTGCGGGAGATCTGCACAGAGCGGGTGCTGGTGATGGACGACGTCGGCGGCCGGAAGGTGACGACGCTCACGCCCGTCGGCCGCACCGACGTCGACGGCGACGAGCTCATGGACCAGCTGTTCCGCGGCTACCTCGACCAGATCCTCGTCGAAGGCTTCTTCCACGCCGATCCCCACCCCGGCAACGTGCTCCTGCTGGACGACGGCCGGCTGGCGCTCATCGACCTCGGCATGGTCGCCACCGTGGCCCCCCGCCTCCGCGACGACCTCGTGCAGCTGGTGCTGGCCATCAGCGAGGGACGGGGCGAGGACGCCGGCCGCACCGCGATCCGCATGGGCCGCCCGCTCGACGGGTTCGACGCGCCGACGTTCCTGCGCACCGCGCAGTCGCTCGTGCAGCGCTCGCAGTCGAGCGTGGGCGACGTCGAGGTCGGCACCCTCCTCGGCGAGCTGACCCGCGCCGCCGCCGACACCAGCCTGCGGCTGCCGCCGGAGCTGGCGCTCCTGGGCAAGGCGCTGCTCAACCTCGACCTGATCGCGGCGCTGCTGGCGCCGGGGTTCGATCCGAGCGCGTGCGTGCAGGACCACGCCGTCGGCGTGCTCCAGCGGCGGCTCCGCCCCCAGCGCAACCAGCTGGCGGCGACCGCGCTCGAGGCCCGCCAGTTCGTGGAGGAGCTGCCCGGCCGGGCCAACCGCATCCTCGACACCCTGACCGAGGGCGAGCTGACGGTGAAGGTCGACGCCATCGACCAGGAGGAGCTGCTCCGCGGCATCCGCCAGGTCGCCAACCGGGTCACCATGGGGCTCGTGCTCGCCGCGCTCATCGTCGGGGCTGCAATGCTGTCCCGCGTGAACACCGGGATCGCCACCGTGTGCTTCGTCGTCGCCGCCGTCGGCGCCGTCGCGCTGCTGCTGGCGATCGCCGCCGAAGGCGTGCGCCACCGCCGGTGAGGTTGTTCGTGGCCGTGTGGCCGCCCGCCGACGTCGTCGCCGCGCTGCGCGACCTGCCCCGCCCCGAGACCGGCGGCGTGCGGTGGTCGACCGAGGACCAGTGGCACGTGACGCTCCGGTTCCTCGGCTCCGTCGACGACGAGCAGGAGGTGCGCGACGCGCTCGCCGGGATCGAGGCGCCCGCCGCAGAGGTGCGCGTCGGGCCCGCCACCAAGCGGCTCGGTCAGGCCACGCTCATGATGCCGGTCCACGGCCTCGCCGATCTCGCCCACGAGGTCATGCGGGTCACCGACGAGTTCATCCCCACCGAGGAGCGCCGGTTCCACGGCCACCTGACCGTCGCCCGTGCCCAGTCCCGCAACACGATCCCGAAGTCGCTCGAGGGCACGCCGTTCGAGGCCCGCTGGACGGCGCCGTCCTTCGCCCTCGTCCGCTCCCAGACCAAGCCGACCGGCGCCGTCTACACCGACGTCGAGACCTACCCGCTCACCTGACCCACCCCGCCGTTCTGGGACCGATCGGGTACGGCACCCCGGCCCGAACGGGCCCAGAACGCTGGGTGATCAGTCGGCGCGCTTGGCGAGCGCCGCGGAGTTGATGCAGTAGCGAAGGCCGGTGGGCGCCGGGCCGTCGGGGAAGACGTGGCCCAGGTGGGAGTCGCACCGGGCGCAGCGCACCTCGGTGCGGACCATGCCGTGCGAGGTGTCGGTGCGCTCCTCGACCGGCGCGTCGGGGGCGGGTCCGGTGAAGGACGGCCAGCCGCTGCCCGACTCGAACTTCTCCCCGCTGCGGAACAGCTCGGTGCCGCACACGACGCAGGTGTAGGTGCCGGGCTCGTGGTCGTCCCAGAAGCACCCGGTGAACGCGGGCTCGGTGGCGTCGCGCCGGGTCACCGCGTACTGCTCGGGGGTGAGCCGCTGCTGCAGCTCCTCGTCGGCGAAGTCCACTCGTTCGACAGCCATGTCCGCGAGGCTAGGAGCACATGCAGCTGTTCGTCGGGGTGTGGCCGCCGCCGTTGGTGCAGCGCGCCCTCGCCGCCTACCCCCGCGGCGACCTCGACGGCTGGTCGACGCCGGGGGAGTGGCTGATCAACGTGCGACCCCTCGGCCGGGTGGAGCCGGCCGTGGTGACCGAGCTGCTCGACGTGCTGTCCTTCGAGCTCGACGGGATGCCGGCGCCCCGGGCCGCTCTCCAGACGCCCCGCCACGGCGAGTGGTTGCGGGTCGAGGTGGCGGGCCTCGACGAGCTGCGCGACGTCGTGTTCGAGGCGACCACGCCGATCGTCCCCGTGACCCACCCGAAGTCGCTGCCGTGGGCGCCGGTGCTGCCCCTGCGCAAGGACCGCTCGCCCAAGGAGCTGGTCCACCCGCTCACGGGGAGCTGGAGCGTCGAGGAGGTGGTGCTCGCCGAGGGCACCCGCCGGGGCGGGGCCTACCACTACGAGACGGTGGCGACGGTTCCGCTCGGGGGTTGAGCAGGGCTGTTGAGCAGGGTGCTTGATCGACGAACGGGTGTTCGGTAGCGTCGTGAATCACAACGGTGTGAGACCCTCGTCCGAGACTGTCACACCCCCTCGGCATCATGTCGACATCGGGCCCAGGCGCCCCCACCCCACCGCACGGCAAACGAACAGGAGCACCGATGGCCCCCTCATCCGGGATGGATCGTGAGAAGGCGCTCGACATGGCGCTGAGCCAGGTCAGGAAGAGCCACGGCGAGGGCTCGATCATGAAGATGGGCGACAAGACGACGATGCAGGTCGAGACCGTCCCCACCGGCGCCCTCGCCCTCGACCTCGCCCTCGGCGTCGGCGGCCTGCCGCGGGGCCGGGTCGTGGAGATCTTCGGCCCGGAGTCCTCGGGCAAGTCCACCCTCGCCATGCACGTGGTGGCCGAGGCCCAGCGCAACGGCGGCATCTGCGCCTACATCGACGCCGAGCACGCCATGGACCCCGTCTACGCCAAGGCCATCGGGGTCGACATCGACGAGCTGCTCATCTCCCAGCCCGACACCGGTGAGCAGGCGCTCGAGATCGCCGACACCCTCATCCGCTCCGGTGCCCTCGACGTCGTGGTGATCGACTCGGTGGCGGCCCTCACCCCGCGGGCGGAGATCGAGGGCGAGATGGGCGACAGCCACGTCGGCCTGCAGGCTCGGCTGATGTCCCAGGCCCTGCGCAAGCTCACCGCCAACCTCAACAAGTCCAAGACGATCTGCATCTTCATCAACCAGCTGCGCGAGAAGATCGGTGTGATGTTCGGTTCCCCGGAGACGACGCCGGGCGGGCGGGCGCTGAAGTTCTACTCCTCGGTCCGGCTCGACATCCGCCGCATCGAAGCGATCAAGGACGGCGTCGAGGTCGTGGGCAACCGCACGCGGGTGAAGGTCGTCAAGAACAAGGTCGCGTCCCCCTTCAAGCAGGCGGAGTTCGACATCATGTACGGCAAGGGCGTGAGCCGCGAGGGCTCGATCATCGACATCGGGGTCGAGCTGGGGATCGTGAACAAGTCGGGTGCTTGGTACACCTACGAGGGCGAGCAGCTCGGCCAGGGCAAGGAGAACGCCAAGACGTTCCTCATCGAGACGCCCGAGCTGGCCATGGAGATCGACGAGAAGATCCGGGCGCAGGTCGGCCTCGGCAAGGACGCGCCGGCCGATCTCATGACCGAGGACGACGACGAGCCCATCACCATCGACTGACACGTCGATGCGGGGAGCGAGCCCGCGACCGCGCTCGGCGCGGTCGCGGGTGACGCGACTCGGAGAAATCGGACAGCGATCGACGTAGGACTCGCCCGGTCCGGCGTCGAACACAGCGTCTGGTGAGCACCACTCCGTCGCCCAGCTCGCCGGTCGAGGTCCTCAAGGTCTCGAGCCGGTCGAACCCCAACGCCGTCGCCGGCGCCATGGCGGGCGTCATCCGCCAGGCCGGCACCGTCGAGGTCCAGATCGTGGGGGCGGGCGCCCTCAACCAGGCGATCAAGGCCCTGGCCATCGCCCGGGGCTACGTGGAGGAGGCGGGCATCGACCTCGTGTGCGTGCCCACCTTCGCCGACATCGAGATCGACGGTGAGCGCCGGACCGCCATCCGCCTGCACATCGACGACCGCCAGCACCGCCTCCCCGATCCCGAGCTGCTGGCGTCGGTGCCGATCGTGCTCGAGGGCCACTCCGAGTTCCAGCCCGACGGCGAGCTCGCCCCCCGCCGCTAGCGGCGGCCGCGCCAGGTCGTAGCCTGGTCCTCCTATGTCCCGGTACCTGGTGCGCACGTTCGGGTGCCAGATGAACGAGCACGACTCCGAGCGCATCGCCGGGCTGCTCGAGGCCGACGGCATGCGTGCGGCGACCGACCTGGCCGATGCCGACGTGGTCGTGCTCAACACGTGCTGCATCCGGGAGAACGCCGACAACCGCCTCTACGGGACCCTCGGCCACCTCAAGACGCTGAAGGCGGCCAACCCCGACCTGCGGATCCTCGTCGGCGGCTGCCTGGCCCAGAAGGACCGGGGCACGATCCAGGAGCGGGCGCCGCATGTCGATGTGGTCTTCGGCACCCACAACGTGGGCCGGGCCGTCGAGCTGCTGCACGAGGCCGAGCGCCGGGGCCCGCTCACCGAGATCCTCGAGGAGAGCGACGCCTTCCCCTCGGCGCTGCCGGTGCGCCGCGAGGTCGACTGGGCGGCGTGGGTGACGATCCAGATCGGCTGTGACAACTCGTGCGCGTTCTGCATCGTCCCGTCGGTCCGGGGCCGAGAGATCAGCCGCCCGCCCGAGGACATCGTGGCCGAGGTCGAGGGGCTCGCCGCCGACGGGGTGATCGAGATCACGCTCCTCGGCCAGAACGTGAACTCCTACGGGCGCGACCTCACCAAGCGCCGCCCCCTGTTCGCCGCGCTGCTCGAGGAGGTCGGCGCCGTCGAGGGCATCCGCCGCGTCCGCTACACGAGCCCCCACCCGAAGGACCTGCGCCCCGACACCGTCGCCGCCATGGCCGCCACGCCGGCGGTGTGTGAGCACCTCCACCTTCCCCTGCAGTCGGGCAGCGACCGGGTGCTGGCCGCCATGCACCGGGGCTACACCGCCGAGCGCTACCTCCAGAAGCTGGCGGCCGCCCGCGCCGCGGTCGACGACCTGGCGGTCACGACCGACATCATCGTGGGCTTCCCCGGCGAGACCGACGACGACTTCGCCCGCACCCTCGAGGTGGCGGCCGCCGCCGAGTACGACAGCGCCTACACCTTCCTCTTCAGCCCTCGGCCGGGCACCGAGGCCGCAGGCATGACCGATCGCTTCGTCCCCGCCGAGGTGGCGGCCGAGCGCTTCGAGCGCCTGCGGGTGGTGGTCGAGCGCAGCGCCCTGGCGCGGCACGAGGCCCGGGTGGGGCGGGTCGAGGAGGTCGTGGTCGAGGGTCCCAGCCGCAAGGACGCGGCGATGACGACCGGCCGGACCCGCCAGAACAAGCTCGTGCACTTCGCCGCCGCGACCCCGCTGCGGGCGGGCACGGTCGCCGAGGTCCGGATCACGGCCGCGGCACCGCACCACCTGCGGGGCGACCTGGTGGCGGTGACGGCGGCGCCCACGCATCGCACCCGCATCCCGGTGTCCGTGGGTTGACCGTCGCCGTCGTCGGCGCCACGGCTTCGGGCAAGTCCGCCGTCGCGCTGGCGGTGGCGCGGGCGCTCGGTGACGTCGAGATCGTCTCGGTCGACTCGATGCAGGTGTACCGGGGTCTCGACATCGGCACCGCCAAGCCGAGCGCCGCCGAGCGGGCCGAGGTCCCGCACCACCTGCTCGACCTCGTCGACCCCGAGGAGGAGTTCTCCGTCGCCGAGTTCCAGCACGCGGCCCGCGCCGCCCTCGCCGACATCCGCGCCCGCCGCCGGCGGCCCCTGCTCGTGGGCGGGACCGGCCTCTACCTGCGGGCCGTCATCGACGACCTCGACCTGCCCGGTCAGTACCCGGCGGTGCGGGCCGACCTGGCGGCCGAGGCGGACACCACCGCCCTCCTGGCCCGGCTCGGCGCCCTCGACCCGGTGGCCGCCTCCCGCATCCCGCCCGGCAACCGGCGCCGGGTCGTGCGGGCGCTCGAGGTCACCCTCGGCAGCGGGCGGCCGTTCTCGTCGTACGGACCGGGGCTGGCCGTCTACCGGCCGGGCCCGGTGCCCGTCGGGCTCGACGTCCCCCTCGAGGAGCTCGACCGGCGCATCGAGGCCCGGGTGGCGACGATGCTCGACGCCGGGCTGCTCGCCGAGGCCGCCGCCCTCCGGGGCCGGCCGCTGTCGCGCACGGCCGCCCGGGCCCTCGGCTACGAGGAGCTCCTCGGCCACCTGGCGGGGGCGTGCTCCCTCGACGATGCGACCACCCGCATCGTGCGCCGGACCCGGCAGCTGGCCCGTCGCCAGCTGCGGTGGTTCCGGCGGGATCCCCGGACCGTCTGGTGTTCGCCGGACGACGCCGTGCGCGTAGTCACCGACCTCCTCCTCGACAGCGAGCAGCGTCACCCCGACCACGAGAGGTGAGATTCGGTGGTCGGCAAACCGGTCGCAACCACCACATCAGGGCGGTGACTAGCCCGCTGTCATGGTCTGGAAATGGCCACTTCGGAGGATTGTTCCGGAGCGGGGGTTCCGTCACGGTGAACACACAGCGTGCTCCAGCGGGCACGCAAGGGGATTCGACGGAGTAGGGGCGACATCATGCAGCGAACGGACGCAGCGGTCGTGCCGGGGGACAACCCCTCGGGCACCAGCTGGAGCTTCGGAACCTCCTGGAGCTTTGGGACGTCGTGGTCGATCACCGGGGTGACCGGTCGGATCTTCGCCCTTGTTGCCGCGGTGGTGGTCGCCGCGGCCATGGCCGCGCCCCCGCAGCAGCAGCAGGCGGCCGCCGCCGTGGCCGACCGCATGGTCGCCAACGCGCAAGAGGTCGTCGAGGTCATCGTGCGCACCGTCACCGGGAGCACCGAGGCCGAGGCGTCGGTCGAGCGCCTGGGCGGCACCGTCGTGCAGAAGCTCGGGATCATCGACGGCTACGTCGTGCGCATCGAGGCCGGCAAGGTCGACGCCCTGACCCGGGCTCCCGGCATCCTCTCGGTCACCGCCGACAGCCCGATCCGGCTGATGGCCAAGCCGTCGGTCGGCGACGCCAGCCCCGGCGCCGCCACCACGCTGCACATCCGCACGGTCGTCGGCGCCACCAACCCCGAGCGCAAGGGCAACGACGGCACCGGCGTGGGCGTGGCCCTCCTCGACACCGGCGTCGCCACCGTGGCCGGCCTGGAGACCGTGAAGGTCGGCCCGAACGTCGGCTCCGGCAGCGCCGGCGACGGCTTCGGCCACGGCACCCACCTCGCCGGCATCATCGGCGGCCGGGGCGCCAACAACAACGACTTCTGGGGCGTCGCCGGCGACTCGACGCTCGTCAGCGTGAAGGCTGCGACCGACGACGGCTCGACCAACCTGGTGTCGGTCCTCGCCGGCCTCGACTGGGTCGTGCAGCACAGGGCGAGCCACAACATCCGGGTGCTGAACCTCTCCCTGGGTGTGCCCGCCACCTCGCACTACACGAAGGACATCCTGGCGGCGGCCGTCGAGGCCGTGTGGGACGCCGGCATCGTCGTGGTCGTGGCGGCCGGCAACGACGGCGACCAGCCGGGTTCGCCCCTCACCAGCCCGGCGACCGACCCCTACGTGATCGCGGTCGGCGCGGCAGCCACGAACGAGACCGACTCCGTGGCCGACGACACCGTCCCGGCGTTCTCGCCGCGGGGAACGCCCGAGCGCCGGGTCGACCTGGTGGCGCCGGGCAAGTCGGTCGTCAGCCTGAAGGCCCCCGGCTCGCTCGCCGACGTCGAGCACCCCCAGGCGCACGTCGGGACCCGGTTCATCAAGGGCACCGGCACCTCGCAGGCGGCGGCTGTGGTGGCCGGCGTGGTCGTGAGCGTGCTCGAGGGCCGGCCGTCGCTGACCCCGGACCAGGTGAAGGCGGTCCTCAAGGCCAGCGCCACGCCGCTGCCGGCGGCCGACGCCGCCGGCCAGGGCGCCGGCATGGTCAACCTCGGCCGAGCGCTGCAGACGGCGGTGCCGGCCAACGCGACACAGACCCATCCCAAGGCCGATCTGACGCCGACCGAGGCGCCGGAGCCGGCGGTCGCCCCCATGCCCCCGATGCCGGAGGGCGAGTACTGCGAGTACGACATCACCCTCGGGCCGCCGGCGCCGCCCGCCGAGGACGGCTCGGGCAGCTGCGGCTGGACCGGCGGCACGTGGTCCGGCGGCACCTGGTCCGGTGGGACCTGGAGCGGCGGCACGTGGTCCGGCGGGACCTGGTCGGGCGGCACGTGGTCCGGCGGGACCTGGTCGGGCGGCACGTGGTCGGGTGGGACGTGGTCGGGTGGCACCTGGTCGGGTGGCACCTGGTCGGGCGGCACCTGGTCGGGTGGCACGTGGTCTGGCGCCAACTGGTCGGCGGCGGCGTGGACAGGGACCACCTGGTCGTAGAACCCTGGAGGGAGCGAGGGGGACGAAGCCGCGAGCTCGACCCGCCCCGATGCGAGAGGCTCGCACCACACCATGACCCAGCCAGCGAGAACGAGAGCGCTACCCCGACGGCTCCGCGATGCGGAGCCTCGGGCGCGTCATGCGCTGGTGTGGCTGCTCACCTTCACGATGGCCTTCGCCGGCCTGGGGATCGCCCAGCTGCGGTCGACGGCGTGGCTCGAGCAGGACCTGCCCGTCGAGATCGGGTGGTGGCTGCTGGCGGTGGGCTTCGCGGCGTCGGAGATCTTCGTCATCCACTACCAGTTCCGGCGCGAGCGCTACACGTTCAGCCTGATGGAGCTCCCCCTGGCGCTGGGGCTCTTCTTCGCCAGCTGGGGCGTCCTGCTCACGGCCCGCCTCGTCGGCGGCGGCCTGGCCCTGCTGCTCCATCGCCGCCAGTCGCCGATGAAGCTCGGCTTCAACCTCGCGTCGTTCGTGCTCGAGACGTCGGTGGTCGTCGTGATCTTCCGCGGCATCGCCGGTCATGCGCCCGGCGACAGCGCGCACGCGTTCGTGGCCGCCATGATCGCCGCGACCTCGGGGGTGGTGCTCGTCACCTCCACGATCGCCGTCGTCATCTCGATCAACGAGGGTCCACCTGACCGCAAGACGCTGAAGCGGCTGTTCGCCGCCAACCTGATCGTGTCGGTCACCAACGTGAGCCTCGCGCTGGTCGCGGTGTCGGTCCTCTGGGTGAGCGAGCAGGCCGGCTGGCTGCTCCTCATCGTGGCCAGCATCCTGTTCGTCGGCTACCGGTCCTACGCGCGCCTGCAGCAGAAGCACGACGACCTCGAGCTGCTCTACGACTTCACCCGCCGGACCGGCACCGCCCTCCAGGTCGACTCGGCGATGAAGGAGCTGCTCACCCAGGTTCGGGGCGTGCTTCGGGCCGGGGTCGCCGAGATCGTCATCCGCTCCTCCCGTCCCGGATCCGGCCTCGTCCGCACCGTGCTGTCCGGCGACGACGACATCGACGTCATGACCGACGAGGAGGATGCGCTCTGGCAGCGGGTCGAGGCCGACGGCAAGCCGATCCTCGCAGCGCTGCCCATCCGGGACGACTCGCTGCGCGCGCAGCTGGCCGACCGGAACGTGACCGACGCGCTCGTCGCCCCGTTGCGGCGTGGCGACGGCGCCCTGATCGGTCTCATGCTCGCCGGCAACCGCCTGGGCGACAACCGGACGTTCTCCGGGGAGGACCTCAAGCTGTTCGAGGCGCTCGCCAACCACGCGAGCGTGTCGCTCGAGAACCGCCACCTCATCGACCGGCTCCGGCTCGAGGCCGCCGACAAGGAGCACCAGTCGCTCCACGACGCGCTGACCGGCCTCCCCAACCGGATGCTCTTCCACCAGCGCGTCGAGCAGGCCCTCTCCCGCAGCGCCCGCGTCGCCCAGAAGGTCGGGGTCATGCTCCTCGACCTCGACCGGTTCAAGGAGGTGAACGACACCCTCGGCCACCACAACGGCGACCTCCTGCTCCAGGAGATCGGGGAACGGCTCCGGCGCACGATCCGGGCCGGCGACACCGTCGCCCGCCTCGGCGGCGACGAGTTCGCCGTCCTACTGCCCGAGCTGTCGGGCTCCGAGGCGGCGGTGGCGGCCGCCAACGGGATCCGCCACGCCCTCGAGCGACCGGTGTCGATCGGCGAGGTCACCCTCGACGTCGGCGCGTCGATCGGCATCGCCGTGTGGCCCGACCACGGCGACGACGCCGCCACCCTCCTCCAGCGGGCCGACGTCGCCATGTACGCGGCGAAGGCGGCCCAGGACAGCGTCGACGTCTACGACCCGAACCGCGACACGTACTCCCTCGAGCGGCTGGCGCTCGTGGGCGAGCTCCGGCGCGCCATCGAGCAGGGCGAGCTCGCCGTGCACTACCAGCCCAAGGCCGACACCCGCACCGGCCGGGTCATCGGCATGGAGGCCCTGGTCCGGTGGTTCCACCCCCGGCGGGGCGCCGTCCCGCCCGAGGAGATCATCCGGGTCGCCGAGCAGACCGGGCTGATCCGGCCGCTCACGCTGTTCGTGCTCGCCCAGGCGCTCCGCCAGTGCCGCTCGTGGCGGCGAGCGGGCTTCGCCTACGACATCGCGGTCAACCTCTCGCTGCGCAACATCCTCGACGTGGAGCTGCCGAACGACGTGCTCCGGCTGCTCGACGACGTCGGCCTGCCCAGCTCGGCGCTGACCTTCGAGATCACCGAGTCGTCGATCATGGCCGACCCGGTCCGCACCGAGGCGGTGGTGTCCCGCCTGCGCTCGATGGGCGTCGCCATGGCCATCGACGACTTCGGCACCGGCTACTCGTCGTTCAGCCACCTCAAGCGGCTGCCGGTCGACGAGATCAAGATCGACCGGTCCTTCGTGCAGCACATGGCCACCGACGCCAGCGACTTCACCATCGTGCGCACCATCGTCGACCTCGGCCGCAACCTCGGGATCCGGGTCGTCGCCGAGGGCGTCGAGGATCCCGAGACGTGGGAGCGGCTGGCGTCGGTGGGCTGCGACGTGATCCAGGGCTACGTGCTCACCCGGCCTCTGGGCGCCCTCGACCTCGACCAGTGGCTCGCCGACGGCGGCGCCGGCGTTCACGGCCCGGCCAAGGAGCAGGAGCGCTCCGCCGATGCCGAGGTGCTTCCGCTTCGCCCGCCCGCCAGCGGCCGGTAACACTGGCGGCGGATGATCCGCCTCTCCAAGCACCACGGGCTCGGCAACGACTTCCTCGTCGCGCTCGACGTGGAGGTCGACGCCGATCTGGCGCGCACGCTGTGCGACCGGCGACGGGGGGTCGGTGCCGACGGGCTGATCTCGGTCGTCGGGGACCTCTGGACGCTCTACAACGCCGACGGCTCCCGGGCCGAGTCGAGCGGCAACGGCCTCCGGTGCGCGGCCCAGGCGGTGGCCCGGTCGCGCGGCGTCGCCCACCTCGACATCACTTTCGAGACCCGGGTCGGCCCCCGGGCGGTGCTCCTGCGGGGCGACGTCGCCACCGTCGACATGGGCCCGGTGACCGTGCACCGCCTCGGCGACACCGACGCCGAGGTCTCGACCGGCAATCCCCACCTCGTGCTGCGGGTGGAGGACCCGGCGGCCGTCGACCTGGTGGCGCTCGGCGAGGCGCACCCCGAGGTCAACGTCGAGGTGATCAGCGCCGGCCCCGAGCCCGACTCGCTCGCATTTCGCGTGCACGAGCGGGGCGTCGGCATCACCATGGCGTGCGGCACCGGCTCGGTCGCCGCCGCCGCGGCGGCGCACGCCTGGCGGATGGTCGGCCCGCAGGTGGTCGTGCACAACCCAGGGGGCGACGTCACGGTGCTGCTGCAGGAGAACCAGGCCCTCCTCACCGGTGAGACGGTGTGGGTCGCCGATGTCGAGGTCGAGCTGTCATGTCCCTGATCGAACGCTCCTTCCGGGAGCGCATCATCCTCGTGGGGGTCACCGTGCCCCCGGAGACCACCGAGGAGACCGAGGCCCACCTCGATGAGCTCGCGCTGCTCGTCGACACCGCCGGCGCCGACGTCGTCGGTCGCGTGATGCAGCGCCGCGACGCGCCCGACCCGGCGACCTACATCGGGAAGGGCAAGGCCGAGGAGCTGCGGGAGGAGTCGCTCGCGCTCGACAGCGACACGACCGTCTTCGACAACGACCTCTCGCCGGCGCAGCAGCGCAACCTCGAGAAGGTCCTCGGTCGGACGGCCATCAGCCGCACCGAGGTCATCCTCGACATCTTCGCCCAGAACGCCCGCACCCCCGAGGGCCGGGCGCAGGTCGAGCTCGCCCAGCTGCGCCACCGGTTGCCGCGCCTGCGGGGCCGGGGCACGCAGCTCTCCCGCCAGGCCGGTGCTTCCGGCGTCGGGGGCGGGGGTGGCGCCGGCGGCGCCCGCATCGGCGGCCGCGGTCCGGGTGAGACGAAGCTCGAGATCGACCGGCGGCGGCTGCTGGCGCGCATGAACCGACTCGAGCGCGATCTCAAGGAGCTGTCGAAGACGAGGCGCACGCAGCGCAAGTCGCGGGCACGGTCGGGCATCCGCACCGCCTCCATCGTCGGGTACACGAACGCCGGCAAGTCGACGCTGCTCAACCGCCTGACCGACGCCGGCGTGCTGGTCGAGGATCGGCTGTTCGCCACCCTCGACCCTCGCGTGCGGCGGCTGCAGCTCGCCGGCGGGGAGTCGATGCTCCTCAGCGACACCGTCGGGTTCATCCGCAAGCTGCCCCACCAGCTGGTCGAGGCGTTCAAGTCGACCCTCGAGGTGGTGGCCGAGTCCGACCTCCTGGTGCACGTGGTCGACGCGTCCTCCGCCGACCCCGACGGGCAGATCGCGGCCGTGCGGGAGGTGCTGGAGGAGATCGACGCCGGCGGGGTGCCCGAGCTGCTGGTCTTCAACAAGATCGACGTCACCACCGACGGCCCCCGCCTGGTGGAAGCCCACCCCGGCTCGGTGGCGGTGTCGGCGGTGACCGGCGAGGGGATCGAGCACCTCCTCGAGGTGGTCGGCGACCGGCTTCGGTCCATGTCGACCGTCGTCGAGCTCGTCGTGCCCTACGAGCGGGGCGACGTGCTGGCCGCGCTGCACCGCGACGGCGAGGTGCTGGTCGAATCCCACGAGGACACCGGCACGCGCGTGCGGGCCCGGCTCGACGACGCCCCCCGCAACCGGTTCGCCGAGTGGGTCTGTCAGTGACGGAGCCGTTTCGGGTACCCATCTATCCGTTCGAGAAGCTGGCGCCGCTGCAGGCCGAGGCCGAGCGGCTCGAGGGCGGGCTCGTCGACCTGTCCGTGGGCGCGCCCGTCGACCCGCCGCCGCCCGGGGTGCTCGAGGCCCTGGCCTCCTCCGGGCTCGAGCGGGGCTACCCGGCGTCGATCGGCATCGCGCCGCTGCGGGAGGCGGCCAGCGCCTGGATGCAGCGCCGGCTCGGGGTCGAGGTGCCCGCCTCCCAGGTCGCGGCGTGCGTCGGCACCAAGGAGCTGGTGGCCGGGCTGCCGCACTGGCTCCACCTGCGGGATCCGTCCCGCGACACCGTCCTGTACCCGGCGGTGTCGTACCCGACCTACGAGATGGGCGCCCTCCTGGCCGGGCTGCGGGCGGTGCCGGTGCCCGTCGACGACCAGTGGCGGCTCGACGTGACCCAGATCGACGAGGCCGACGCCGCCCGTGCCCTGTGCCTGTGGTCGAACTCGCCGGGGAACCCCGCCGGTGGGCTCGACGACCTCGAGGCCGTCGTGCGCTGGGGGCGGGCGCACGGCGTGCTGGTGCTGTCCGACGAGTGCTACGTCGAGTTCACGTGGCGGGGGCCGCGGTCGACGGCCTTGGCGTGGGGGACCGACGGCGTGATCGCCGTGCACTCGATCTCCAAGCGGTCGAACCTCGCCGGACTGCGAGCCGGCTTCTACGCCGGCGATGCCGACGTCGTGACCTACGTGCGCGAGGTGCGCAAGCACGCGGGGTTCATGGTGCCGGGGCCGGTGCAGCACGCCGCCGCCATCGCCCTCGCCGACGACGATCACAGCGAGCGTCAGGCCGAGACCTACCGGCGCCGGCTGGCGCGGTTCGCGACGGTCCTCGGCGACGCCCTCGGCATCGAGGTCGAGCTCCCCGGAGGCGGCATCTACCTGTGGGTGCCGGCGCCTGCGGGCGACGCCTGGGGGCTGGCCGAGGACCTCGCCCGGCGGGGCGGCTGCCTCGTCTCGCCCGGCGACTTCTACGGCCCGGCCGCCGCCGGCCACGTCCGGCTGGCCATGGTCCAGCCCGACGACCGGCTCGAGCTCGTCGCCCGCCGCCTCGGCGTCGCCTGAGCCGAGGTCAGCGGTCCTCGGGACCCTCGTCGGTGAGGACCCAGCGGGGCCCGGGGCCGAGGTCGGCGGCCACGTCGTCGGGGTTGTAGAGGTGACAGGTGCGCATCGACAGGCAGCCGCAGCCGATGCAGCCGTCGAGCTTCGCCCGCAGCCGCTGGAGCACGGCGATCTGCTGGTCGAGCACGGGGCCCCACTGCCGTGACAGCCGGGTCCAGTCCTCCTTCGTCGGGGTGCGGTGGTCGGGGAGGGTGGCGAGCGCGGCGGCGATGTCCTCGAGGGACAGCCCGACGTTCTGGGCGACCTTGATGAAGGAGATGCGCCGGAGCATGTCGCGGTGGAAGCGCCGCTGGTTGCCCTCGGAGCGATCCGAGCTGATCAGGCCCTTGGTCTCGTAGAAGCGGAGGGCCGACGGCGCCAGGCCCGTGCGCTCGGCCACCTCGCCGATGCTCAGGAGCTCCACGTCACAAGACTAGACCTCAGTTGAGGTTTCGGTTCACCGCTCGGCGGCGGGCCGCCGTAGGTTGTGGCCGTGGCTGATCTCGTCTCGCGCATCGAAGACCTCTGGGAGCACCGCGCCGACCTGGCCCCCGGCGACGGCGAGGCCGACGCCGCCGTCACCGAAGCCGTCGACCTCCTCGACACCGGTGCGGCCCGGGTGGCGGAGGTCACCGCCGAGGGCGACGTGGTGGTCCACGAGTGGCTGAAGAAGGCGATCCTGCTCCTGTTCCGCCTGCGCGCCATGGAGACGACGACCCTCGGTCCCTTCGAGTACCACGACAAGATCCCGCTCAAGACCGGCTTCGCCGAGGCCGGGGTGCGGGTGGTGCCCGGGGCATCGGCCCGGTGGGGCTCCTTCATCGAGTCGGGCGCCATCCTCATGCCGTGCTATGTCAACATCGGTGCCCGCGTCGGGTCGGGGACCATGGTCGACACGTGGGCGACGGTGGCGACGTGCGCCCAGATCGGCCGCAACGTCCACCTCTCCGGCGGCGTGGGCATCGGTGGCGTGCTCGAGCCGCCGCAGGCGACGCCAGTGATCATCGAGGACGACTGCATGATCGGCAGCCGCTGCATCATCACCCAGGGGGCACGGGTCGGGCGGGGCAGCATCCTCGGTGAGGGGACGCTGCTGAACCCCGGCATCCCGGTCATCGACGCCGAGACCGGCGAGGAGGTGGCGCGCGGGGTCATCCCGCCCGACTGCGTCGTCATGCGGGCCGAGCGCAAGCGCACGTTCCCCGGCGGCGACTTCTACTTGCCATGCGCGCTCATCGTGCGTCGCCTCCAGCCCGGCGATCGCGACCACGTCAACGACATCCTGCGCGAGAGCGGCGTCAGTGTTAGCTGATGAGGTGCGCGCGCGGTGCTGATGGTCTCGCTCCGCAGGCTCCGCTCGACTGCCGGACTGTCGTCCGGCCCTGCTGGTGCGCGCTATGACTGATCTGCTGGCGTTGGCCGCCGAGCTGGTCGACATCCCGTCGGTGAGCCTCGGCGAGCGGGCGATCGCCGACCACCTCGAGGCCGCGCTGCGCGACGTGCCGTGGCTCACCGTCGACCGGGTGGGCGACAACGTGGTGGCCCGCACCGACCTCGGCCGCGACCAGCGGCTGATCCTCGCCGGCCACACCGACACCGTGCCCGCCAACGGGAACGAGGGCGCTCGCATCGACGGGGACGTGCTCCACGGCCTCGGCGCCTGCGACATGAAGGGCGGGTGCGCGGTGTTCCTCGACCTGGCCCGCACCGTGGCGGCACCGGCGGTCGACGTCACCTACGTCTTCTACGTGGCCGAGGAGATCGCCGCCGAGCACAACGGGCTCCTGCAGCTGTTCCGCGAGCGGCCAGAGCTCATGGCCGGCGACGCCGCCGTGCTCGGCGAGCCGACGACCGCCGACATCGAAGCCGGCTGCCAGGGCACGCTGCGGGCGCGCGTCACCTTCGCGGGCGCGCGGGCCCACACGGCCCGGCCGTGGATGGGCGTGAACGCCATCCACCGCATGGGCACGCTGCTCGCGGGGCTCGACGCCTACGAGGCGCGCCGCCCGGTGATCGACGGCTGCGAGTACCGCGAGGCACTGCAAGCGGTCGCCGTCGACGGCGGCGTCGCCGGCAACGTCGTGCCCGACCGGGCCAGCGTGACGCTCAACCACCGCTTCGCACCCGACCGCGACGGGGCCGCCGCCGAGGCCCACGTCCGCGCCGTCGTCGGCGAGCACGACGGCGTCACCGTCGAGGTCCTCGATGTGATCGAGGGCGCCCCGCCCGCCCTCGACCATCCGCTCCTCGCGCGGCTGGCGCGCGGCCGCGCGGTGCGGGCCAAGCTCGGCTGGACCGACGTCGCCCGCATGTACGAGCACGGCCTGCCGGCGTGCAACTTCGGGCCCGGCGACCCGACCATCGCCCACACCCGAGGCGAGCACGTCCACCGGTCGGAGATCGAGGCCGTGCACGCCGCCCTGCTCGCGGTGCTCACCTCGTGAGCCCGTTCGACCGACGGGACGCCATGGCGGCGTCCGCCCGACAAGGAGACCCCACATGACTGCAGCGATCGGCGAGAAGGCCCCCGACTTCACGAAGAAGGCCACCACCGGCGAGGAGGTGACGCTCTCGCAGTTCCGCGGCATGCAGCCGGTGGTGCTGGTCTTCCACCCGTTCTCCTTCACCGGCGTGTGCGAGGCCGAGCTGTGCGCCATCCGCGACGACTACAGCGCCTTCACCACGGCGGGCGCCCAGGTGCTCGTCGTCTCCTGCGATCCGAGCCCGAGTCAGAAGGCGTGGGCCGAGCAGCAGGGATGGACCTTCCCGGTGCTCTCGGACTTCTGGCCCCACGGCGAGGTGGCCATCGCGTACGGCGCCTTCAACGAGGCGCTCGGCGCCGCCAACCGCGTCACGGTGGTCATCGACGCCGAGGGCACGATCGTCGACCGCTTCGACACGCCCGACCTCAAGACGGCCCGCACGCGCGAGCGCTACGACGAGGCCATCGCCAAGCTCTGACCTCGGCGAGGTCAGGGGTGGCGGCGCCGTGCGGCAGCGGCCACGGTGACGGCGCCGCTGCCGGACGCGAGCGCGAGGAGGGCGGCGACGGCGGCGGGCAGGGCGCGGTCGGCGCCGGACCGTGCCCCGGGACCGGTGGTCACCACCGGGAGGTCGACGGCGACGGCGACCGGGGCCGGCGACAACCCGCCCGGCTCGGTCGCGGCCGTCGGGGACGGCGCCGCGGTTGGCGCGGGATCGCCCTCGCCGCCGCCGGCCGCCGTGGTCGTCGAGGACGCCGGCGGCTGCGAGGGGGAGGCCCTGCCCGGCCCCGAGGCGTCGGGTGGGGGCGCGGTGCCGGGCGCGGCGCCGGAGGGGCGGAGCCCGGCCGTGGCCGCCGCGAGATCGAGGCGGCCGGCGCCGAAGGTCGAGTCCCACCCCGGCTCGCCGATGTCGACGGCGGTGGCCAGCAACCGGTCGACGGCTTCCGCGGGGGAGAGGCCGAGGCCGAGCAGCACGGCGACCGCGCCGGCGACGTGCGGCGCCGCCATCGACGTGCCGGCGTCGAACGCGTACTGGTCGGTCTCGCCGTCCACCCACCACGTGGACAGCACGGCGCCGTCCCGACCGAGCAGCGGGTTCTCGCCGCCGGGGGCGGCCATGCCCCACCGGGCCTGGCCCACCGCGCTCGAGTACGACGGCTTGCCGTCGTTGCGGGTCGTGGCCGCCACCACGATGGCCGGCTCGTCGGCGAAGCCGGAACCGAGGACGTACTGGTTGCCGGCGGCGATCACCGGCACCACCCCGGCCGCCCACGCCTCCCGCAGCGCGGCGGCCAGCGACGGGCCGAGGATCGCCTGGGTGTCCTCGCTCAGCGACAGGTTGAGCACGTCGGCGCCGTGGTCGACGGCCCACCGCACGCCGGCGACGACGTGGTCGAGGGTGCCGTCGCCCCGCTCGTCGAGGACGCGGACCGGCATGATCCGGGCGTCGGGGGCCACGCCGGCGACGCCGATGCCGTTGCCGGCCGACGCCGCGATGATGCCGGCCACGTGGGTGCCGTGCCCGTTGCGGTCCCGGGGTGCACCCCCGTCGAGCAGGTCGACGCCGGGGACGACGCGGTCCCGGAGGTCGGCGTGATCGAGGTCGACGCCGGTGTCGAGCACGGCGACGGTGACGCCGGCGCCGCCCCGGGCCTCGGCGCCGATCCGGTCGAGCGCCCACTGGTCGGGCCGGCCGGGGTCGCCGGACTGCGCGGTCGCCGGCACGGCGGCGGCCACGAGGAGAGCAACGAGCGCGGCGAACCGTCGCACCCGAGCAGTGTGCCCGGAACGCGGCGATCAGAGTCGGCGCAGGACCGTGACGACCTTGCCGTAGATGGTGACCTCGGCGGGGTCGAGCTCGATGGGGGCGAGGCGGGCGTTGGCGGGGACGAGCACGATCCGGCCGCCCTGCTTGGTGAAGGTCTTCACGGTGGCCTCGTCGCCGGGGATGCCGGCGCAGACGATGTCGTTGTTCTTGGCCTCGGACTGCTGGCGGACGACGACGTAGTCGCCGTCGAGGATGCCGGCGTCGATCATCGAGTCGCCCCGCACCCGGAGCATGAACATCGTGCCCTCGCCGGTGAAGTCGGCGGGGACCGGCACCAGCTCCTCGATGTTCTCCTGGGCGAGCACGTCGGTGCCGGCGGCGACGTCGCCCACGAGCGGCACGTAGTCCATGGGCCGGCGCTCGGCCGTGCCCCCGGAGGCGGCGTCCCACCGGACCTCGATGGCGCGGGGCTTGGTGGGGTCCTTGCGCAGGTAGCCCCGGCGCTGGAGGGTCTCGAGGTGGCTGTGGACCGTCGACGGTGAGGTGAGGCCCACGGCCTCGCCGATCTCGCGCACCGAGGGGGGGAAGCCGCGGTCGCGCTGCTGGCTGACGATGAACTCGAGGATCGCCCGCTGGCGATCGGTCAGCTCGTCGTTCGACATGGTGGCCTCCCGGTCCGAACAGGTGTTTGGCCGACGGTACCGCAGGTGGCGGGCGTTGGCAAACACCTGTTCGGGAACAGGGTTGCGAACGAACACTCGTTCTGGCAGACTGCGAACAGGCGTTCGGAGTGGGGGCCGGCAGTCAGCAGCGAACCCGAGACCCGAGAACCCGAGACCCGAGGAGAACCCCCAGTGGCTGCGATCACGATCGATTCCCCCCGATGGCTCGACGGGTGGGGCGAGCCCCTCAGCACGCCCCGGCCGCCCCAACCCTCCCTGGCGCTCGTGGGTGGCGGCCGGCGCCGGCCCGACCCGGCGCTGCTGCGCCGGCGTCGTGCGACGGTCCTGCTCGTCGCCGTGGCGCTGGTCCTGGCGGCCCTCGCGGTGGGGACCCTCGCCCTGTCCCGGCCGGCCACCGCCGGGGAGCTCCCCGCCGGTCGCCCCGTCCACGTCGTGCAACCGGGAGAGTCGTACTGGTCGATCGCCGACCGCTATGCCGACGGGGGCGACCTGCGGCTGGCGGTCGACGCCCTGATCGACCTCAACGGCGCCCGGCCGCTGTTCCCCGGCGACACCATCGAGCTGCCGTAGGCGGCGGGCGGCGCGCCGATACCGTGCGGACGTGCGCTGCCCGGTGTGCTCGAGCCTCGACGACCGCGTCGTCGACTCCCGGCAGGCCGACGACGGCGGCGCCATCCGGCGGCGCCGGGAGTGCCTGGGCTGCGGCCGGCGGTTCACGACCTTCGAGCGCATCGAGGAGGCCGCCCTCGTGGTGGTGAAGCGCTCCGGTCAGCGGGAGCCCTTCGAGATGGCCAAGCTCACCTCGGGCGTGGCCGCCGCCGCCAAGAACCGCCTCACCGAGGAGCAGGTCGACGCGCTGGCCGCCGAGGTGGAGGAGGAGGCCCGCCTGAGCGGTCCCGACGTCACCACCCAGGAGCTGGGCATCGCCGTCCTCGACCGGCTCCGGGTGCTCGACCACGTGAGCTACCTGCGCTTCGCCAGCGTCTACAAGGGCTTCGAGGCGCTGTCCGACTTCGAGCGCGAGGTCGGCCTGCTCGCCAAGTCGACCCCACCCAAGACCCACTGAGCCCTTCTCGAGATCTCGGGCTGTTGAAGCCCCACCAGGGCCTTCGTCGACCCGAGATCCTCGTGTCACTCGAAGGTGATGATGGTGACCATGCCCTTGGTGAAGTGGGGGGCGCCGTCGGCGGCGTCGGGCAGGAAGCAGATGGCGACGTAGGTGCCCTGGTCGATGTCGATCACGACCCGGCCGCCGGGATCGAACGGGGCCGTGCCACCGGCGGGCACGAACGGCGGGGGACCCGCGGGCGGCGCCTCGCTCGTGAAGAAGTCGATCACGTCCTGGGCGGTGCTGCCCTCGGCCGGCGCGTACAGCACGACCTCGTGGTACTGCTGGCCGCGGTTGACGACCTCGTAGCGTCCCGACTCGAGCAGGGCGTCGTCGCCGAGGCCGAACTCGTACTCCGACAGGGCGAGGCGGAGGTCGGCCTCGGCCGGCTCCGACGGGCCCTCGGCCTCCTCCACGGTCACCGGCGCCACCATGCCCTTCAGCGCGTGGGGCTCGCCGTCCTCTGGAGAGGGGATGAAGCAGACGAAGAGGTACTCCCCGGGCTCGAGCGCCTGGGTCGCGGTGTAGGTGTCGCCGGGGGCGACGCCGTTGGGGCCGCCGAAGGTGGCCAGCACCTCGCCGAGCCGCGACGGGTCCTCGGCCAGGGGCTCGAGGTCGGCGAACCCGTAGCCCTCGCGGAACTGCACGACCGTGACCTGGTGCTCCTCGGCGCCGTCGTTGGTGAGGGTGATGGCCACCTCGCCGGCGGGGAACGTGCCGCCCCCGTCGATGGCGTACGCGAAGTCGGTGGCGGTCACGTCGACCTCGACGACGGCCGCCTCGCCGGCCGGCTCGGTGGTCGTGGTGGCCGGCTCGGCCGCCTCGGTGGTCGTCGTCGGGTCGCCGCTGGAGGCTGGCTTGACGTCGCCCTTGCCGCAGGCGGCGACGGCGGTGAGGAGCAGGAGCACGACGAGGAGCAGGCGCGTCTTCACGGCGCCAGAACCTAGACCGGCTCGGGGGCCTCCTCGACCATCCGGGCGAGCTCCTCGTCGATCGGATCGACGCGCCCCTCGACGCTGATCCGCGGGGTGATGCGCTCGAGCCACGCCGGATACCACCAGTTGCGATCGCCGAGCAGCTCCATGGTGGCGGGCACGAGGATCATGCGCACGATCGAGGCGTCGACGGCGATGGCGGTGGCCAGGCCGAGGCCCACGATCTTCACGAACACGATCGGGGTCAGCAGGAACGCGCTGAAGACCGACACCATGATCGCCGCCGCCGCCGTGATCACCCGAGCCGTCGCCGCCAGGCCGTCGGCCACGGCGGTGGCGTTGTCGCCGGTGCGGTCGTACTCCTCCTTGATCCGGGAGAGCAGGAACACCTCGTAGTCCATCGAGAGCCCGAAGAGGATGGCGAACATCATCATCGGGATGAACCCGGGGATGGGCGTGGCCTCCTCGAGGCCGATGAGCCCCCCGACGAAGCCGCCCTTCATCGCCATCGACACGACGCCGTAGGCGGCGGTGATCGACAGGAGGTTGACGATGGCGGCCTTCACCGGCACGAGGATCGACCGGAACACCACCATCAGCAGGAGGAAGCTGAGGAGCACGACGGCGCCGATGAACCACGGCAGCCGCTTCATCAGGTAGTCGTTCTGGTCGACGAAGGCGGCGGTGAGCCCGCCGACGTGGAGCGACGCGCCGTTGCCGGCGGTGGCGGCCGGGACGACGTCGGCCCGCAGCCGCTCGACGAGCCGTTCGGTCTCGATCGACTGGGGCCCGGTGGTCGGGATGACGATGGCCAGGGCGGCATCGCCGCTGGGGCTCGGCTGGGGCGGGAGCACGATCGCCACCCCGGGGTCCTGCGCCGCCAGGTCGGCGGCCCGGTCGAGCACGGCCAGACCGGCCTCGGACCGCGAGTCGGTCACCAGCATCAGCGGCCCGTTGGCGCCGGGTCCATAGGCCTCGGTCTGGAGGTCGAAGGCCCGGCGGGTGGTCGAGGACGTCGGGTTGTTGCTGGCGTCGGGGAACCCGAAGTGCATGTCGAGGGCGGGCAGGCTCAGCGCCACGAGGAACGCCAGCGCCATCAGCGCCGCCGGCCAGGGGTAGCGCTGGATCATCCGCGCCCACCGGTGCGCCGCGGTGTGCTGGTTGGCGGCGTCCTCCCGCTTGACGAACGGGATGTGCAGGCGGTCGATGGTGCGGCCGACGAAGCCGAGGAGCGCCGGCAGCAGCGTGATGGCCGCCAGCATCATCACGAAGATGGTGGCCGACACCGACGCCGCGAGGCCGTAGAGGAAGCCGAGCCCCATCACCATGAGGCCGAGGATGGCGATGACCACCGTGGCCCCGGCGAAGATGACGGCCCGACCGGCGGTGGTGACGCTGAGCACGACGGCGTCGCGGGGCTCGAGGCCGTCGCGCAGGGCCTGCTTGTAGCGGGCGAGGATGAACAGCGAGTAGTCGATGCCGACGCCGATGCCCATCATGTTCGCCATCTGCGGTGCGAAGTCGGGCACCTGCAGCACGCGGGCCAGCAGCATCATGACGCCGGTGGCGATGCCGAGGCCGAGGATGGCGATCGAGATCGGCAGGCCGGCGGCCAGCACCGAGCCGAAGGCGACGAGGAGGATGATCACCGCCGCGATCAGCCCGAGCCCCTCCGAGCCGAACTCCTGGTCCTCGGCGAACATGATGATGTCGCCGCCGGCCTCGACCTGGAACCCGGGGGCGTTGGCCGCCTCGACGGCGTGGAGGATGGCCCGCACGTCGTCGCGGGAGATGTCGTCGGTGCCGGGGGTGTCGGTCATCTGGACCTCGATCACCCCGATGTCGGGAAGCCGTCCCGGCGGCCTCGGCTCGAATGCCCCGACGAGGTCGGGCGCCGCCGCCTCGATGTCGGCCAGCACGGCCTGCACCCGCTGCTGGGTGCCGGGGTCGTCCCAGCCGGCGTCGGCCCGGAAGACCACGTCGATGGTGGAGCCGGCGCGGGCGGGGAAGCGCTCCTCGAGCAGGTCGAAGGCGTCCTGCGAGTCGCTGTCGCCGGCCCGGAAGTCGGCCCGGAAGTCGCCGCCGAAGGCGGTCGAGAGCGAGAGGGCCAGGAGCAGGCCGATGATCCAGAGGAGGACGACGATCCGGCGCTGCGAGTAGCACCAGTCGGCGAGGCGTTCGAGCATGGCAGGCATTCTCCTACGAAGCTGGTTGAGGAGTCGCTGTTGCAGACGTCACACCTCTGGGAGACTCATCGCGTGTCGGAGAGCATGGTGGAGACGAGCTACCGGACCTGTCCCCTGTGCGAGGCGACGTGCGGCCTCGAGATCACCCACGAGGCCGGGCGTGTCGTGCGGATACGCGGCGACCGTGACGACGTGTTCAGCCACGGGTTCATCTGCCCGAAGGGCTCGACCCTCCGCCAGCTCCAGGAGGACCCCGACCGCGTGCGAACGCCCCTGGTGAAGCGGGACGGGGCGTTCGTCCCGGTCTCCTGGGACGAGGCGTTCGCCGAGATCGAGCGCCGGCTGCTGCCCGTCATCGAGACCCATGGCGGCAACGCGGTGGCGACCTACCTCGGCAACCCGAGCGCCCACAACCTGGCGTCGATGTTCGTCGGCCCGCTGCTGCGCTCGATCGGCACCACGAACCGGTACTCGGCGTCGACGGTCGACCAGATGCCGAAGCAGGTCAGCGCCGGGCTGATGTTCGGCACCGCGCTGTCGATCCCGATCCCCGACATCGACCGCACCGACCACCTCCTGATGCTGGGCGCCAACCCGTACGCCTCCAACGGCTCGCTCATGACCTGTCCCGACTACCCGGGCCGGATCGAGGCGCTGCAGGCGCGCGGCGGCAAGCTCGTGGTGGTCGACCCCCGCCGCACCAAGACGGCCGAGGTGGCCGACGAGCACCTCTTCATCCGGCCCGGCACCGACGCCTTCTTCCTGTTCGCGCTCGTGCACGTGCTGGTCGACGAGGGCCTCGTCGACCTCGGCTCCGTGGGCGAGTGGGTGAACGGGCTCGCGGAGGTCGAGACGCTGGCGAGGGACTTCGCCCCCGAGGCGGTGGCGCCGGTGTGCGGCATCGACGCCGCCACCATCCGGCGCACGGCGCGCGAGCTGGCGGCGGCGCCGACCGCCGCCGTGTACGGGCGCATCGGCACCTGCACGCAGGAGTTCGGGACGCTGGCGTCGTGGCTGGTCGACGTGCTCAACGTGCTGACGGGCAACCTCGACCGGCCCGGGGGCGCCATGTTCACGACGCCCGTCGCCGGCGGCGCCACCACCAACGGGCGGCCGGGCGTGGGACGGGGCATCACCCTCGGGAAGTACCGGACGCGCGTGTCGGGGCTGCCCGGCGCGTTCGGCGAGCTGCCCGTCGTCGCCCTCGCCGAGGAGATCCTCACGCCCGGCGACGGCCAGGTGCGGGCCCTGATCACGGTGGCCGGCAACCCGGTGCTGTCCACGCCGAACAGCGCCCAGCTCGACGCGGCCCTGGCGACGCTCGAGCTCATGGTGTCGGTCGACATCTACGTGAACGAGACGACCCGCCACGCCGACGTGATCCTCCCGGTGCCGGGGCCGCTGCAGCGGCCGCACTACGACACCGCGCTCTATCAGCTGGCCGTGCGCAACGTCGGCAACTACTCGCCGGCGACGTTCCGGCTGGACGCAGACGGGGAGGAGGGCGGGGGCAGATACGGCGAGCTGCACGAGTGGGAGATCCTCGCCAAGCTGGCGCTCATCGTGCAGGGGGCGGGGGCCGACGCCGATCCGGCGATCGTGGACGACCTGATGATCACCTCGATGGTCGAGAGCGGGATCGCCAACCGCAACGGCCGCATCCACGGACGCGACCGCGACGAGATCCTCGACGCGCTCGCGGCGTCGGGCCGGCGGGGTCCCGAGCGCATCCTCGACTTCCAGCTGCGCACCGGGCCCTACGGCGACGGGTTCGGCGATGACGGCCTGAGCCTCGACGTGCTGATCGAGCATCCCCACGGCGTCGACATGGGGCCGCTCGAGCCCCGGATGCCCGACGTGCTGCGCACGGCGACGGGGCGCATCGAGCTGGCGCCCGCCGAGCTGGTGGCCGACGTGGCGAGGTTGCGGGCGGCGCACGAGCGGCTCGCCGACCACGACACGCTCGTGCTCGTGGGCCGGCGCGACCTGCGGTCGAACAACTCGTGGATGCACAACGTCGAGGTGCTGGTGAAGGGCAAGCCCCGGTGCACGATGCACGTGCACCCCGACGACGCGTCACGGCTCGGCCTGACCGACGGGGGGCGGGCGAAGGTCGCCTCGCGTGTGCACGCGGTGGAGGTGCCGGTGGAGGTCACCGACTCGGTGATGAAGGGCGTCGTGAGCATCCCGCACGGGTGGGGCCACGACGGCGAGGGCGTCGAGCTCGCGGTCGCCCGCCGGTACGCCGGCGTCAACACCAACCTCCTCACCGACGACCGCCAGTTCGACGTGCTCTCCGGCAACGCCGCCCTCAACGGCGTCCCCGTCACCATCTCCCCGTGCTGAACGCCCCACCGTCCCGGCGCGGTGCGCCGTCCCCTGGCGGTTGAGCGCGCCGAGACGCCTCACGCGCACCCAGGCCCGCCGTGTCGCCATCGCCGCCACCGGGCTGGGGGAGCGCCGCCCGTCGGCGGCGGCGATCGGGCCCGCGCACGTCCGGAAGGTCCTCGACCGCGTCGGCCTGCTGCAGCTCGACTCGGTCAACGCCGTCGCACGGGCCCATGAGCTGCTGCTGTTCAGCCGGCTCGGCCCGTTCGACCCGAAGGTCCTGCACCGGCTCACCTACGAGCGGCGCGAGCTGTACGAGGGCTGGTTGCACGTCGCCTCCCTGATCCCGATCGACTGGTGGCCGCGACTTGCCTGGAAGCGGGCCGACCTGCACCACACGTGGGTCGCCTACGAGCAGCGCGAGCGGAAGGTGCTCGACGAGGTGCGGGCGCTCATCGCCGACGACGGTGCGATCGGCGCGTCCGACCTCGAGCATCTCGGGAGGTCGTCCGGTTCATGGTGGGGGTGGTCGCGCGGCAAGTCGGCGCTCGAGTTCCTGTTCCGGACCGGCGAGGTGGCGGTGGCGACGCGGCGCGGCGCGTTCGAGCGGGTGTACGACCTCGCCGAGCGGGTCATCCCCGACGCGGTGCGGGCCGCGCCCGAGGTCGGCGAGACCGACGCCCGCCGGCGCATGCTCGTGCGGGCCGCGGGACATCTCGGTGTCGGCACGCTCAAGGACCTCGTCGACTACTACCGCCAGAAGGTCACGGACGCGAAGCCGATCGTGCGCGACCTCGTGGTCGAGGGCGCGCTCGTCGAGGTCGACGTCGAGGGCTGGACGGAGCCGGCCTACGCCCTGCCGGTGCTGACCGTGCCCCGCCGGGGCTGTCCGGATGGCCGGCTCGTGTCACCGTTCGACCCGCTGGTCTGGTACCGGCCCCGCAACGTCCGGCTGTTCGACTTCGACTACACGATCGAGATCTACACCCCGGAGCCGAAGCGCGTGTACGGCTACTACGTCCTGCCGTTCCTCCAAGGTGACCGCATCGTGGCCCGCGTCGACGTCCGCGCCGACCGCCGCAACGGGGTCCTGCGGGTGCCGGGGGCCTACGTCGAAGACGGGGCGACCGTCGACGTTGCCGGCCTGGCCGACGAGCTGCGACTGCTGGCGTCATGGCAGGGGTGCGACGAGGTCGTGGTCGGCGACCGGGGCGACCTCGCACCCGCGCTGCGTAAGGTCCTGCCATGACCCGAGTTGCTCTTGTCTCCGGAGGCGGCCGCGGCATCGGCCGCGCCATCTCGCTCGCGCTCGCCGAGGACGGCTGCGACGTGGCGGTGAACTACCGCAAGGACGTCGATGCCGCCGAGCGGACAGTGAAGGGCGTCGAAGCCCTCGGCCGCCGCGCCGTCGCGGTCGCCGGCAACGTGGGGGAGTGGGACGACTGCGTCTCGATGGTCGACAAGGCGGTCGAGGCCCTCGGGCCCATCTCGATCCTCGTGCACAACGGCGGGATCGCGTCGCG
>DATLFP010000039.1:0-15736 GCA_035540955.1 Acidimicrobiales bacterium
CCAATAGCCTGCGGGCGTGCCGTACGCGTTCGCCTTCGACCACAAGCACCGCAAGCCGCCGATGTCGCTCAAGGACCTCCTCGGCGGCAAGGGCGCCAACCTCGCCGAGATGACCTCGGTGCTGGGACTGCCGGTGCCGCCGGGGTTCACGATCTCGACCGACGCCTGCCGGGAGTACATGCACTCCGGGTGGCCGAAGACCCTCGATGACGAGATCCGCAAGCAGCGGACCAAGCTCGAGAAGCAGATGGGCAAGAAGGTCGGCGACCCCGCCGATCCGCTGCTCGTGAGCGTGCGGTCGGGCGCGAAGTTCTCGATGCCGGGGATGATGGACACCGTCCTCAACCTCGGACTCAACGACGAGTCGGTCGAGGGCCTGGCCAAGCAGACCGACGAGCGCTTCGCCTACGACTCCTACCGGCGCTTCCTCGCCATGTACGCCCGCATCGTCCTCGGCGTCGACGGCCACGAGTTCGACCGGCTGCTCGACACGGCCAAGGAGTGGGACGGCGTGCGCGCCGACAGCGAGGTCACCGCCGACACCCTCAAGCGCCTGTGCCTTCGCTACAAGGAGGTCGTCCTCCGTCACACGGGCGCACCGTTCCCCCAGGACCCCGCCGACCAGCTGCGCGGCGCGGTCGAGGCGGTGTTCCGCTCCTGGAACGGGCCGCGGGCCATCGCCTACCGGAACCGGGAGGAGATCAGCCACGACCTCGGCACCGCGGTGAACGTGCAGGCGATGGTGTTCGGCAACCGCGACGAGAACAGCGGGACGGGCGTCGGCTTCACCCGCGACCCGGCGACCGGCGAGGCAAAGCCCTACGGCGACTTCCTGGTGAACGCCCAGGGGGAGGACGTCGTCGCCGGCATCCGCAACACCGAGGATCTCGACGCGCTGAAGCGCAAGTTCCCCAAGATCCACGCCGAGCTCCTCGCCATCTTCGAACGGCTCGAGAAGCACTACCGCGACATGTGCGACACCGAGTTCACGATCGAGCAGGGCAAGCTGTGGATGCTGCAGACCCGCGTCGGCAAGCGCACCGGCATGGCCGCCCTCCGCATGGCCGTGGAGATGACGCGGCAGCGGGGCTGGAAGATCAGCAAGGCCGAGGCGGTGCAGCGGGTCACCGCCGACCACCTCGACGCCGTCCTCCATCCGCAGTTCGCGGCCGGCGTGAGCCTGCAGGTCCTCACCAAGGGACTGGCGGCCTCGCCCGGCGCAGCCGTCGGGAAGGTGTACTTCACCGCCGACGACGCGGCCGAGGCGGCCAACCGCGGCGAGGCCGTCATCCTCGTCCGCAACGAGACCTCTCCCGAGGACGTGCACGGGATGGCCGTGGCCGAGGGCATCCTGACGGCGCGCGGCGGCCTCGTGTCCCACGCCGCCGTCGTGGCGCGCGGCTGGGGCAAGCCCGCGGTGGTCGGCGCCGAGGCCGTGCACATCACGGGCACCTCCTTCACCGTCGACGGCGTCACCGTCCAGGAGGGCGACGTCCTCTCCCTCGACGGCGGCACCGGCGAGGTGGTCCTCGGCGAGGTCGGCCTGAGCGCCGGCACCGTGCCCGAGGAGTTCGAGGTCATCCTCGGTTGGGCCGACGAGATCCGCAAGGGCGGCAAGGGGCGGCGGGGCATGAAGGTGCGGGCCAACGCCGACAACGGACCCGACGCCGCCCGGGCGCGGGAGTTCGGCGCCGAGGGGATCGGCCTGTGCCGCACCGAGCACATGTTCCTGGGCGAGGACCGGCTGCCGATCGTGCGGGCCATGATCCTCGCCGACACCGCCGAGGAGTCGAAGGCGGCCCTGGCCCGGCTGCTCGACGCCCAGCGAGCCGACTTCATCGAGATCCTCGAGGCGATGGATGGCCTACCGGTGACGGTGCGGCTCCTCGATCCGCCGCTGCACGAGTTCCTCCCCAACATCGAAGACCTCCTGGTGAAGCGGGCCACCCAGGGCCTGACCGACGACGAGGCCGCGCTCCTGGCGGCGGCCCAGTCGTGGCACGAGGTGAACCCGATGCTCGGCACACGCGGCGTCCGCCTCGGCGTCGTCAAGCCGGGTCTCTACGAGATGCAGGTCCGCGCCCTGGTCGAGGCCGCCATCGAGCGGCGGGCGGCGGGCGGCAAGCCCATCGTCGAGATCATGATCCCGCTCACGATCTCCCGTGAGGAGATGGCCATGGCGCGGGGCTGGGTGGAGGGCGCCATCGCCGAGGCGATGGACGCCGCGACCGGCAAGAAGGTGAAGTCGCTCGACATCGTGATCGGCACCATGATCGAGGTGCCTCGGGCGGCGCTGCGGGCCGCCGACATGGCCGAGCACGCCGAGTTCTTCAGCTTCGGCACGAACGACCTCACCCAGATGACGCTCGGCTTCAGCCGCGACGACATCGAGGGCCGGATCATGGCGCCCTACGTCGAGGGTGGGCTGCTGGCCCGGAACCCGTTCGAGACGGTCGACTTCGACGGCGTCGGCGAGCTGGTGAAGGTCGCCGTCGACCGGGGCCGGTCGACCCGCCCCGACATCAAGCTCGGAGTGTGCGGCGAGCACGGGGGCGACCCCGACTCGATCGAGTTCTTCTACGGGGCCGGGCTCGACTACGTGTCGTGCTCGCCCTTCCGTGTGCCGATCGCCCGGCTGTCGGCTGCGCAGGCAGTCCTCGGTGCGGGCGAGGCCGGCGACACGCGCTAGAACGAGCGCGCGATGAACCCCTTGCTCGCGGCGGCGGAGTCGACTGGGCACTTCGTCTCCTTCGACGTACCCCTCTGGGTGTGGGCGGCGTTCGTGGCACTGGTTGCCGGCCTGCTCATCGCCGACCTCCTGCTCGTGCACCGCACCGCGCACGTCATCACCCTCAAGGAAGCCGGCATCGAGAGCGCCGTCTGGGTCACCATCGGCCTGTCCTTCACGCTGGTGATGCTGGCGTGGCAGGGGGGGGCGGCGTCGGGCGAGTACCTGGCCGGCTACCTCATCGAGAAGAGCCTGTCGGTCGACAACGTCTTCGTCTGGGCGGTGATCTTCTCGTACTTCGGCGTGCCCCGGCAGTTCCAGTTCCGGGTGCTGTTCTGGGGCATCTTCGGCGCGCTCGTGCTGCGGGCGATCTTCATCTTCGCCGGCGTCGCCCTCATCGAGTCCTTCGAGTGGATCCTCTACTTCTTCGGCGGGCTGCTGCTCTACAGCGCGTGGAAGATCGCCCGCCACCAGGAGGCGGAGGTCCATCCCGATTCGAACCCCGTGCTCAAGCTGGTGCGCCGGTTCGTGCCCTCGACCAACGAGTACGACGGTCAGAAGCTGTTCACGATCAAGAACGGCAAGCGGCTGGCGACGCCACTGTTCGCCGTGCTCATCATGATCGAGACGACCGACGTCGTGTTCGCCGTCGACTCGATCCCCGCGATCCTGGCCGTGAGCCGCGAGCCGTTCATCGTCTTCTCCTCGAACGCCTTCGCCATCCTCGGGTTGCGGGCGATGTACTTCCTGCTCGCCGGGATGGCCGGCAAGTTCCGCTACCTGAACATCGGCCTCGGGGTGATCCTGGCCTTCGTCGGCGTGAAGATGCTGCTCTCGGCCGGCATCGACTACCACTTCCCGACCTGGGCGTCGCTCGTGGTGATCGCGATCACCCTGGTGGTGTCCATCACCCTCTCGCTCCGGGCCGACCGGCGCGAGCCCCGGGCGCTCGACGAGCAGGTGGAGGAGATCCAGCACGGCGACGCCTGAGACCGCCGTCCCGGTGTCGCAGGCGGGGGGTACCGTCGGCGGGGCATGGGCATCGCTGACGACGACGTCCTCCGGGTGCGGGAGGCCACCGACATCGTCGACCTGATCGGCGAGCACGTGGCCCTCCGCAAGAGCGGGGCCCGGTGGTCGGGCCTCTGCCCCTTCCATGCCGAGAAGACCCCGTCGTTCTCGGTGAACCGGGAGCTCGGCGTCTACCGCTGCTTCGGCTGCCAGGTCACCGGCGACGCCATCACCTTCGTCCGGGAGGTGAACCACCTCGACTTCGTCGGCGCCGTCGAGCACCTGGCGGCCCGGGCCGGCATCCAGCTGACGTACACGTCGGCCGGCGAGTCCGAGGGTCGCAAGCGGCGATCCACGCTGATCGACGCCATGAACCAGGCGGTGGAGTGGTACCACGACCGTCTCCTGCACGCGCCCGACGGGGGCGAGGCGCGCGGCTACCTGCGCTCGCGCGGGTTCACCGGCGAGCTGGTGCGCCAGTACAAGCTCGGCTGGGCGCCCGACGGGTGGGACCTGCTGTGCCGCGCCCTGAAGCTGCCCGCCGACGTGGCCAAGGACACCGGCCTCGGCTTCGTGAACAGCCGCGATCGCCTGCAAGACGCGTTCCGGGGCCGAGTGCTGTTCCCGATCTTCGACGTCCGCGGCGACCCGGTGGCCTTCGGCGGGCGCATCCTCCCCGGCAAGGAGGGACCGAAGTACAAGAACTCCGCATCCAGCGTGATCTACGACAAGAGCGAGGTGCTCTACGGCCTCAACTGGGCGAAGGCCGACGTCGTCGAGCACGACGAGGTCGTCGTGTGCGAGGGCTACACCGATGTCATCGGCTTCGCCACCGCCGGCGTGCCCAGGGCGGTCGCCACCTGCGGCACCGCCCTGACCGAGCGCCACGTGGCGACGCTCCGGCGCTTCGCCAAGCGGATCGTCCTCGGCTTCGACGCCGACGCCGCAGGGCAGGGGGCCGCCGAGCGCTTCTACGAGTGGGAGCAGAAGCACGAGCTCGACGTCCACGTGCTGGCCCTGCCCGAGGGCATGGACCCCGGCGACATGGCCCGCACCGACCCCGGCGGCCTGGCCGCGGCGGTGGCCGGCGCCCAGCCGTTCCTGGCCTTCCGCCTCGACCGCCTCTTCGCAGGCGCCAACCTCGCGACCGCCGAGGGTCGGGCCCGCACCGCGACCTCGGCGATGGCGATGGTCGCCGAGCACCCGAACCAGCTGGTGCGCGAGCAGTACGTGATGCAGGTCGCCGATCGCTGCCGGATCGACGTGACGACCCTGCGCGGCCTCCGCAACCGGCCCGACGTGGCGCGCGGGCGCGATCGCGAGCCGGCTCGGACCGTCCGCCCGTCCGAGACGCCGGCGCACGTCGTGCTGCGCCTCGCCGTCCAGACGCCGGAGGCGGTCGGCGACCTCGTGCGCGAGGAGCTGTTCGTCGACGCCGTCGACGCGGCCGCGTTCCGCGCGCTGTGCGCGACGTCGTCGTTCCACGACGCGGTGGCGACCGCCGGACCCGAGGCCGGCGATCTGCTGCAGCGATTGGCGGCCGAGGAGCTCATCGACGTGGACGGCGAGGAGGCCGTGGCCCGCCTCGTCGATGATGTCGCCGGGCGCATCCTCGCCGACCTCGAGACCGAGGTGCGGGCATCGGACGACCCGCTCGCCCTCGCCGACGCCATCCGATGGATCAAGCTGCAGCGGGAGGACCTCTACGACGAGGCCGCCCGGCGAGCCGCGATCGAGGAGTTGGTAGCGTTCCTGTCGGATCGGGCCGAGGAGGGGACGTGACCGGAGCCGCATCCCCTCGTGACGAGGGCATGCCAATCGAGGAGCTGCGGCGCCTGATCGCGATGGGCCAGGTGCGGGCGGGCACCGTGACCGTCGACGAGGTGTTCGTCGCCCTCGGGTCGCCCGATCCCACTCCCGAGTTCGTGGTCGCCATCACCGAGCTGCTCGCCGGCCACGGGATCACCGTCGACCCCGAAGAGCCCGAGACCGGCGAGATCGAGAGCCCCGACGACGTGCTGGCCACCGCCGAGCCGCTCACCATGGCGCAGGCCGCCACCAAGCGGCGGATGGCTCGACGCCAGCGCGCCCGGGTGATCGAGCCGGCTTCGAGCCGGGGCGGCGGATCGTCGGACCCGGTGCGGATGTACCTCAAGGAGATCGGCCGGGTGCCGCTGCTCACCGCGGCCGAGGAGGTCTCGCTCGCGAAGCGGGTCGAGGCGGGGCTGCTGGCCCGGGCCCGGCTCGAGGAGCTCGCCGGCATCGAGTCCACCGAGGCCACCGCCGAGCGGGCCAGGATCGACGGCCGCATCGCCGACGGCCTGGACGCCAAGAAGGCGCTGATCCAGGCCAACCTCCGGCTCGTGGTGTCGATCGCCAAGCGCTACGTGGGCCGGGGGATGCTGTTCCTCGACCTCATCCAGGAGGGCAACCTCGGCCTGATGCGGGCGGTCGACAAGTTCGACTACACGAAGGGCTTCAAGTTCTCGACCTACGCCACCTGGTGGATCCGGCAGGCCATCACCAGAGCCATCGCCGACCAGGCCCGCACCATCCGCATCCCGGTGCACATGGTGGAGACGATCAACAAGGTGCTGCGGGTGCAGCGCCAGATGATGCAAGAGCTCGAGCGGGAGCCGACGGTCGACGAGCTGGCCGAGCGGGTCGACCTCACGCCCGCCCGGGTGCGGGAGATCCACCGGATCTCCCAGGACCCGCTGTCGCTCGACTCGCCGATGGGCGAGGAGGACGACAGCAGCCTGTCGGACTTCATCGAGGACAGCCAGGCCGACTCACCGGCCGACGCGGCCGCCCGCAAGCTCCTCTACGAGGCCGTCGAGGAGGCGCTCGGCGACCTCAGCGAGCGGGAGCAGGCGGTGGTCCGGCTCCGGTTCGGTCTCGACAACGGCGGCCAGCCCCGGACCCTCGAAGAGGTGGGCAAGGAGTTCGGCGTGACCCGCGAGCGGATCCGCCAGATCGAGTCGAAGACGCTCGCCAAGCTGCGCCACCCGCAGCGGAGCCAGAAGCTCCGCGACTACCTCGACGGGGAGTAGCTGCCGGTGCCGGCCTCGGTCCCGTTGCCCGGCTTGTGGTCCTCGACGAACTCCTTGGTGCGCTCGACGGTGAGGTCGACCGCGGCCTTGGCCTTCTCGGTGGCCGTCTCGTAGGCGTCGCTGCGCTGGACCTTGGCGATCATCTGCTTGATCTGCTCGTGACGCTCGCGACCGGCCGCCGTGCCCAGGTAGTAGCCGGCGGCGAAGCCGATGCACAGTCCCATCCGGAATCGCATGGCTCGGGGTTACCCGCCCAGCAGGTTCCGGACCCCTGCTGCTGCCGCCTTGCCGTCCCGGCGGCCGACCTCGAGCCCCTGGGCCCGGAATGCCGGGTTCATGAGCTGCATTCGCAGCTCGGCGAACGCCTCGCCGGGCAGGATGGTGGCGGTGGCCACGCCGGCCTGCTCGAGCACCTCGGCCTCCCGCTCGATCTGGGGCTTCCCGGCCAGGAAGGTGCCGATGGGTCCGATGAACAGCGTCTGGTCGACCGGCTCGCCGGCCAGGAGGTCGGCGTTGCTCGGCGACCACGCCCCGCCGTCGGTGTAGCGGTCGCCGTCGATGGTCACCGGCGGGAACATGCCGGGCACGCTGCACGACGACGCCACCGCCCGGGCCACGGGGACGCCGTCGCCCTTGGTCCACACCCGTCGTTCGCCGGTGGTGCAGCTCATGGCCACGACGCGGAGGTCGGCCTCGGGCCAGACGGTCAGGCCCAGCAGGGCGTCGAAGGAGCCGACCCAGGCGTCCTCGGAGCCGGTCGGCGCCTCGGCCGCAAGCTTGCCCGTCTGCCGGGCCAGCTCGGTCGTCATCTCCGTGGCCGTCATCAGGCCGCCGAAGATCTGGGTCACCGCCGACATGTCCGGGGCGGTGGCCCCGCCGCCGACGGGCCGAGACGGCGCCAGCTGGGCGGCGACGAGGTCGTCGACCGACTGCCCGGCGGCCAGCTGGGTGCCGACGACCGACCCGGCGGAGGTGCCGATGATCGTCGCCGCCCGGGTCGGGTCGAGGGCCTGCTCCTGGAGCAGGGCCTCGAGCACGCCGATCTCCCACGCGATGCCGACGACGCCACCGCCGCCGAGGACCAGTCCGAACGTCATGGCGCGGACACTAGGAGAAGTGGGGCGGGCAGGACTCGAACCTGCACCCCGCGGATTATGAGTCCGCTGCTCCAACCACTTGAGCTACCGCCCCGAGAATCGAACAGCGAACCTACTGACAGGTGGCTCCGGGGGAGGGGTTCGAACCCTCGACCTTGGGATTAACAATCCCCTGCTCCGCCAGTTGAGCTACCCCGGAACGAGTGTCCGAGGCTAGCAGCGCGCCAACCAGGCCCATCACGGAGCGATGCTCTCGAGGCACTTCGGCGATCTGTGTCGGATCGACGTCCCATGGAGACGTCGGACCGACACAGAACGCATGGGTGCCGACGGGCCGACACCGTTCCCTACCGGTCGACGCCCCAGGCGGGCGCCCGCTCGAGGAGGTAGCGGCTGACCTCCATGCACCGGTCGAGGGTCTCGCAGAGGAGCTCCTCGCCCAGCCACACCCGGGCCAGCGACACCCGCTGATGGGCGACGACGGTGAGCGAGCGCTCGGGCGCGTCGGTGACCGACGCGTAGGAGTCGCTGGCCGACACCTCGAGCGGCAGATCGGGTCCGCCGATCCCGGCGAGCTCGGTGGCCAGCAGCAGGAGGTCGGGACCGTGGGGGAGCGGGGGCAGCTGCCAGTTGAACGTCAGCGGGAACTGGAAGATGTCCTCGGGGTCGTCGCCGTCGCCGAGGGCGAGGACGTGGTCCTCGAAGGCGAGCAGGACGCGGGGATCGACCTCGAGCGCGAGGTGCAGATCGAGGGGGCCGGGGCAGCCCTCCTCGGGGTGGAGGTCGACCTCCCAGGCCTGGCGCAGCGAGTAGGTCTCGACGAAGTGGCGCTCGTCGTGCACGTGGAAGCCGTGGTCGACGGCGTGCTCCTTGAGCTCGGCCACGTAGCCGGCGACGTCGAGCGCTGCCATGGGAAGGACCAGGCTACTGACGCGGCGTGGCGATGGGCTCCCAGCGGTAGCGGGTCCAGCCGGGCACCGGGCGGGCGCCGAGCGCCTCGTAGAACCGGATCGACGGCTCGTTCCAGTCGAGTACCGCCCACTCGACCCGGCCGTCGGTGAGCTGCCGCAGGGACTGCAGGAGGGCGAGGCCCAGACCCTTGTTGCGGTGCCCCGGGCGCACGAACAGGTCCTCGAGCCAGATGCCGGGGCGCCCGAGCCACGTCGAGAACGTCGGGTACCAGAGCGCCATACCGGCGACGGCGCCGTCGTCGGCCTCGGCGATGAGCACCGACGCCGCTTCCTCCACGAACAGCCAGCGTCCGAGCTCGGCCTCGTCGAGCACCACCTCGTCGGCCGCCTCCTCGTACTCGGCGAGCTCGCGGATGAGGGCGCAGATCTCGCCCAGATCGTCGGGACGGGCGGGCCGGATGCGCGCCGAGGTGTCCATGCGGGGGCAACCTATCCAGGTGGACGACGACGACCTCATGGCCGTGCTCGATCGAACCGTCGAGGTCGTTCGGACAGCGCTGTCGAGCGTCGACGACTGGCGACCCATGACCGGCCGGCCCACGCAGTACGCCATCGACGTCGTCGCCGACGAGCCGGCGACCGACGTGCTGGTGTCCGCCGGCCTCGGCGTGCTGTCCGAGGAGTCCGGCATCCACCACGGCGAGCGAGAGGTGGTGGTGGTCATGGACCCCGTCGACGGGTCGACCAACGCCAGCCGCGGTATCCCGTGGTTCGCGACCAGCCTGTGCGCGGTCGACGGCGACGGCCCTCGCGCCGCGCTGGTCGTGAACCTCGCGACCGGGGAGCGCTTCGACGCCGTGCGGGGGCGGGGCGCTCGGCGCAACGGTGCGCCGATCAAGGTGTCGGGCCAGACCGACATCGGCGCGTCGCTCGTGTGCCTCTGCGGCATCCCGCGCGTGCCGGGGCCGTGGGCGCAGGGCCGGGTCATGGGGGCCGGCGCGCTCGACCTGTGCAGCGTCGCCGCCGGCCGGTTCGACGCCTACGTCGACAACACCGCGGGCATCCATGGTCCGTGGGACTACCTGGGCGGCATGCTGCTGGTCACAGAGGCGGGCGGGGTGATCGGCGAGATCGACCACCGCGAGCTGGTCGTGCTCGAGCACGACGCCCGGCGGGGACCGATCGCGGCGGCGACCCCGGCGCTGCTCGATCGCCTGCGCGCCTTCCGCGAGACGGGCGAGTAGGGGCCCGGGTGCTGCGTCGGGCGCACCTCGCGCTGCTGCAGGTGTACAAGCGGCTGCCGCGGCGGTGGCGGCTGGCGATCGTGCACGCGCTCGCTCCCTCCTACACCGTGGGTGCCATCTGCATCGTGGAGCGGGCCGACGGCCGGCTGCTGCTGGTCCGCCACTCGTACCGCAACGCCTGGGGCTTCCCCGGGGGCCTGCTCAGCCGCGGCGAGGAGGCCCCCGACGGGGCGGTGCGCGAGGCGCGTGAGGAGTGCGACATCACCGTTGAAGTGATCGGCGAGCCGGCGGTGGTGGTGGCGCCCGATGCCCGTCGGGTGGATGTCGTGTTCCGGTGCCGGACCGACGAGCCCGGCAACGCCCGCGCCGTGTCCCCCGAGGTGGTCGAGGTGGGATGGTTCGCGCGGGACAACCTGCCCGACCTGCAGCACGAGGCGGCCGGCGCCCTGGTGGCGCTGGCCCGCGCCGGGCGCCACGCCTCGTAACCTTCCGGGGTGGCCGAACCCACCACCACCTGGCGGATCGATCCCGTCGGGCCGCTACGGGGCGACGTGTCCGTCAAGGGCTCGAAGAACGCCGTCAGCAAGCACATGGTCGCCGCCCTCCTCGGCAGCACCCCGAGCACGGTGCGCAACTGCCCCGACATCGGCGAGATCCCGATCACCGCGGGGATGCTGCGATCCCTCGGCGCCTTCGTCGACATGGAGGGCGACACGGTGCGGATCGACGCCAGCCGGCTCACGCAGGCCGACGTGCCCACCAAGTTCTCGGGCCTCAACCGGATCCCGATCCTCATGGTCGGTCCGTTGCTCCACCGGATGGGGGAGGCGTTCGTGCCCTTCGTCGGCGGCGACCAGATCGGTCGCCGTCCCCTCGACTTCCACGTGGCGTGCCTGCGGGCGCTCGGCGCCGAGGTGTCCATGACCGCCGACGGGCTCGAGGCCAAGGCGACCTCGCTCCACGGGGCCCGCCTCCGCCTGCCGTTCCCGAGCGTCGGCGCCACCGAGACGGTGCTGCTCACCGCGGCGATGGCCGAGGGGCGCACCGTCCTCGAGAACGCGGCGACCGAGCCCGAGGTGATCGAGCTGGCGCTGTTCCTCCAGCGCATGGGCGCCCGCATCGAGCTGCGGCCCGACCGCCGGTTCATCATCGAGGGCGTCGTCGGGCTCATCGGCGCCGAGCACGCCCTCGCCGGCGATCGCATCGAGGCGTTCTCCTACCTGACCGCGGGTCTGATCACCGGCGGCCGGGTGCGGGTGTTCGGCTGCCCGCAGGGCCGGCTCGTCACCGCCATCTCCACGCTGCACCGCATGGGGGCGCGGTTCGAGATCACCGACGACTACCTGGTCGCCGAGGCCGCCAAGGGCCTCGGTCCGTCGGTGGTGATGACCGACACCCACCCGGGGTTCATGACCGACTGGCAGTCGCCGCTCGTCGTGCTCTTCACGCAGTGCGAGGGCATGTCGGTGCTGCACGAGACCGTGTACGAGAACCGGTTCACCTACGTGCAGGCGCTCAAGGCCATGGGCGCCGAGATCGAGCTGTTCGACGCCTGCCTCGGCGGCCGCGACTGCCGGTTCAACGAGCTGAACGAGCGCCACTCCGCGGTCGTGCACGGCCCCACCCGGCTCCAGGGTGCCGAGATCACCGTCCCCGACATCCGCGGCGGCTTCGCGTACGTCATCGGCGCCGCCGCCGCCGAGGGCACCACCATCCTGCACGACGTCCATCACATCGAGCGCGGCTACCACCGGGCGTTCGACGCCTTCTCCGAGCTGGGGCTCGGGATCGAGCGGATCTGAGGGAAGCGGTCTCGATCGGCGCCGGCTACGAGTGCACCAGCTGCCGCAGGGCCGGCGGCGCGCACGGGTGGCGCAGCTTGGTCAGCGCCTTGGCCTCGATCTGGCGGATCCGCTCGCGGGTGAGGTCGAACTCGCGGCCGAGGTCCTCGAGGGTGCGGGGCATCGAGCCGTCGAGGCCGAAGCGCAGCCGGAGCACGACCTGCTCGCGATCGGTGAGCAGGCTCAGCACCTCGTCGAGGGCCTGACGTTCAAGCCTCGAGGCGGCGGCGTCGAAGGGACTCTCGGCATCGCTGTCGGGGAGGAGGTCGGCGAGCTCGCCGTGCTCGTCGTTGATGGGCGCCGACAGCGACACCGTGTCGTGGACGGCGGCGCGGTAGTCGGCGATCCGGTCAGGACCGAAGCCGGTGGCGTGGGAGAGCTCGGTCATCGTCGGTTCCCGCCCGAGCTGGCGTTGCAGCGTGGCGCCGGTGCGGGCGAGGACGCCGAGCGCCTCGCTCACATGGGCAGGAACTCTGATCGTGCGGCCCTTGTCGGCCATGGCGCGGGTGATGGCCTGCCGGATCCACCAGGTCGCGTACGTCGAGAACTTGAACCCCCGCTCGGGCTCGAACTTCTCGACGGCCCGCATCAACCCGAGGTTCCCCTCCTGGATGAGGTCGGGGAGCGGCATGGTGCTCGTCTGGTAGCGCTTGGCGATGGAGACGACGAGCCGGAGGTTGGCGGCGATGAACCGCTCGCGGGCGGCGTCGCCCTCGGCCACGAGCTGCTCGAGGCGGCGCCGTTCCGCGGCCGGCGCCGACCGTCCGGCGAGCGCGGCCGCCGCCTGGCGCCCGGCGGCGATCGCCCGCCCGAGCGCGACCTCGTCGGCGGCGGTGAGCAGACGGTGGGCGCTGAGCTCCTGGAGGTAGCGGCGGACGCCGTCGTCGCCGGACGGTCTGGCCGCCGCTGCTCGGGGTCCTCCGCCCATCCCGGCACACGGTAGATGGGCGGTTCGCGCGAGCCGCGCATACCTTGCCGCCGTGCCGAGGCAACGGTGGTGGGACCCGCTCGCCGAGCCGATCGGGGCCCGAGTGATGGCGCGGTTCGGCGGCGCCAACCTCGTCGGTGCCATCGTCGTGTTCCTCTACCTCGCCGTCGCCGGCCAGGAGTCGCCCGCCGACGTGCGCGAGGACCTGACCCGGGGCGCCGCCATCCTCCTCGTGTACCTGACCGTCAGCGGCGTCGCCGGGCTCCTCCTCGGGCTGCGCGAGCTGCGGGCGCTGGCGTGGTGGCGCGAGGGCCGCCCGCCGGCGCCTGCCGAGCGGATCGCGACGCTGCTGCTGCCCCGCCGCTTCCTCCTGCTCTCGCTGCTGGCCTGGGCCGGGGGCAACGTCGTCTTCGCCATCGCCGGGATCATCGAGGGGGACACCGCACGCGACGTGTTCCGCTCGACCGTTGGCACCGTGCTCGGCGCCATGGCCACCGGCGCCGCGTGCGCGCTCCTGCTCGACCGTGCTCTGCGTCCGGCGTTCGCCCGCGTGCTCCGCGACGGCCCGATGCCGACGGTCGCCCTCGGGGTGCGCCAGCGGATCGTGCTGGCATGGGCGCTCGGCTCGGGGGTGCCGCTCGTGGCCATCGCCGCCGCACCGCTCGGTCCCGACGAGCCGACGGTGTTCGACCTCGCGGTGCTCGCCGCCATCGGCCTCGTCGCCGGCGGTGCGCTGCTCAGCGTGGCGACCCGGTCGGTGAGCGACCGGCTGGCATCGGTCCGCCATGCGCTGGCGAGGGTGCGCGCGGGCAACCTCGACGCCGAGGTGCCCGTCGACGAGGCCGGCGAGGTGGGGACCTTGCAGGCCGGCGTGAACGACATGGTGCGGGGCCTGCGGGAGCGGCAGGTGCTCGCCGACCTCTTCGGTCGCCACGTCGGTGCCGATGTCGCCCGGTTGGCGCTCGAGGGCGGCGTGCACCTCGGGGGCGAGCAGCGCCACGTGAGCATCCTGTTCCTCGACGTCACGGGCTCGACCTGGCTCGCCGCGACCCGCCCCCCGACCGAGGTGGTGGCGATGCTGAACCGCCTCTTCGCCGTCGTCGTGCACGTCGTCGAGGACGAGGGCGGCTGGGTCGACAAGTTCGAGGGCGACGCCGCGATGTGCGTCTTCGGCGCGCCGGCATCGCTCGCCGACCATGCCACGCACGTCCTCCGGGCCGCCCGTCGGCTGCGCGACGCGGTCGACACCATCGACTTCGGCATCGGCGTGTCGTCGGGCGTCGTGGTCGCCGGCAACATCGGTGCCGAGGCACGCTTCGAGTACACCGTCGTGGGCGATCCCGTGAACGAGGCGGCGCGGCTGACGGAAGAGGCGAAGTCCCGCCCCCGGCGCGTGCTGGCCGCGCAGCGGACGGTCGAGCGCGCCGCTCAGTCCGAGCGCGACTGCTGGCGGTCGGCCGAGACGCTCCCGCTCCGGGGGCGGCCGGAGCCGACGCCGACCTTCGAGCCGATGCTGTCGAGAAGGGACGAGTAGCGCACGATGCAGCGCAAGGCGTGCACCCCGTCCCGCCAGCCGATCTTCTTGCCCTCGGCGTAGGTGCGGCCGTCGTAGGAGACGCCGACCTCGTAGATCCGCCACCCGCCCCGGGCGACCTTGGCGGTGATCTCGGGCTCGAACCCGAAGCGATCCTCTTCGATCTCGATCGACTGGATCACCTCCCGCCGGAACGCCTTGTAGCAGGTCTCCATGTCGGTGAGGTTCAGGTTGGTGAACATGTTCGAGAGCGTCGTGAGGAGCTTGTTGCCGACGCTGTGCCAGAAGTAGAGGACGCGGTGGGGGCGGCCGGCGAGGAACCGCGAGCCGAAGACGACGTCGGCCCGGCCCTCGAGGAGCGGCTCGAGCATCGCCGGGTAGTCGCGGGGGTCGTACTCGAGATCGGCGTCGTTGACGATCACGAACTCGGCGGTCGCCTCGGCGAACCCTCGCCGCAGGGCGGCGCCCTTGCCCTGGTTCGGCGTCTGCGTGAGGACGCGGACCCGCGGGTCGTCGACGGCCTTGGCCAGAGCGACGGTGTCGTCGGTCGACCCGTCGTCGACGATCAGCAGCTCGGCGGTGAACGGCGACTCGAGGACCCGGGCCGCGGCCCGCTGGACGGTCGGGGCCTCGTTGTAGCACGGCATGACGACCGACAGGCACGGCCGCTCGGTGGGCATCGCCGCACGGTAGTGAACCCACGTACCCTGGTCCGTCCACCCGGGGCGCTTAGCTCAGCTGGCGAGAGCACCTCCCTTACAAGGAGGGGGTCGGGGGTTCGAGCCCCTCAGCGCCCACTCGTTCATGCTCCGCAAAGTCCCTGGTAGAGCGCCGGTGCACGTCTGCCGCCTGTCGACAACTCGCCCGGCTCCGCCTCCCGTGTCAGCGATTTGTCAGCGTAAGGCTGGGGAGCGGCGCGAATCCGTCGGAGGAAGGCGGCCCCGTGTGAATCCGAGCGACCAGCTCCGTCATCCCGGCCATCTGGTGCTCACCGCGCTCGGCGAAGAAGACCACCGATCTTTGCGGCGGCGTCGCGCTCACCTCGACCACCGACGGCACCACCACCACCAGCCACACCTACGACGGCGACGGCCTCCTCGCCACTAGCACTACCGGCACCGACACCACGACCAACCTCTGGGACCCCACGACCCCCGGCTACCCGTACCTCTCCGCCCGCCACGACGGCACCAACACAACCGTCCTCCTCAACAGCACCATCCCCCTCGCCGCTATCACCGACACCGACGTGCAGCTCCTCTTCGGCAACGAGCTCGGCACCATCACCGACACCACCGACCTCACCGGCGACCCACAACGCAGCCACCGCGACGGCCCCTACGGCGAACTCGAACCAACCATCGACCACACCACCTCGCCGACACCCTC
>DATLFP010000040.1:0-13585 GCA_035540955.1 Acidimicrobiales bacterium
CCAATAGCCTGCGGGCGTGCCGTACGCGTTCGCCTTCGACCACAAGCACCGCAAGCCGCCGATGTCGCTCAAGGACCTCCTCGGCGGCAAGGGCGCCAACCTCGCCGAGATGACCTCGGTGCTGGGACTGCCGGTGCCGCCAGGGTTCACGATCTCGACCGACGCCTGCCGGGAGTACATGCACTCCGGCTGGCCGATCGAGCGCTGACGTCCTCGGAGCGGAGCGCTCAGGTCAGGCGGTCGCGGAGCTCGCTCACGAGGGAGTCGATCGGGACCCGCACCTGCTCGAGGGAGTCGCGGTCGCGGATGGTGACGGCCCGGTCTTCGAGGGATTCGAAGTCGACGGTCACGCAGAAGGGGGTGCCGACCTCGTCCTGGCGCCGGTAGCGGCGCCCGATCGACTGCGTCTCGTCGTAGTCGACCATCCAGTGGGGCTGCAGCAGGCCGAGCACCTCGCGGGCGACGGGCGTGAGCGTCTCCTTCTTGCTCAGCGGGAGGACGGCGACCTTGTACGGCGCCAACCGGTGGTGCAGGCGCAGCACGGTGCGGGACTCGCCCTCGATCTCGTCCTCGGAGTAGGCGGCCATGAGGAACGCCATCATCGTGCGGGTGGCCCCGGCCGCCGGCTCGATCACGTGCGGCACGTAGCGCTCGTTGGCGGCCTGGTCGTAGTACTCGAGCTTCTCGCCCGAGTGCTTGGCGTGCTGCGTGAGGTCGTAGTCGCCCCGGTTGGCGATGCCCTCGAGCTCGTCCCAGCCCCACGGGAAGAGGAACTCGACGTCGCTCGTGCCCGAGGAGTAGTGCGACAGCTCATCGGCGTCGTGGGCGCGGAGTCGCAGCTTGTCCTCGGGGATGCCGAGGTCGACGTACCACTGACGCCGCTGCTCGCACCAGTACTCGTACCAGCGGGCGCTGTCCTCGGGGGGCACGAAGTACTCGAGCTCCATCTGCACGAACTCGCGCGTCCGGAAGACGAAGTTGCCGGGGGTGATCTCGTTGCGGAACGACTTGCCGACCTGGGCGATCCCGAACGGCGGCTTCTTGCGCGAGGTCTCCACGATGTTCTTGAAGTTGAGGAACTGGCCCTGGGCGGTCTCAGGGCGCAGGTAGACCTCGGCGGCCGACTCCTCCACGGGACCGGCGAAGGTCTTGAACATCAGGTTGAACTGGCGGGCCTCGGTGAAGGTGCCCTCGCTCCCGCACGACGGGCAGACGTTGGGGTCCTCCAGCTTGTCGAGGCGGTGGCGCTCCTTGCACTTGCGGCAGTCGACGAGCGGGTCGGTGAAGTTCGTGAGGTGGCCCGATGCCTCCCACACCGCCGGGGGCGAGAGGATCGAGGCGTCGAGGCCGACGACGTCGTCGCGCAGCTGCACCATCGAGCGCCACCAGGCATCGGTGACGTTGCGGAGCATCAGGACACCCAGCGGGCCGTAGTCGTACGCCGAGCGGAAGCCGCCGTAGATCTCCGCCGACGGGAAGACGTAGCCCCGCCGCTTGCAGAGGTTCACCACCTGCTCGAACAGATCAGCCATGGTGGAGCGATGCTAGAGCGGCGACCCCAGGTCTCCCCCAACGAGTTCTTCGCCATCGACCTCCGCGTCGGTCGCATCGTGGCCGTCGAGGACTTCCCCGAGGCCCGGAAGCCGGCGTGGAAGCTGACCGTCGACTTCGGCCCCGACGTCGGCACGCTGCGCACGAGCGCCCAGGTCACGAACTACACGAGCGACCAGCTGGTGGGCCGGGTCGTCGTGGGCGCGGTGAACCTCGGGACCAAGCGCATCGCAGGGTTCACGAGCGAGTTCCTGGTGCTCGGCGCCGTCGATCCCGAGGACGGCACCGTGCACCTGCTCGAGCTTCCGCCGGGCGTCGAGCCGGGCTGGCCGATCGCCTAGCTAACCGGCGATCGCGCCGAGGACGACCGCCGGAAGGTCGGCCACCGAGTCGATCAGGTGGGTGTGGGCCACCGCCTCGAGCTCGGCCCGGGTGTGGCCGGTGGCGACCACGCCGGCGACCACCGCCGCCTGGGCTCGCATCCCGCACAGCAGGTCGCTGACGGTGTCGCCGCACACCGCCACCTCCGACGGCTCGACCCCGAAGTGGCGGGCGGCGCTGAGGACGAGGTCGGGCCACGGCCGGCCCCGCCCCACGTCGGCCGGCGACAGGGCGAGATCGACCAGGTGGCGCCAGCCGAGGGCGTCGATGATGGCGTCGCGGGTCGTCGGGGCGAAGCCGGTGATGAGGCAGATCTTGATGCCGCCCGCCCGCAGGGCCTCGATGGCCTCCACCGCGCCGGGCATGGCCTGCACCTCACCCAGCCGGACGAAGCGCTCGTAGGCGGCCTCGAACGCGGCGTTGGCCGCCTGCGCCCGGTCCTCGTCGCCGAGCACCGAGCGGAACACGTCGATCTTCGACTGCCCCATCGTGCGGCGGACCACGTCGAGGACGCCGGGCAGCTCACCCTCGTCGATCAGGCCCTCGCCGACCATGGCCTCGACGAAGGAGCGCTCGACCACGCCGTCGTCGGTGACGGTCGTGCCGGCCATGTCGAGACAGGCGAGTCGGACGGGTGCCACCCGCCAAGTTGTAGCCGCGTCACCATGGGTGCGTGCGATCGCTGCCCGTCGTCCTCGTGACGCTCCTCCTCGTCGCCGGCTGTGGCGACGATGACGACGACCTCCGGGGGGCGTCGGTGACGACCACCTCCACCACGTCGACCACCTCGACGACCGCGACGCCGGACCCCGACGAGGTGTGTCCCGGCGCCGATCCCGTGCCACCGGCGGCGGTCGACGGCGGCCCGGCCGAGATCGTTGCCGCCCACGGTGCGCTCACCTTCGCCGTGGTCGACCGCGGCGCCTCCATCGACGTGGTGTCGCCGTTCGTGGTCGTCGACTGCGCCTACGAGCCGGTGTCGATCGACGGCACGCCGGCGCTGATCGCCATCGGCGGCAGCGTCACCCACGGGGGCGGGCTCCGGTGCGAGGGCGACACGCTCACGGTGCTGAGCGCCACCAGCGAGGACGGCCGGACCTACGAGACCGAGGCGGTGACCTACGAGCTCGACGGCGCCACCCTGGTCGAGGTGGACCGATCGACCTCCACCATCGACGCCACCGAGGACCCCGCCGACCTCGACCCCTACTACCGCCTCGACTGCTGAGGTCAGGAGCGGTCGAGGAGGTGCATGGAGCGCAGGCGGCGCTCGACGTGGATCTCGAAGGCGCGGGTGGCGAGCTGCTCGACCTCGAAGCCGGCCGAGGATGCCGGCTCGGCCAGCACCGTCACGAGGTCCCCGCCGAGGATGCGGCGGAGCAGGGCCAGGCCCCCAGCGGTGAGGCGGGTGGCGCCCGACGAGCACGACCGGCACAGCACGCCGCCGACCTCCAGGTCGAACGCCGCGATCTCGGGGGCGCCGCACGACGCGCAGGCGTCGAGCAGGGGCCGGAAGCCCTCTTGGGCCAGGAGCTTCCAGAAGAAGGCCGGCACCACGAGGGGCGCCGGCCCCGCGTCGAGCGTGCGCAGGGCCCCGAGCAGCATCTGCAGGACGCGGGGGTTGTCCTCCCCCTCCTGGAGGAGGTGGTCGACGGCCTCGAGCACCGCCGTCGCCTGCGTGAGGCGGTCGAGGTCCTCGCGGACGGCGCGGAAGGACTCGACGGTCTCGGCCTGGGTCACCGTGTCGAGCTCGCGGCCCTCGTAGAGCTGGAGGGAGACGTGCGACAGCGGCTCGAGGCGAGCCCCGAAGCGGCTCTTCGTCTTGCGCACCCCCTTGGCGACGGCCCTGACCTTGCCGCGGCCCTCGGTGGCGATGCTCACGATGCGGTCGGACTCCCCGAGCTTGATGGTGCGCAGCACCACGCCCCGCTCGCGGTAGAGCGCCATCGCTAGCCGTCCACGCTGCCGAAGCGGCGCTCCCGCCGCTGGAACTCCCGCACCGCCTCGAACAGGTCCTCGCGGCGGAAGTCCGGCCACAGCACCTCGGTGAAGACGAGCTCGCTGTAGGCGAGCTCCCACAGCAGGAAGTTCGAGATCCGGTGCTCGCCCGAGGTGCGCACGACGAGGTCGGGATCGGGCATCTCGGGGTCGTACAGGCGGCGCCGGATCGCCTTCTCGTCGATCTTGTCGGCCGTCACCCCGTCGGCGACCAGCCGGCGCACGGCATCGACGATCTCCGCCCGGCCGCCGTAGTTGAACGCGATGGTGAGGGTCATCGTCCGGTTCCCGGCGGTGAGCTCGGTGGCCTCGTCCATCCGCCGGAGGAGCCGCTTGGGCACCCGCCAGTCGCGGCGACCGGCGAAGCGCATGCGCACCCCCCGCTCGTGCAGCTCGTCGCGCCGGCGAACGAGGATCGACTCGTTGAACCCCATCAGGTAGCGGACCTCGTCGGCCGGCCGCTTCCAGTTCTCGGTCGAGAAGGCGTACACGGTCAACCACCCGAGGCCGAGATCGAGCGCACCCTCGACGGTGTCGAACAACGCCTCCTCCCCGGCGGCGTGGCCGTCGGTGCGCTTGAGGCCGCGCTTCTGGGCCCACCGACCGTTGCCGTCCATGACGACGCCGACGTGGACGGGGATGCGATTCGGGTCGACCCCGTCGAGCTCCACGGTCCGAAACTACAAGCCCTTCGGCTCCGGCAGGTGGGGCCCTCCGGCGGCGCGGGGTAGAGGCAGTGCGTGCTCGGACGGGTGAAGCAGCGACTGGTACGGGCGGGCCGCGCGCTCGGCGACCGGTTCCCGGTCCTCCGCACCGCCTGGCGGGTGCAGCGGCGCTTCGGCGAGGTCAAGGGCTCCTACCTCGCCTCCGCCATCTCGATGTCGGCGTTCCTCAGCCTCTTCCCGCTGCTCCTGGTGGCCATGGCGATCGTCGGCTTCGTCTCCGCCGGGAACCCCGACCTGGCCGACGACACCCTCGACTTCCTCGGCCTCGATGCCTCCGACGACGCCGCCCGCATCGTCACCGAGGCCATCGCCACCGCCGAGGCGAGCCGGGCCGCGGCCTCGATCGTCGGTGTCGCCGGTCTGCTGTGGACCGGGCTGGGACTGGTCGCGGGCATCCAGTACGCCCTCGACTCGGTCTGGCAGGTCATCGGCCGCGGCGCCCGCGACAAGCTCGTCGGCGTGGCATGGCTGGCGGGTGCAGCCCTGCTCTTCGTCTCGTCGATGGCGGTGACGACGCTGATCAATGCGCTGCCGGGCGTCGTCGCCCCCGTCAACCTCCTCGTGGGCGTCGGGCTCTCCTTCGCCCTGTTCCTCTGGACGATGAAGGTGCTGCCCCACCGCGACGTCGGCTGGAAGGCGCTGGTCCCGGGGGCGGTGGTGGGCGCGCTCGGCCTCGAGGTGCTCAAGGTGATCGGGAGCATCTACGTGCCGAGGGTGGTGGCCTCGTCGTCGGCCACCTACGGCTCCATCGGCGTCGTGTTCGCCATCCTCGCCTGGCTGCTCTTCTTCGGCCGCCTCGTCGTGTACGCCTCGGTCGTCAACGTCGTGCGGTGGGAGGAGGAGCGCGGCACCACCACGATCGACATCCGCGTCCCCGACCTCCGGGGGCCCGAGCGGATCCCGGCCCGGCACCCGGGAGGGCGTCGATAGGGTCGGCCCCGTGCTCGGCCTGGTTCGCGGGCTCGTCGAGTGGGTCCCGACCAGCGCCGCGTGGGCCGGCTACGTCGCCGGGCCGCTCGTCCTGATCGGCTACGCCATCGGCTCGTTGCCGGTGGGCGACCTGGTGGCCACCCGCCGCTTCCGCCGCCAGCTCGACGCCGGGCGGTTCCCGCACCGGCGCGGGCACGAGGTCGACGCCGCGCACGTCATCACGGCCGCGGTGACCGCCGCGCTCACGCTCGGGGTGGCGACGGTGGCGTGGGATGTCGGACTGGAGGCGGCGCCCCGCGGCCAGTTCAGCGCCGTGGGCACCTACGCCAACCAGGCGGTCGGCGCGTGGGTGTCCCTCGCCCTGTGGACCGGCGCCGCCGCCGTCGTCGGGTCGATCGCACCGGTCTGGTCCCGCTTCCGACGGAGCGGATCGGGCGTGGCCCCGGCCCTCGCCCTCCTCGTCGCGTACACCCCGCTCCTGGCCGCGGTGGGCCTCGCCGTCGGATCCTTCGCCTGGGGGCTGGGCCTGCGGTGGCGGGTGGTGCTCGGCGCCGCGCTCGCCACGATCGTCACCACGGCGTGGGTCACCTGGGTCACCGACACCCAGGCCGGCTGGGGCATCACCAACGGCCCCGAGGTCGGGTTGTGGACCGCCGTGCTCGCCGTGGTCCTCCTCCTGGCGGCGGCGCCCGCACCCACCTCTCCCGGCGAGTGACGGCCGGTCAGTAGCCGAGGCGGTCGAGCACGCCCGCCCGCCGCTGCCAGTCCTTGTCGACGCGGACGAACAGCTCGATGAACGCACCCTCGGGCAGCTGCTCCCGCACGAGCGTCCCGACCTCCTTGAGCACCGAGCCGCCCTTGCCGATGACGATGCCCTTCTGCGAGTCGCGCTCGACGAGGATCTCGACGCGGATCCGCGGCCACTCCCACTCGGTGACCCGCGTGGCCAGGCTGTGCGGCAGCTCCTCGCGGAGCAGCCGGAAGAGCTGCTCGCGCACGAGCTCGGCGACCCAGAACGCCTCGGGGACGTCGGTGACCATGTCCGCCGGGTAGTACGCGGGGCCCTCGGGCAGGCGGGCGACGATCGCCTCGACGAGCACGTCGACGCCGGTGCCCGACTTCGCCGAGACCGGGAAGTAGTCGGCGAAGCCCAGCTCGCCGGCGGCGACGAGCATCTCCACCATCTGCTGCTTGCTCGCGATGTCGGCCTTGTTGACGACGACGAGCGCCGATCGCGGGAGCGGGGCGGCGACGTACTCGTCGCCCCGACCGAAGGGCTGGGTGGCGTCGAGCACCAGGCACACGACATCGACGTCGCCGGCGGCGTCCCGGGCGGTGTCGTTGAGCCGGGCGCCGAGCGGACCGCGCGGCTTGTGGATGCCGGGGGTGTCGACGAACACCACCTGGGCATCCGGCCGGGTGAGCACGCCCCGGACCTGCGAACGGGTGGTCTGGGGCTTGTCGGAGACGATCGACACCTTCGTGCCGAGGATCCGGTTCAGCAGCGTGCTCTTCCCGACGTTCGGCCGGCCGATGAGGGTGGCGAAGCCGCTCCTCACTGCGCTGTCCCGGCCGGCTCCCAGTCCTGGGGGCGGGGCGTGATCCGGACCCGCTCGATGCGGCGGCCGTCGAGCACGTCGGCCCGCAGCACGTAGCCGTCGATCTCGATCGACTCACCGGGCTCGGGGACGTGGCCGAGGTGGGTGAACAGCAGCCCGGCGACGGTGTCCCAGTCGCCGGAGGGCAGCTCGAGCTCGAGCTCCTCGTTGGCCTCGTCGAGCGGCAGCCGCCCGTGCACCCGGACGTCGCCGTTGGCCAGCCGCTCGATGGGAGGCAGCTCGACGTCGTACTCGTCGACGATCTCCCCGACCAGCTCCTCGATGAGGTCCTCGAGGGTGACGAGGCCGGCGGTGCCGCCGTACTCGTCGACGACGATCGCCATGTGCTGCTTCTTGGCCTGCATCTCCCGCATGAGCTCGGCGACCTTCTTCGTCTCCGGCACGAAGAACGCCGGCCGCATGATGGCCGCCACCTCGCCGGCCGACCGTCCCTCGTTCATGGCCCGCATGAGATCCTTGGCGTAGACGATGCCGAGCACGTCGTCGACGCCCTCGCCCACCACCGGCACGCGGCTGTAGCCGTTCTCGAGCACGAGCTCCATGCAGGCCTCGGTCGGGCACGTCGCCTCGGTCGTGACCATGTCGGGTCGGGGCACCATCACCTCGCGGGCGACGGTGTCGCCGAAGTCGATGATCGAGCGGATGAGCGTGCGCTCCTCGCTCTCGATCTCGCCCTCCTCCATCGCGACCTCGGCGAAGGCGAGCAGCTCCTCCTCGGAGACGACCGGGCCCTCGGCCCGCCCCTTCCCCGGGAGCAGGACGTTGGAGATGCCGATCAGCAGCCGGGTGAGGATGCGGATGGGCGGGAACCCGGCGAGCACGCCCACGAGGGGGGCGACGAACAGGGCCGTCCGCTCGGGGTGCTGCAGGGCGTAGGTCTTGGGCGCCGCCTCGGCCGCGACGTACACGACCACGCCGACGATCACCACCGACAGGGCGATGCCGATGCCGCCCACGTAGCTCTGGGCCACGAGCCCGACCACCGCGGCGGTGGTCAGGTGGCACAGCAGGATCAGGAGGAGGACGGGGTTCAGGTAGCGCTCGCGGTGCTCGAGGAGGCGCAGCAGCGACGGCGCGCCGCGGCGACCCTCCTCCTGGAGGGCGAGGGCCTTGGCCCGCGGGACGTTGGTGAGCGCGGTCTCCGCCGCGGCCAGCACGGCGGCGAAGACGACGAGGACGACGACGGTGACGCCCGCCCACACGATCGGGCCCATCAGCGGGACCGGTGGAAGCGGGCCAGCAGGTCGTCCTGCTTGGCGAACATGGCCCGGGCCTCCTCCGGATCGGCGTGGTCCATCCCCAGCACGTGGAGGATGCCGTGCACGACGAGCATGGCCACCTCGTCGTCGGTCGACCGGCCGTGCTCGGCGGCGTTGCGGGCCGCCACCGCCGGGCACACCATCACGTCGCCGAGCAGGATCGGCACCTCGCCGGGCTCGACGTCGGGCCGGTCGGGCCCCGTCGAGCCGCTGTCGGGTGAGCGGCCGCTCTCGACGATCTCGTCGTCGATGGGGAAGGCCAGCACGTCGGTCGGCTTGTCCTCGCCGAGGAACTCGAGGTTCAGGTGGGCGATCGTCTCCTCGTCGACGAAGGTCACCGCCAGCTCGCAGTCGCCCTTCACCTTCTCGGCCTGCAGCACAGCCGTGGCGAGCGCCACCACGCCGTTGAGGTCGACGTCGACGTCGTCCTGCTCGTCAGCGGCGAACACCGACGGGGCGCCCTCGGGCGGGCCCGGCCGTCTCGGGGTGGGTCCGACGGAGGTCACCGCTCGGGTTCGCTGGCCCGCTCGTAGGCGTCGACGATGTCCTGCACGATCCGGTGGCGCACCACGTCGCGGTTGGTCAGGTGGACGAAGCTCAGCCCGTCGATGCCGGTGAGGACCTTCTCGAGCCCGAGCACGCCGGAGCGCCCGGTGGGCAGGTCGATCTGGGTGACGTCGGCGGTGACGACCACCTTCGAGCCGAACCCGATCCGGGTCAGGAACATCTTCATCTGCTCGGGCGTCGTGTTCTGCGCCTCGTCGAGGATGATGAACGAGCTGTTCAGCGTTCTCCCACGCATGAATGCCAGGGGCGCGACCTCCACCACGTTGCGCTCCAACATGCGGGCGGCGGCGTCGGCGTCGACCATGTCGTAGAGGGCGTCGAACAGGGGCCGCAGGTAGGGGTCGACCTTGGCCATGAGGTCGCCGGGCAGGAAGCCGAGCCGCTCGCCGGCCTCGACGGCGGGGCGGGTGAGGATGATGCGGTTCACCTGCTTGGCCTGGAGGGCCTGCACCGCCATCGCCACCGCCAGCCACGACTTGCCGGTGCCGGCGGGACCGATGGCGAAGGTGATGACGTTCTCGCGGATGGCGTCGACGTAGCGCTTCTGGCCGCTCGTCTTTGGTCGCACCGGCTTGCCCTTGGCGGCCCGCAGCACCTCGGCGGTGAGGACCTCGGAGGGACGCTCGTCGGCCCGCACCATGTCGATGGTGCGGCCCACGTTGGACGAGTCGAGCTCGTGGCCCTGTTCGAGGAGCAGAACGAGCTCCTCGAACAGCTTGCCGACCACCTCGGCGCCCTCGCCGACCACCGAGATCTCGTTGCCCCGCACGTGGATGGCGGTGACGGGGAACGCGTCCCTGATCAGGCGCAGCAGCTCGTCGCGCTGGCCGAGCAGGCCCACCATGAGGTGGTTGCCGGGGACGAGGATCTTGACGTCGGTACTTGGCACAGGGTTGGGGGCCAAGGCTAGCCAGGCGGCCAGGCGAGGCCCCGGCCGCCGATGACGTGCAGGTGGAGGTGGGGCACGGTGTTGCCCGAGTCGCGGCCGACGTTGAAGACCAGCCGGTAGCCGGAGTCGAGCACCCCGTCGGACTCCGCCACCTGGCGAGCGGTGTCGAGCATCTCGGCCAGGACCTCGCCGTGGGCGGGCTCGACGGTCGCCGCGTTCTCGATGTGGTCGCGGGGGATCACGAGCACGTGGGTCGGCGCCGTGGGGTTGATGTCGCGGAACGCGAAGGTCCGCTCGGTCTCGAGCACGGGGGTCGACGGCACGTCCCCGGCGAGGATCTTGCAGAACAGGCAGTCGGCAGCCATGTGGGCACGACGCTAGTGGCCGCTCACGGCAGCACGAACGTCTGGCCCGGGAAGATGAGGTCGGGGTCGCCGGTGGCGAGCCGGTCCCGGTTGGCGTCGATCAGCGACCGCCAATAGGGCGCCACCTCCCCGTCGGTCGGGGCCCGCCCCAGGCGCGCCGCCACCACCCGCTCGGCGATGGCCCACAGGTGATCGCCAGCGACCACCGTGACCTCCTCGCCGTCCGGTGCCGGACCGGGGACGGGAGCGTCCGGCGCGTCGGCGGCCGGCGTCGCCGGGCCCGCGTCGGGTGCGGGGTCGACGCGGCGCAGGACCGGCGGCGGGCTCGGCGGGGGCCCGTCGGCGCCTCCGGCAACCGCCGGCACCGGCAGCACGAGCAGGCCGCCGCCGATCGCCCCGGCGGCCAGGCGGCGGACGAGCGCCGGTGACGGCAGCCACCGGAGGCGGGCGAGCGCACCGATCGTCGCCACGAACAGGTAGGCCGCCAGCACCCCGGCCACCACCCGCACACCCGCCATGAGCGCCTCGGCCGGCTCACCCGTCGGCCAGGTCGCGCCCCGCAGCAGCGCCCACCCGCTGCCGCCCGTCGTCGCCAGCCACGCCACCAGCCGGACCTTGCCCATCGTCATCCCCTCTCCGCGACTGCAGCTGCCTCGGCGTCGACCTCCCGCGATTCGGCGCCGCCCGGCAGCGCCTTCGAGAACAGCGACCTGACCCGCGCCCGCACCCGCACGATCACGGCGTCGACCCCCACCACCTCGGCCTCGATGGTGAGGTCGTCCAGGTGGTGCAGTCCCGCGGTGGCCAGCGCGCCGCGGGCGACGTCGTCGACGAGCGCCGGATCCAGCACGACCTCGCCGGTCGCGTAGAAGTGCTCGATGTCGATGCCCTTGGTGGCGGCGTCGTTGGCGACGGCAGCCGCCACGTTGGCCACCTCCCGCTCGCCGAGGAACGCGAGCGACGCGTCAACGGCGAGCGAGCCCAGGACGATGAACACGAGCACCGCCGCCGGCATGAGCGCCAGCACGCTCCCCCGCTCACGCACGGCACGACTCGGCATCGAAGCCGTCGACCGCGAGACCCGACCGGTACGGGTCGACCACCTCGGTGTGGCGGCCCGACGTGGTGATGACGCCGCTGCCGAACGCACCGATGAGCGGGACGGTGAACGTCGGCACCCGGTACTCCACCACGATCGTGTTGCGCGCGCAGCGGGTGAAGTCGGGCCCGACCTCCCAGCGGACCTGGGCCCGCGACGGGTCCCGGCCGTGGGCCTCGATCGTGGCCAGCGCCGCCGACCGCGCCGCCTGCTCCGCGAGATCGCTGCTGGGGGCCTCGACATAGGAGCGGGTCGCCTCCCGCGCCGCCGCCGTCGCCGCCAGGGTGCCGTCGACCACCGCCCAGGCGTTGCCGAGGAGGAGCGCGCCGGCCACGAAGACGAGGAGGCCGAACGGCAGCACCTCGAACCCGCCCACGAAGCCGTCCTCGTTCACCGGAACGACTCCACCCGCACGACGACGGTGCGCACCAGGCGCTGGAACGGCGAGGGGAGCGAGCGCAGGAGCCGGGTGGGGTGCTCGGTCTCGACCCGCAGCGCCACCTCGTCGGCCCCCGGGACCCCGTCGGTGTCGCGGTAGTCCCAGGCGAGGTCGAGATCGGTGTAGCCGTCGAGCAGCGTGCGGAGCCGCGCCTCGGCTTCCGCCTCCCGCTCCGGCCCGCCGCCCGACCCGGCCACGATGCGGGCGGCGTCGAAGGCGGCAGCGGTGACCGTCGACGTGGCGTAGAGGTTGAGGGTCAGCTGCACGGCGAAGAGCAGCATGACGAGGAAGGCGGTCACGCCGACGACCGACGCGACCATCCCCGTCCCGGACTCGCCGTCCACTATCCGATGTCGTTGATGTTCGACTCGATCCGCTGGCCGGCGTCGTTGAACACTCGCTGGAACACCGTCCACATCAGGAGCCCGATGAGGGCCATGATCAGCACGGCGATGGCGGTGGAGATCACGCCCTCGCCGTGTTCGTCGGTGAGCCGCTCGCGCACCCCGACCTTCAGGACCTGCCAGGCCACGAGGGCCCTCAGCGCAACGTGCATGGTTCCTCTCTCTCCTCTCCTCAGGCACCGAACGCGCGCAGCGCGTCGACGAAGGGAACGGCCAGGAACATGGCCCCGGGGACCAGCGCGGCCACCGTGACCGGGATCCAGACCTGCTGGTTGCGACGTTCCACCGCTTCGATCAGCTCGCGGTGCACGTCGCGTCGGATGGCTCGCGCTTCTTCGCCGACGAGCCGCCCGAGGTCGCTCGTGTCCCGGTTCAACGCCAGCACCGGGACCAGCCGGTCGAGGGCGGGGACGGACGCGAGCCGCGCCCACTCGCGGAGGGCGTCGGCCTCCGAGAGACCCTGGCGGATCCGCCAGCACACGCGCTCCAGATCGCGTCCGGTCGCTCCCGCGCTCCGTCGCGCCAACCGGTTGAGCGCGGCCGTGAGCGACCAGCCGGCCGACAGGAGGAGCGAGAGCTGCTCGGCGATGACGGGCAGCTCGAGGAACACTCGCCGTTGCCATCGCTGCGACGCGGCCGCGAGGCGCTGCTCGGGCACGAGGAAGGCCACGACCGGGCCTCCCAGGAGGAGCACGAGCCCGGTGGCGGCAGACGGTCGGAGCGCGAGCACGACCAGGCAGCCGAAGCCGAGCCCGGCGAGGCTCCAGCCGATCTGGCGGACCCGGAAGCCGGTGACGTCGATCGACGCGTGGACACGTGCGAGCCGGACATCGAGGTCCTCGCTCACGCCCAGCAGCCGGGCCATCCGCTCGCCGATCGCCCGCGACAGCGGCCCGATGGCATCGCGGAACGACTCGACCGAGAGGACACCGGCGCGGCCGCCGGTGACGACGCCCCCGGCGGCGTACGGTCGGAGCCGCTCGGTCAGCGACACCCGGGCGAACCACCGGAGCTGCGACAAGAGGAGCGTCGACCCGACCCAGAGACCGAGGGCTCCCAGCACGATCGCCGCTCTCACGGTCGTTGCTCCGCACCGGCCGTGAAGACCCGCTGCTCCCCCGGGAGTCGGAGGACCTGGCCGGCCCAGACCCAGCACAGGGCCATGAGCCCGACCCCGGCAGCCACGAGCACCTGGCCCGTCGGGGTGGCGAAGCTGGCGCGACCGTTGCCGATCGACAGCCCGATGACGGCCATGCCGAGCGGGACCGCCAAGGTGAACCACCGGGCGAAGCGGGCGCCCGCCTGCCGGGAGTCGGCGTCCTTGCGGCCCTGCAGGTCGAGGATGCGATCGTCGATGAG
>DATLFP010000041.1:0-16552 GCA_035540955.1 Acidimicrobiales bacterium
GCCACCTCCTCGAGCAGGTGGTCGCGCTCGACCCCCAGGCGTTCGGACCGGCCGGCGTCGTGGTCGGCATCGGCCTCCGCGAGCTCGGCATCGAGCTCGGCGAGCCGCTCGCGGTAGGCCCGCAGCGCGGACCGGTCGATGCGGGTGCCGGCATCGCCGGCCACGGCACCGGCCAGCTCCGAGACGTGCACGTCGGCACCGGCATGGGCGAGGAGCACGGCGAGGTCGGCCAGTCCCTTGGCGTCGCGGAACAGATGCGTCGCCCCATCCCACGCCAGCTCCCACACCTCACCCGCCTTGCGGAACACCGCGCCGGCCGCCGGCGGCGGGGCCGCGGTGCCGATCTCCTCGAGCAGCGCCGCAGCCAGCAGCTCGACCATCGGCGCGCCGCGGCCGGCGAGAAGCGCCACCGCCGCCTCCGCGTGCTCGCGCGCCTCGTCACGACGACCGAGCGCCAGGTCGATCCGGGCGAGCACGAGGTGCGCCGGGCCGAACCACGCCCCGCCGATGCCGTCCACCAGGCACAGGTCGGCGTGTGGGAGCAGGCGGTCGCGGAGCGCCTGCAGGCCCTCGGCGTCGCCGAGCGCGATCGCCACCTCGGCGAACGCCATGCAGGTGACCAGCTGCTCGGCGTCGTCGTCGAGGCGGGCGAAGCGATCGCCGGCGTGCATCCAGTAGATGCGGGACGCGGCGTCGAGGTCGCCTTGCCGCAGGGCGTACCAGCTCGCGGACGCGGCAAGCGCAGACCACTCGCCCATGTGATCGAGGTACGCGTCGAAGACCGATGTCGCCGCCGGCTCGTCGCGGTACATGGCCACCGCCGCATCGACGGTGTCGGTGAGCATGGCGGCGTTCTCCGAGCCGGCGGTCACCCCGACGGCACGCGCCTCGGAGGCGAGGGCGAGGGCGGCGTCGAGCTCGCCGCGGCACACCGCGAACATCACTCGCCACAGCGGGACGTACCAGGAGTAGAGCGGCTGCTGGACCCGGTTCGCCACCGCCTCGTAGCTGGTCACCTCGGCCGCGGCTGCGTGCAGGTCGCCCAGCTCGAGCAGGGCCCGCAGGCGCAACCGGCGGCCGAGCAGCTCGAGCGCCGGCTCGAGCCGGCGGCCGATGTCGACCACCTCGGTCGCATGGGCGAGCCGCTGGGCCGCCCGCGCCGGCGCGGGGATGGCGTCGCACAGCGCCGCCAGCCCGTACGCGAGCGCCCGGTCGTCGCCGGCGGCCCGGGCCGTGGCCACCGCGTCGTTGGCCAGGGCGACGGGGTCGCCCGCCGCCGGGAAGCGAAACGCGGCGACCGCCAACCGGCCGAGAAGGAGCGCGCGCAGCGCTGGATCGCCGTCGCCGAGCGCGCCGATCGCCTCCTGGAGCAGCCACACCTGCCCAGGGTCGAACAGCGAGACCTCGAAGCCGGCCAGGCCGGCGCCCAGCCCGAGGGCGGCGTACGCGAGGGTCGTCGCCCGGCCGTCGCGCCGTGCCTGCTCCGCCACTTCGACGAAGACCTCCCGGGCCCGGAGCAGGTCGCCGGCGCGGAGCAGCGCGTCGCCGAGCCGCAGCGACAGGGCATCGAGCTCGGCGGTCGGCGCGCCGGCCGACCGGCTCGCGTCGAGCGCCCGCTCAAGGTGACCGGCGGCGTCGGCATAGGCGAGGACGTCGAGCGCTCGCCCCGCAGCGCTGATGCTGGCGGTCGCGACCTCGGCCGGGTCGGCGCCGGCGCGGGCCAGATGCCACGCGACGGCCGACCAGCGATCGGGGTCCGCCGCACGGGCCGCCATGATGCGGGCGATCCGCTCGTGGAGGTGCAGCCGCTCGCCGGCCACCGTGTCGTCCTCGACGGCGTCGCGGAGGAGGCCGTGGGTGAAGCGGGCGGTCGCGGGCGGTCCGTCCTCGACCACCACGATGGCCGCGGCGGCCGCCGCCTCCAGGACCCCGCGCACCTCGATCGACGGTCGCTCGAGGACGGCGGCGAGCAGGTCGATCGGCGCCGCCGGCCCGACAGCCGCCAACGCCCGGAGCACGGCGACCGATGGCTGTGGCACCCGCGCCAGGCGACGGGTGAGCACCGCCTTCACCCCGGCCGGCAGCGCCAGCGTGGCGATCGACACCCCGCCCGACGGCCCGATCAGCCGCGCCATCTCCCGCACGAAGAGCGGGTTGCCGTTGGTGCGATCGCGGAACACGACCGCCTCGTCGGCGGTCAGCTCGCGGCCGACCGTCTGCCGGACGAGGGTGGCGACGTCCGCCGGCTCGAGCGCGGTGAGCGTGTGCGTCTCACCCCCGGCGACGAGGGCCGCGAGCGCGTCGGGCGCGAGCTCGTCGGGCCTCGCGGCGACGACCAGCGCGAGCCGGCGGGCGGCGTGCTGCCGGGCGACGAAGGAGACCAGCGCCAGGCTGTCGTCGTCGGCCCAGTGGACGTCGTCGATCACGACGAGCAGCGGACCTCGATCAGTGGCTCGGTCGAGCGCGTCGGCGACCCGCAGGAACACGGGGAAGCGACTCTGGTCGACGCTCGCCGCCGCCAGCGTGGAGAGGTCAGCGGCGTCGAGCGCGCCTTCCTCGCCACAGCTGCGCAGCACCTGCATCCAGGGCCACAGCGCGGGAGCGCCGCCGCCCTCCCAGCACGTCCCCCACGCCACGGTGGTCCCCCGGTCACGAGCCCGGGCGGCGAGCTCGCCGAGCAGGTGGGTCTTGCCGGCACCCGCTTCACCGAGGACGCCGGCGAGGACACCGGCGCCGGCCTCGGCACGCCGGAGGGCCGCGTCGAGTGCGTCGAGGGGGCGTTGCCGACCGGCGATCGTGCTGGCGCCCACGACGACATTGTCGTCGCGCCGCGGGACGGATGCCGTCGTCCCTTCTCGCCTCAGCTGTCGTTGGCCACGTAGACACCGAGCAGGTCGCGGGCCGAGACGATCCCCACGAGGTGGCCCTTGCGCTCGACGAGGACGTGGCGCACCCAGTGCTCCATCATCTGGAGACCGACCTCGGCCACCGTCGCCGAGGCGTCGCACCACACGAGGTCGGTGTGGGCGAGCTCGGAGGCCGTGATGGTCGCCGGATCGCCGCCGCTGGCCAGCGCGCGCACGATGTCGCGCTCGGAGAGCACGCCGAGGATCTGGTCGCCGATCCCGACGGCCACCACCCCGATGTCGTTGGCGGCGAGCGTGGTGGCGACCTCGACGATGGTGGCGGCCTGCGGTACGCGCGTCACCCGCGCGCCCAGGAGCTCCGACACCCGCATGGATCCGACGGAGGTGGTGGTGGTCGTGGTGGTGGCGGCGGTCATGTCCGAAGTGTCCCGGCCCGACGCCGCCCCTCACCAGGGTCGAACGTCCCTGTTGGCCGCGGTCAGACCGGTCGCGCGGCCAGGTCCCCGGTCACCGGCGCGCCACCGGGAGCGTCGACCAGCGACCGGCGGAAGAACACCGCCACCCCGAGAAGGATGCCGATGCCCATCACCGGGGTGAACAGCCGCTTGGGCAGCCGTTCGTCGAGCACGAACCCGAACCAGAAGCCGGCCATGCCGATGTTGACCATCCAGAACACGAGGCGATCGGCCCACGGCGCCACCGCCCGGCCGGCGACGGTTGCCGCCAACAGGAACCCGAAGATCGCGTTCGTCATCACCCCGATGAACATGAGGTGATCGAGGGCGAGGATGAGGTGGCGCGGCGCGGCGTCGAAGTCGTCGGCGTACCGGCTGATGAGGTACACGAGCATGCCGAGGTTGACGACGATCGCGACGGACCCCGCCACCTGGAACGGTGACCCGGCGGCGGCGCCGAACCGCGCCGCCCGCAGCGACTGCCGGTTGCGCGCCACGAAGGTGGCGATGGCGGCGATGCTGAACGGCAGGTTCAGCACGATGAGCGGCGTGAGGTCGGTCAACACGCCGATCATCAACGTGAAGCCACCGACGAACAGCAGCAGCATCTGGATGAAGCCGCCGCGGGTGGCGCCCCGCCGACATCGAGCGGGCCGCCACCACTCGAGGAGCGCCAGCGCGGCGGGGATGAGGAAGCCCACCACCATCGTCGCCGGATGGGCGTCGGAGCCCCCCTCGGGCAGGGTCTTGATGTCGCCCTCGCTGGCGATGAGCGTGGCCAGGAGGACCCCGAGCACGCCGCCGGTCACCGAGGTGGCGAGCGCGGCGAGGAGCCCCCAGCGGGGAACGCTCATCGTCAGGTCGCGCGCCTGGGCGACGGCCCACGCGAGGAAGCCGACGATGACCAGGGCCATGAGCCCGCCGAGCACGGCCCGGACGTAGCCATCGGTGGTGGCGAACGCGATGTTGAAGCCCACGAGCACGACGACCGCCGCCGGCGCCAGCAACCGGGGCAGGCGGCGGCGCCAGCCCGCCGGTGCCGATGCACCGAAGAGCCAGAGCGAGGCGGCGAACACCGAGACGGTGATCCAGCCGAGCGTGCCGACGTGCAGGTGGGTCAGCAGCGTGCGCGGACCGAACTCGACGGCGTCGACCCCGTTGAGGATCCCGATGACGACGACGTAGACGAACAGCACCATGGCCGCCCGCAGCAGGAGCAGGATCTGCGGGCGGAGCGGGTGGGCGGGCAGTGTGGGCATGTCTCCCCCTGGCTTGGCGCCGACCCGCACGGAGCGTAGCGACGGCCGTCCGTCAGGTGGTGGAACCGCGGGAGGGGCGCGCCGCCAGGGCGAGCGTGCCGGCGCCGGTCGCCACCGTGCTCGCCAGGAACGCGACATAGGCGATCGTCGTCACGTCGCCCCAGTCGGGGATGTCGGCGTAGCGGACGAGGGCGGCGGTCTGCAGCACCCCGAACACCAGGTAGGCGGCGGCCGCCGGTCGGAGCCGGTCGAGGTCGCGCTCGACGACCGAGTGCGCGGCGGCGATGCCGAGGCTCACGAGCCACGCCCCCACCGCTCGCCCGGTCAGCGGCGACAGCGCCCACGGCCACCACGCCGCCGCGTCCTCGGGGACGACCAGCAGCGCCGCGCCCAGCGGCAGGAGGACCGCCGCCTGCACCGCCACCACCACGACGATGACGGCGGGAAGCGGCCGAGCGCGGGGCGGATCGGCACCGGGGACCTGCCGCTGCCGGAGCACGACCGCCACCATGAGCAGAGGCACGACGCTGTACACCGCGATCCACGCCCACGTGACCAGCTGGGTGCCGAGCTCGTGGTCCGAGCCCAGGTGGAACCGCTCCAGGTGCACGAGGGTGACGACGAGCGTCAGCGTCGTGAAGACGAACACCGTCGGCACCGCGATGCGAGCGTGGGCCCAGGTGCGGGCGCGCGCTGCCATCCACTCGAAGGCCACCGCCGACCAGTAGGAGGCGCCGAGGAACGCCGCGGTGAGCGGCGGCTGGATCGTCCAGGCGAAGTAGCGGTCGGTGCGCTCCGTGAACACGAACAGCTGGATGCCGGCCAGGAGCACCAGGCCCCCGGCCACCCAGAGCAGCACGACCACCCCGGGCGTGAGCGCGGCGGGCGCCGGCGCGCCGGCACCGGTGTCGGTGTCGGCGTCAGCGTGTGGCAACCGTCTCCTCCGGCTGGAGGTGGCGGTGCACGTCCTGGATGACCATGGCACCTTCGCCGACGGCGGACGCGGCCCGCTTGACCGATCCCCGGCGGACGTCGCCGACGGCGAACACGCCGGGCACGCTCGTGGCGAACGGCCCCGGGACCTCCTCGGGGGTCCGGGCGTCGGGCGCGGCGTCGGCCCCGGTGCAGACGAAGCCCCACCGGTCACGCCGGAGCGTGTCGCCCAGCCAGTCGGTGTGGGGCTGGGCGCCGATGAAGACGAACAGGCCGTCGGCGGGCATGGTGTCGCGCGCGCCGGTGGCCAGATCCCGCACGTCGATGTGTCCGAGGCCCTCGTCGCCACCGCCGTCGACGACCTCGGCCTGGTAGCGAACGTCGATGTTGGGCGACGTCTCGATCACCCGGACGAGGTACTCAGACATGCTGGCGCCGAGATCGGTGCCTCGAACGAGGATCGTGACGCGGTCGGCCCACTTGGCCAGGTGCACCGCGGCCTGGCCGGCGGAGTTCCCACCGCCGACCACGAACACCTGCTTGCCGCGCATGGCGGGCGCCTCCGAGCCGGCGGCGCCGTAGAAGACCCCGCGACCGACGAGCGCGTCGAGCGCCGGTGACTCCAGGCGTCGGTAGGTCACGCCGCTGGCGATGATCACGGCGCGGCTGCGCACCGCGGTGCCGTCCGACAGCTCGACGATGCGGTCGGCGCCGTCGGCCCGCAGCCCGGTCGCCGACCGCATGAAGTGGAACCGGGCCTCGAACGACCACGCCTGGTGGAACATGCTGTAGGCCAGCTTGTTGCCGCTGATCCCGCGCGGGAAGCCCGGGTAGTTGCGGATCATCGAGCTCGAGCCGGCCTGCCCGCCGACCGCCTGCTGCTCGACGACGAGCGTGCGCAGGCCCTCCGACGCCGCGTACACCGCCGCCGCCAGTCCCGCGGGGCCGGCGCCGATGATGGTGAGGTCGAACCGCTCGTCGGTGTCGAGCGGTGTCATCAGCCCGAACGCGTCGGCGATCTCGATGTCGGTCGGCGCCTCGAGCACCATCTGCGCGTCCGGGAAGTTGAGGACGACGACCGGCAGCGCCCCGCCGGCGACGCCGAGATCGGCGAGCAACCGCACGCCGCGATCGCTGTCGGATTCGTAGAACCCGATCGGGATGTGGTTGCGCCGGAACGTGTCGCGCAGCTCGGCGCTGCGAGGATCGCCCCGCTCCCCGATCACCCGCACCGCCTCGAAGCCGCCACCCTGCTCGAGCCGCCAGTCGTCGAGCGCGTCGGTGATCCCGCCGTGGAACTCCTCGTCGCGGTGCGCTTCCGGACGGACGAGGTAGGCGTCGATCTCGCCGGCGCCGAGCGCGGTGAAGAGGTCGGCGGCCCGGCCGAAGTCGCCCCAGTTCACGACGACGGCGCGCCGGGCCGCCGGATGGAGCGTGCGGGCGCGGGCGAGGAACGCGATGCCCTCGGGGTCGGCGTCGCTGTAGCCGGCCAGGACCAGCGCCACCGGACGCTGCTCGCGCTGCAGGTCGGTGAGGTCGGCCACGGCGTGCGCGACGCTGTCGCACACGACGACGTGGTAGTCCCCGCCGTAGCGGCGGAGGACCTCGTCCTCGAGCACCTGCCGCGTCCGCTCGTCGGTGCTCAGGCAGACGATGGCCGGCCCATCGCTCGCTCCGCTCCGCATGGGGCGCACCCTAGGTCGAGGACTCGGCGGTCGCCGGACTCCCCGGCCTAGGGTCCGCCCCATGTCGATCGCGATCACCGAAGACCACCGCGCCCTGGGCGACACCGCCGCGGACCTGCTCGCCAAGCGGCGCGCCCGCCAGGCGGCGCGCGATCTGCTCGAGGCGCCGGTCGAGCCGTTGCCCGACCTGTGGTCCGACCTCGTCGAGCTGGGCTGGCTCGGCCTGCACGTCCCCGAGGAGCACGGCGGCTCCGGCTACACCCTCGAGGAGCTCGTGGTGGTGGTCGAGGAGCTGGGCCGGCAGGTGGCCCCCGGCCCCTTCGTGCCCACCGTCATCGCCAGCGCGGTGATCGCCGCCGCCGGCGACGATGCGGCGCGGGCCCGGTTCCTCCCCGGCCTGGCGGACGGGTCGACGACCGCGGGGATCGGCCTCTCGAGCGCGGTGACCCTCAGCGGGAGCACGGCGTCGGGCACCGCCGACGCCGTCCTCGGCGGCGGGCTGGCGACGATCATCGTGCTCCCCGCCGGCGACGACGTCGCCATCGTCGAGGTCGGCGACGGCGTCCGCGTCGAGACGCCCCGCAACCTCGACCCGACGCGGCGGTCGGCGAGGGTGACGCTCGACGGCGCGCCCGCCACGGTGCTCACCGGTGCTCGCCAGGTCTTCACCGACCTGGCGCGCGTGATCCTCTCGGCGGAGGCCGTCGGCGTCGCCCGCGAGTGCACCGACGCGGCCGCCGCCTACGCCAAGGAGCGGCTGCAGTTCGGCCGGGTGATCGGGACCTACCAGGCGGTCAAGCACCACTGCGCCAACATGGCCGTGGCCACCGAGCTGGCCACGTCGGCCGTGTGGGACGCGGCGCGGGCTGCCGCGACCGGGGGCGACCAGCTCACGCAGGCGGCGGCGGTGGCCGCGTCGCTCGCCGGCCCGGCCGCCGACCTCTGCGCCAACCTGAACACCCAGGTGCACGGCGGCATCGCCATCACCTGGGAGCACGACGCCCACCTCTTCATGCGCCGGGCGACGACGCTGCTCGCCCTCCTCACCCCCGGTGCGGCCGCCGCCGAGCTGGTCGACCTCGCCCGGGCCGGCGTGACCCGGTCGAAGGCCGTCGAGCTGCCGCCCGAGGCCGAGGACATCCGGGCCGAGGTGCGCGCCTTCGCCGAGGCCATCAAGGGACTCTCGGCCGCCGAGCAGCGGGCCAAGCTGATCGAGACCGGCTACGTGATGCCCCACTGGCCCAAGCCCTACGGCCGGGCGGCGGGCGCCGTCGAGCAGCTGGTGATCGAGCAGGAGTTCGAGGCCGCCGGCGTCAAGCGGCCCGGCTACGGCATCACCGGCTGGGTGATCCTCACCCTGATCCAGTACGCCACCCCTGACCAGGTGGCGCGGTGGGTCGAACCGGCCCTCAACCAGGACGTGATCTGGTGCCAGCTGTTCAGCGAGCCCGACGCCGGCTCCGACGCCGCCGGCATCAAGACCAAGGCCACGCGCGTCGAGGGGGGCTGGCTCGTCAACGGCCAGAAGGTGTGGACCAGCGGCGCGCACGTCGCCGGCATGGGCTTCGCCACCGTGCGCACCAACCCGGACGTGCCCAAGCACGACGGCATCACCACGATGGTCATCGACATGCACGCCGAGGGTGTCGAGGTGCGGCCCCTCAAGATGACCACCGGCAACTCGGAGTTCAACGAGGTCTTCTTCAACGACGTCTTCGTGCCCGACGACGACGTCGTCGGCCCGGTCGACGGCGGCTGGACGGTGGCCCGGGCCACGCTCGGGAACGAGAGCGTGAGCATCGGCGGCGGCCAGGGCGGGATGTCGATGCCGGGCACGATGCTGGTCGCGCCGTTCGACGCCAACCCCGAGCGCCTCACCGGCGGCGCCGCCCGCGTCGGCCGCTACCTCGCCCAGCACCAGGCCATGGGGCTGCTGAACCTGCGCAGCGCCCACCGGGCCGTCGCCGGCGGGGAGCCCGGGCCGGAGGGGGCGATGACCAAGCTGATCCTGTCGGAGCTGGGCCACGACGCCGCTGCCATCCTCACCGAGCTCAACGGGCCCGAGGCCATCTACATGGACGGCGCCGGGGGGATGAGCAACATGCTCGTGCTCATGCACCGCGGCATGTCGATCGCCGGCGGCACCTCGGAGATCAAGCGCAGCCAGATCGGCGAGCGCATCCTCGGCCTCCCCCGCGACCCGCTCATCAAGTAGAGCCGGGCGCGACGAGGCCGGACTCGTAGGCGATCATCACCAGCTGGGCGCGGTCGCGGGCGTCGAGCTTCATCAGCAGGCGGCTGACGTGGGTCTTGACCGTCGCGTGGCTCACGTAGAGCTGGGCGGCGATCTCCGCGTTCGAGCCGCCGCGCGCCACCGCCTCGAGCACCTCCCGCTCGCGCTCGGTGAGCTGCTCGAGCACCGCCGCGGGCGCCGCCACGCCGGGATCAGGGCGATTGACGAACTCCTCGATGAGCCGGCGGGTGATCTTCGGCGAGATGAGCGCGTCGCCGGCGGCCACGACCTGCACCGCCTTGATCAGGTCGACCGGCAACGTGTCCTTCAGCAGGAAGCCGCTGGCGCCGGCCCGGAGTGCTTCGAGGACGTACTCGTCGAGGTCGAACGTCGTGAGGATCACGACCCGCGTCTCGGCGAGCTCGGGATCGCCGGTGATGCGCCGCGTCGCCTCGAGCCCGTCCATCACCGGCATGCGCACGTCCATGAGCACCACGTCGGGCCGCTCGCGGGCGACGAGCGCGACGGCTTCGGCGCCGTTGGCCGCCTCGCCGACGACGTCGATCCCCGGTTCGCCGTCGAGGAGCATGGTGAACCCGCTGCGGACGAGCGCCTGATCGTCGGCGACCACCACGCGGACGCTCACGCCGCGTCCCCGTACGGCAGGCGGGCGCGGACCCGGTAGCCGCCACCGGGGACCGGGCCGGCGGTCAGGTCACCGCCCCAGAGCTCGACCCGCTCGCGCATGCCGAGCAGCCCGTGACCGGTCGCGGCCGCCGCCTCGCCACTGGTGCTGGCGCCGGAGGCCGCCCCGCGCCCGTCGTCGAGGACCTCGACCGCCAGCGCGCCCGGCTGGTGCTCGACCGTCACCTCGACCCTGCTGGTCGGTCCCGCGTGCTTCATGACGTTGGTGAGCGCTTCCTGCACGACGCGGAACGCCGAGAGCTGCACACCGGCGCTGATGCGCTCGCCGTCGAGCTCGGGCACGACCGACAGCACGACCGGCACCCCGGCGGCCCGCACGTCCTCGACGAGCTGTGGCAGATCGGCGAGGCCGGGCGCCGGGGCGTCGGCCCGAGCGCCCTGGCCGTCGCGGAGCACGCCGAGCAGGCGGCGCAGCTCGGTGAGCGTGCCGCGCGAGGTTGCCGAGATCGCGTCGAGGGCGGCCCGCGCCTGTTCGGGGCGGTCCTCCAGCACGTGCGCGCCCATCCCCGCCTGCACGGCGATCACCGACATCGAGTGAGCGACGACGTCGTGCAGCTCCTGGGCGATGCGGAGCCGTTCCTCGGCCAGTGCCCGCGCCGCGCTCTGACGGGCCACCTCGGCCCGCTCCTCCGCCTCCCGGACCCGCGCCTCCTGGGTCGCCCGCCGGCCCTGCATGGCGACGCCGACGACCCAGAACACCGTGAACATCGCCATGTTGCCGACTGCGCCCAACGTGTCGAGCCCCGGCGCGTCGGTCAGTCGCAGGGTGATCAGCGCCGCGTAGACCGCACCCAGTCCCACGCCGGCCCGTCCGAAGGAGTCCCACGCCCCCACGCTGTAGGTGAGCACCATCGCCGACAGCGGGAGGGAGCCCTCGGGCCAGTTGGCGTTGATGTGGGCGGTGATGGCGGCGCACGCCAGGAGCAGCCCGCCGAGCGGCGCCCGCCGGCGCAGGGCGATGGGAGCGCTCACGAGGACGGCGGTGAGGGAGGCCAGCGCGCCCGGCTCGGTCAGACCCTCCTCGATCTCCTGGCTGTGGATGGTCAGGAACCCGATGGCCGCGAACGCGGCGGCCAGCGCCGAGTCGACGGCGAGCGGAGGGAACGATCGCAGCCGATCCAGCTGCCGCTCCACCCAGGTCACCGATCGAACGTACCGAACCGGTCTCGCGACCGCATCGGCCGTGCGACGGACTGCCGCGTCATCCTCGAGATGTACGCCCGGCGGCGGTCTGGAAACCGACCGGGAGCCGATGAGATCGACGAGCGGACGGCGGATGGTGGGAGCACCAACCCCACACCAGGAGAACCACCGCCATGACCGCAACCCTCACCACCGCTCCGGCGGCCCCCACCAGCCACCGCCCACCCGCCGGCCCGCCGGCGGCCCGGGCGGTGAACGCCTCCAAGTCCTACGGCAAGGGCGAGAGCGCCGTCCGCGCCCTCGACGGCATCGACGTCGAGTTCGCCGCCGCCCAGTTCACCGCCATCATGGGACCGTCCGGCTCCGGCAAGTCGACCCTGATGCACGCGCTCGCCGGCCTCGACGACCTGACCGACGGCACCGTGTACCTCGGCGACGTCGACGTCACGAGCCTGAACGACCGCAAGCTCACGAAGCTGCGGCGCGACCGGCTCGGCTTCGTCTTCCAGGCCTTCAACCTGGTGCCGACGCTGACCGCACTGGAGAACATCACCCTCCCCATGGACCTCGCCGGTCGCAAGGCCGACCGCGAGTGGCTCGACCTCGTGATCGACACCGTCGGCCTCCGCGGGCGCCTGACCCATCGCCCGAGCGAGCTCTCGGGTGGCCAGCAGCAGCGCGTCGCCGTGGCCCGCGCCCTCGCCGGCCGACCCGACATCGTGTTCGCCGACGAGCCCACGGGGAACCTGGACAGCCGCACCGGCGCCGAGATCCTCGCCTTCATGCGGCTCGCCGTGCACGAGCTCGGTCAGACGATCGTCATGGTCACCCACGACCCGGTCGCCGCGTCCTACGCCGACCGCGTCGTCTTCCTCGCCGACGGGCGCATCGTCGACGAGCTGCTCGACCCCACCCCTGAGTCGGTCCTCGACCGCATGAAGAGCTTCGGAAGGTAAGGCCATGTTCAACCTCACTCGCAAGGGCCTCTGGGCCCACAAGGTGCGCTTCATGCTCACCGGCCTCGCCGTCGTGCTCGGCGTGGCGTTCATGTCGGGGACGATGATCCTCACCGACACCATCGGCAAGACCTTCGACGGGCTCTTCGAGACCACGAACGAGGGCATCGACGTCGTCGTCCGGCGCACCGCCGGCATCGAGGGCGAGTTCGCCGACGTGCAGGAGCGCGTCGACGCCACGGTCCTGGAGCAGGTGCGGGCGGTGGACGGCGTCGACGCCGCTGCCGGATCCGTCCAGGGCTTCGCCCAGCTCGTCGGGGCCGACGGCACCGCCATCACCTCCGAGGGCGTCGGCGGCACGATGGGCATGGCGTGGATCGACGACGAGCGCCTCAACCCGTTCCACATCTGGAGCGGCCGGACGCCGGCCGGACCGTCGGAGATCGTCCTCGATCAGCGCACGCTGGAGAGCCAGGGCTGGTCGATCGGCGACACCGTCGGTGTCCTCGGCCGCGACGCCACGGTTCCGATGACGATCGTCGGCACCGTCACCTTCGGTGAGCTCAAGGGCATCTCGGGGTTCTCGGTGATCGGGACCGACCCGTCGACGGCGCAGGCGATGTTCGCGCAGCCCGGCACCTACGACGCCGTCGTCGTCGCCGCCGAGGACGGCACGAGCGCCGACGATCTGGCAGCACGGATCACCGCTGCGATCGGGTCGCCCGAGCTCGAGGTCATCACCGGTGACGCCGACACCGACGAGAAGCAGGCGGCGTTCCGGGAGGACATGAGCTTCTTCAGCACCTTCCTGCTCGCCTTCGCCTACATCGCACTCTTCGTCGGGATGTTCATCATCTACAACACCTTCTCGATCATCATCGCCCAGCGCATGCGGGAGATGGCGATGCTCCGGGCGGTCGGCGCCAGCCGCCGCCAGGTGCTCGGGGCTGTGCTCCTCGAGTCGGTCATGGTCGGCGCGGTGTCGGCGGCCGTCGGCCTGGGCGCCGGCGTGCTGATGTCGCTCGGGTTGCGCGGGTTGCTGGCCACGGCCGGCCTCGAGCTGCCCGGCGGCGACGTGGTGATCACCGGCAAGACGATCGTGACCGCCTTCGCCGTCGGCCTGTCGGTGACGCTCCTCTCCTCGGTCGGGCCCGCCGTGCGGGCCAGCCGCATCCGGCCGATCGCCGCGCTGCGGGACACCGCCGTCGAGCGCACCACCGCCTCGTTGCGGCGCACCGTGCTCGGCCTGGTGGTCCTCGGCGCCGGCGTCGTCGGGTTCGCGACCGGTGTCACCGGTTCGGGCAGTGGCGCCATGAGGACGCTCGGCCTCGGCATGCTGCTCGCCCTGCTGGGCATGTTCGTGCTCGGCCCCGTCATCGCCCGCCCGGTGATGCACGCGCTCGGCTTCCCCACCAAGCTGTCGGGCGCGGTCGGCAACCTCGCCCGGGAGAACGCCAAGCGCAACCCCCGCCGCTCGGCGGCGACCGCGTCGGCGCTCATGATCGGCGTGGCGCTGGTGGCCTTCATCACCATCCTCGCCAGCTCGAGCAAGGCGTCCACCGCGGAGGCCGTCGACCGGTCGCTGCGTGCCGACTTCGTCATCGACTCCGGCTCATGGGGCGTCGGCGGGTTCGGCCCGTCGATCGAGGCGGCGATCGCCGCCCTCCCCGAGGTGGAGCTCCTGTCCCCGTTCCGGTCCGTGCCGGCGACGGTCGACGGGCGTGACGGCGAGGTGCTGTCGGTCGACACCGCCGTGGTCGAGGGCCTCATGGACCTCGAGGTGACCGCGGGTGCGATCGCCGACGTCACCGGCGACGGCATCGCGCTGTCGACCGGCAAGGCGGCCGAGCTCGGTGTCGGCCTCGGCGGCACCGTCACCGCGAGCTTCTCGGCCACGGGCGATGTCCCGCTGACCGTCCGCGCCGTGTTCGACGGCGACATCCTCGGGGCCGGCGCGACGAGCTACATCGTCGGGCTCGACACCTTCGAGGCCAACGTCACCGACGTGTACGACCGCAAGGTGTTCGTGACGACCCACGACGGCGTCGACGCCGCCACCTCGTACGCGGCGATCGATGCCGCGCTCGCCGGGTGGCCGAACGCCGAGCTCCAGGACCAGGCCAGCTTCAAGGAGTCGATCACGAAGGAGATCGACATGATGCTGAACCTGATCTACGGCCTGCTCGCCCTCGCCGTCATCATCGCCCTCATCGGCATCGCCAACACGCTCGCCCTCTCGGTGCACGAGCGGACCCGCGAGCTGGGGCTGCTCCGGGCGGTCGGGATGACCCGGCGCCAGCTGAAGACCGCCATCCGGTGGGAGTCGGTGCTGATCTCCCTGCTCGGCACCGGCCTCGGCTTCCTGCTCGGCTTCGGCGGGGCATGGGGCATCACCCAGACCATGGGCGACGAGGTCACCACGTTCGTGGTGCCCGGCGGGCAGCTGACCGTGATCCTGGCCCTCGCCGCGTTCGCCGGCGTGGTGGCCGCCCTCGGTCCCGCCCGCCGTGCCGCCCGCCTCAACGTCCTCGAGGCCATCGCCACCTCGTGACCCCGGCCGCCCCCTCGAGGCTCAGTCGTCCTCGGCGTCCCGGTCACCGGACCGAGCGCGCGACTCGTCGGGGGCGGCGAGGGGCTCGAGGAGGGCGACCGCGGCCTGACCGACCTCCGGGTCGAGGTCGCCCTCCCGCATCCACTTCTCGATCTCCTCGATGGCCTTTCGGGCCTCCTCGCCCTGCTTGCCCGGCGATGCTCGCTGAACCTTCTGCAACCGGTCGAGGAGGTCTTCGCCCTTCTCCCCGAAGGACGAGGGCGGGCCGGCGGCGATGGCGTCGGCGAGCCCGCCAAGGGTGAGGGGCAACGGTGGCGCGGAGGTCGTTGTCGTCGTCTCGACGGTTGTGGTCGTCGTCTCCCCAGCCGCCGCCACGTCCGCCAGCGTCGGACGTTCGCCACCGTCGCGCCGGGCGGCCAAGGCCACGAGGGCAACGACGAGCGCGATGGCCGCGAGACCGAGGAGCAGCCCGACGGGTCGACGCCGGCCGCGTCGCCGGTCGAGGCCGGCGGCTGCGACGGGCGCGGTGAGACCCGGCGGCGTGACCACGTCGATGGCGGTGGACGCCGCGGGGAGCACGGCGGTCGGCCGCCCGGGAGCGCCGAGTGGTGATCGGAGGGCCGACCGCATCGCGGCGGCGTCGGCGAAGCGGCCGGCGGGATCCTTGGCGAGGGCCCGCTCGACCACCTCCACCAGATCGGCCGGCAGACCTGGAGACTGGTCAGCCAACGGCGGCACCTCGTCTCGCTGGTGGGCGAGCATCGTCGCCATCGGGTTGTCGAAGGCGAACGGCGGGTGTCCGGCCAGGAGCTCGTACAGCACCACCCCGGCGGCGTAGACGTCGCTGCGGGGCGTCGCCGGTGCGCCCGCCGCCTGCTCCGGGGCCAGGTACGTGACCGTGCCGATCACCTGCCCCGTGCGGGTGAGGCTCGAGGCGAGGTCGTCGACGGGCTTGGCGATCCCGAAGTCGGCCAGCTTGACGATGCCGTCGTCGGCCACCAAGACGTTGGCCGGCTTCACGTCGCGGTGCACGAGGCCGTGGCTGTGGGCAGCACCGAGTCCGGCGAGCACCTGGTCGACGATCGCCGTGGCCTCGGCTGAGCCGAGACGGCCGCGGTCGAGGAGGACGTCCTTGAGTGACCGGCCCTCCACGCGCTCCATGACGATGAACAGCGTCCCGTCGTCCTCCCCGGCGTCGAAGACGGTGACGACGTTGGGATGGTGCACCGTCGCCGCCGTGCGGGCCTCTCGCACGAAGCGCTCACGCAACGAGGCGTCGGCGCCGCGGACGTCGAGGAGCTTCACCGCCACTCGCCGGCCGAGCTGGCGGTCGACGCCCTCGACGACGGTGGCCATGCCGCCGGCGCCGATGGCCGCCCCGAGCTCGTAACGGCCGCCGATCACGTGCATCGGTCAGGTCTACCCGCGCCGGCGGCGCCCGCGCGTCCCGGCGGCCCGGCTTCGGTCAGGGGCCGTCGAGGAGGTCGCGGAGCGTGCTGGTGGTGGACCAGCTCCGGATCGTCATCGACTGGTACTCGGACGTGGCGAATGTAGCGATGTGACGATCGGGGGTGGCCGCCGGTCAGGCGGCGACCTCGATGACCCGAAACGGACACCCCTCGGGAACCAGGAACATCGAGCATGACCTTCGTCCCTATCGACCGATCGAGTCCGCTCTCTACGGTCAGAGGATGACGGTTCTCCTTGGTTTCGACGGATCGAAGACGGCGGCCGAGGCGATGCGGTGGGCGGGCCGCTACGCCGA
>DATLFP010000042.1:0-6407 GCA_035540955.1 Acidimicrobiales bacterium
CCGTGCGCCTCGAAGTGCTCGACGACCTGGGCGGCGTAGGTCTCGTCGGCCTCCAGCCACGCCTTCATCAGCGCGATGTTCGAGTACCGCGGCGACACCCGATCGGGTGGTTCGCCGGCGATGGCCAGCTCGATCGGCGCGGTCAGGTCGAGACCCCAGGTGTGCTCCATGAGCCGGAACGTCGTGCCGATGAACTGGCGCCAGTTGGGGTCGTAGTCGACCCACTCCCGCGCGCCCTCGGTCGGTCGGGGCCAGCGGGCGAAGCGGGCGAACGTGCCGTGCCACGGCGTGCCGGGCTCGTCGTACTGCAACGCCAGGAGCTCGTCGACGACGCGGGCGGCGCGATCCTCCATGTCCTGCAGCAGGCAACCGATGGCGTACCACGCCGACTGCGGGACCAGGTGGTTCGACAGCGGCGCCATGCCGTGGTCGTCGAACGAGCCCGGCGGGTTGCGCAGGAGGCCCCGCTCCTCGTCCCACCACTGGTCGGCCCAGTCGAGCAGGTCAGACCAGTCGGGCATCAGACGACGTAGGCCCCGAGCAGACCGCAGCAGCCGTAGCGGGGCACCTGGTCGACCGCCGTCACCGCCGCGTCGGTGAAGTGCGCGGTGCTGCCGGCCTCGAGCGCCTCGAGGAGCTCCTCGGTCCGGTCGGGCACGACGCGGGCGCGCCAGTCGGGGACGCGCGACTCGACGACGCGCGCGGCCGCGGCGTGGAAGGCGCGCAGGCTGTCCTCCCCGCCGGCCCGGATGCGGGCGAAGCCGGCCAGGGCCCGCTCCCGCCGACGGGTGGCGGCATCCATCGTCTGCTCGGGCAGGGTGGCGGCCTCGGCGTAGCGGGCGAGATCGGCGAGCACGGGCGGCTCGAAGGTGATCACGAGGTCGCCGGCCTCGGGCAACCCGGCGTTCGACATCAGCACGTAGATCTCGAGCTCGCGCTCGTTCACGAGGCGGTGGATCGTCCCGGGCGGGAACGACACGAGGGCGCCCGCCTCGAGGGGCGTCTCGCGGAACCCCTCGGCGAGGGTGACGGTCTGCACCGCGCCGCGCCCGCCGACCACGAGGTAGGCCTCGGCGCACACGGTGTGCAGGTGCGGTGTGCCGCCACCCTCGTACACGCGCAGGTGCGAGACGCCGATGCCACCGGGGAGGGAGGTCATGCCGATCTCACGCGCCCGCGAGCTCGCGGCAGCGGTCGGCGGCCCAGATCCCGTCGTGCACGATCACGCGGAACCCGAACGCCTTCGGCGAGCCGGCGGGCACCTCGATCGGTCCGTCCCAGAGGAAGGCGGCGTTGAGGAAGTTGCTCCAGCCCTCCTCGCCGTAGGTCGCCGCCCGCGTCGACCCGTACCACGGTGTGGTCTCGTGGGGGACGACGAGCATGCCGCCCTCGGTGCCGTCGACGTGCCCGCTCAGGTCGCACCACGGGCTGGGCGTCCCGAGCACCCGGTCGTGCTCCGAGCCGTCGGCGAGGAGGATGCGGGTGTCGGTCCAATCGGGCCGACCCCGGAGGGCGAGTCCGCCGTAGCCGCCCCAGGTCGTGAACGGCGTGCGGTCGAGCACCACGTCGACCTGGGGGGTGAGCACGATGTTGATGTCGATGGCGTAGGCATCCTCGGCGACGTCGACGTGCTCGATGCGGCGGTCCTCGACGATGACCACCGTCTCGCGGTCGGGCCGGATCCAGTGCAGCGTCGTGTCGTCGACGTGGCGGAGCACGCCGTAGGGAGGCTGCTCCTCCCAGAAGTTCTCGCCGTTCACGAACTTGATCGTGAACCACAGCCCGTGGTGCCACGGGTGGTCGTCGGGCGCGTCGCGGGTGAGCACGGCGCCCGCCGGTGTCGCCACCGGGTGCAGGTTGGGCCGCTTGCGGTGCCCCGAGTTGTAGGTCCACCGGTCCCGGAACGACGGGGTCACGACAGCTCTCCGTCCATCAGGTGCCTTCCCCGTACATCAGGTCCCTTCCCCGTACATCTCGAGGACCAGCTCGATCACGGCGCGGGCATCGTCGATGGTGACCGGCGGCCGCTCACCGGCGTCGAGGGCGTCGGCCAGCCGCTCGTACTGGCCGGTCCAGCCGTCACGGCGCGGCACGTAGCCGGCCAGGGCTTCGTCGATGGCGGCGCGGTCGTCCTCGGTGTCGGGGGTGAAGGTCCACGGATCGTCGGTGAAGGTGTACGGCTCGAGTCCGCTCGCCGCCGAGACCCGCTCGAAGGCGAAGCGGTGCTGGCTCATCTCCTCGGCCGACCCGAGCGTGGCGCTGACGGTGATGAGCGCGCCGTCGGGCATCTCGAGGATGGCGGCGGCGGTGTCCTCGGTCTCGATCGGGTTCACGAGCGTGGCGGTGCGGGCCACCACCGCGGCCGGCGGTCCGAGCAGGTACAGGAACGCGTCGAGACCGTGCACGGCGTGCGACAGGAGGATGCCGCCGAGCTCGGTCGCCTTCTTGCCCCGCCACGGGACCGAGTAGTACGCCGCCCGCCGGCGCCAGGCCAGGATCATCGACGCGCTGTAGAGGCGTCCGGTGAGGCCCCGGTCGATCAGGAGCTTCAGCCTCTGCAGGCCGTGGCCGTAGCGGTAGTTGAAGACGGGCATGAGGCTGCCCGCTGACGCCCGCTCGAGGGCTTCGAGCTCGTCGAGGTGGGCAAGGGTGGCGACGAGCGGCTTCTCGCAGACGCAGTGCTTGCCGGCAGCCAGGACCTGCTCGATCTGCTCGCGGTGCAGGTGGGGCGGCGTGCACAGCGCGACGAGGTCGATGTCGTCGCGGCGGAGGATCTCGTCGAGGGGTTGCACGTCGGCGCCGATGCGCTCCGCGACCGCCGTCGACCGGGTGTCGTCGGGATCGCACACGGCCCGGACCTGGAAGCGCTCGGGCTGGCGACGCATGGCGCGCACGTGCTCGGTGCCGATGCCGAGCCCGACGACCGCCGATCCCAATGTGACGATCGCGCTACCGTAGTGAGCGGCGGGCGGCGGAGGATCAATCGTGCGCAAGGTCGTCGCACTCGTGGTCTTCGCGCTCTCCGCTGCAGCTGCCACGTACACCGTCAAGCCGGGCGACACGCTCGGACAGGTCGCCCGGCAGCACGGCGTGTCGGTCGCCACGCTCGCCCGGGCCAACGGCATCGCCGACCCCAACCGGATCTACGCCGGTCAGGTGCTGAGCATCCCCGGCGGCTCGTCGTCGTCGCCGGCCGCCTCGCCGGAAGCCTCCTCGTCAGCAGCCCCTCGCGTCCATGTCATCGCGCCGGGCGAGACCCTCGGAGGGATCGCCCGCCGCCACGGCGTGTCGGTGGCGGCGCTGGCCCGGGCGAACGCCATCGCCGACCCGAACCGGATCGTCGCCGGCCGGCGCCTAGGGGTGCCGGGTGTCGTCGCCACCTGGGTGTGTCCGGTCGCGGGGCGGTCACAGTTCATCGACGACTTCGGCGCGCCGCGCGGTGGCGACCGCACCCACGAGGGCATCGACCTGCTCGCGCCCCGCGGCACGCCGGTCGTGGCGTCGGTGAACGGCGTGGTGGTGCGGCATGACCAGCCCCGCGGTGGGCTGTCGTTCTACCTGCGGGGCGACGACGGGCTCACCTATTACGCCGCCCACCTCGCCACCTTCGTGCGCGGCGACGGCCGCGTCCGCATGGGCGAGATCATCGGCACCGTGGGCGACACCGGCAACGCCCGGGGCGGCCCGACCCACCTCCACTTCGAGATCATCAACTCGAAGGGGCCGAAGAACCCCTACGCGCAGCTCCGCCAGCACTGTCTCCGGGGCTGACGGCGCGCGTTCATCCCGAGGCCGACCGATCCCTGGGCTGACGGAGCGTCAGAGCCAGCCCCGCTTCTTGAAGTTGAGGTACAGGAGGCCGACGGCGACGGCCATCAGCCCGAGGACCATCGGGTACGACGCCACCCAGTGCAGCTCGGGCATGTGCTCGAAGTTCATGCCGTAGATGCCGGCGATCATCGTCGGCACCGCGAGCATGCCGGCGATGGCGGAGATCTTGCGCATGTCCTCGTTCTGGGTCACCCCGACCTGGGCGAGGTTGGCGGTGAGGGCGGACACGAGGATGCCGTCGTAGGTGTCGAGGTGCTCGCCGACGCGGAGCAGGTGGTCGTGCACGTCACGGAAGTAGGCGCCGATCTCGTCGTCGAACCCGGACAGCAGGTCCTCGAGGGGGTCGACGAGCGGGCGCACGCCCTTGCGGAAGTCGAGCGCCTCCCGCTTCAGCTTGAAGATCCGCTCCGCGTGGCTGCGGCGGCTGCCGCCGAACACCTGGTGCTCGATCTCGTCGACGTCGGCGTCGACGCCCTCGAGCACGGTCTCGTACTCGTCGACCACCCGGTCCATGACGGCGTGGAGCACCGAGAGCGGCCCCCACCGCAGCCGGTCGGGGGAGTCCTCGAGCAGGCGGCGGGTGTCGGCCAGCGCCGCCGCCTCGCCGTGTCGGACGGTCACCACGAAGCGGTCGCCGATGAACAGCATCACCTCGTTGAGGTCGACGACCTCCTGGGGATCGACGTAGCGGGCGGTGATGAGCACGACGAAGAGGGTGTCCTCGCTTGCGCCATCTTCAGCGGACGCGGCGTAGCGCTCGATCTTGGGCCGCTGGTGGGCGTGGACGGCGTCCTCGACGGCCAGGGGGTGCAGGCCGAAGACCTCCTGGGCCTCCTCGAGCTCCTCGAAGGTCGGCTCGTGGAGCCCCAGCCACACGAAGGCGTCCGGGTGCTCCGTTGCCCGGGCCAGCGCCTCGGGGAGCGGCAGCCGCTCGGGCGCCCGCCGGCCGTCCTCGTAGACGGCGCAGTCGACGATCACGAGATGAGCTCCTTCGGGAGCAGGAACGAGGAAACCGGGATCCTTCGGAAGAAGCCGGACAACCCCCCTGTCCGGTTCTTCGGGGTTTCCGCATACTATGGATACCCCCTGCGTCCGGTCACCGCTGGTGACGCTCCTCGGAAGGTCTGCACTTGCCGAAGCAACGCCCGGAGCGGGCCGAGGAAGATCTGGTCCGGCTCTACCTGAGCGACATCGGGAAGCACCCACTCCTCACGAAGGCTGACGAGGCCCGGCTGGCTCAGGCCATCGAGGACGGCAACGCCGCCCGGTCCGACCTGCAGGTGGCCGAGGACAAGGGCGAGAAGCTCACCGTCGCCCGGCGCCGGGAGCTGCGGAACCGCATCCGGGAAGGCGACGAGGCCACCCAGACCTTCATCCAGGCGAACCTGCGCCTGGTCGTCTCGATCGCCAAGAAGTACCAGGCGTCGGAGCTTCCCCTGCTCGACCTCGTGCAGGAGGGGAACCTCGGGCTCATCCACGCCGTGGAGAAGTTCGACTGGCGCAAGGGCTTCAAGTTCTCCACCTACGCCACGTGGTGGATCCGCCAGGCCATCCAGCGCGGCATCGCCAACTCGGCCCGCACCATCCGCCTGCCCGTCCACGCCGGCGACCAGCTCATGCGGATCAAGAAGGGCCGCGACCGGCTCGAGGGTGAGCTGGGCCGCGCCCCGACCCTGGCCGAGCTGGCCGACGAGGCCGAGATGACCGAGGCCCAGGTGGCCGAGATCCTCCGCGCCGGGTCCGACGTGCGGTCGCTCTCCGAGCACCTCGGCGATGACTCCGACACCGAGCTGGGCGACATGCTCGCCGACCCCGGCGCGCCCGCCCCGTTCGAGGAGGTCGCCGGCCGGCTCATGGGCGACGAGGTCGACAAGCTGCTGGCGCCCCTCGAGGAGCGCGAGCGCATGGTCCTGCGCCTGCGCTACGGCCTCGACCGCGGCGAGCCCCGCACCGTCGGCGAGGTCGCCGAACACGTGCAGCTCAGCCCCGAGCGCGTCCGCCAGATCGAGACGCGGGCGCTCTCCAAGCTGCGCCACCCCTGCACCGACAGCGGCGCCCGCGACCTCCTGCTCGCCAGCTGACCTCGACGTCCAGGTCGCGATTGCGTGCCGCCTGACGGCACCCAATCGCGACCTGAACGCTAGAAATGGCGGCGTGGAGCTGAACCCCTTCTCCTACGAGTTCCACGCCGACCCGTACCCGACGTACCGGTGGCTGCGGGACAACGCGCCCTGTTACCGCAACGAGGCGCTCGGGTTCTGGGCGCTGACACGGTATGCCGACGTGCTCGACGCGTCCCGGGACTGGGAGACGTTCAGCTCGGCCGACGGCCCCATGATCGAGAAGATGAGCGACGACCATCGGTTCCTTCCGATGCTGATCAACCTCGACCCACCCCGCCACGACGAGCTGCGCAGCCTGGTGAGCCGGGTGTTCACACCCCGGCGGGTCGCCGCCCTCGAGGCCGAGGCCCGCCGCATCGCGGCCCAGTACCTCGACCGCCTGGCCGCGGCCGGCGGCGGCGACTTCGTCACCGAGTTCTCGGCCCTGCTGCCGATGGACATGATCTTCGCGCT
>DATLFP010000043.1:0-37628 GCA_035540955.1 Acidimicrobiales bacterium
CTCCTGGCTTGGGTCCGATGCTTGGCGTGAGAACCGTCATCGTCCCCTGCAAGGAGGCACTTTTCGCGGATGCGCGCAGCGTCAGCGCATCACTTCATCGGTGGATTCAGGCTTAGACCCCTGAGACGAGACGAGACGACGAGGACCCTGGACGGTGAGACGAGATGAGACGACGGTGAGACGTGAGACGGCTTCACTGTTCGTCCTGCTCAGTGGGCATGTACCGGGCGGTCGAGCCGGTGCCGGTCATCGAGACGAGGCCTCGATCGACGAGGGATTTCGCAGCCCGGTAGACCGTCGCTCGGGAGACGTTTGTCTCATCGGCTGCGGCGACCCATTTGGCCGTTGTGACCCCGCCCGGGACGGCGATGGACCGGAGCACCTCGAGGGCCTCGGCCGTCTTGGTGGGGAGGTCCTCGTCGGGGCTGGTGCTGCCGGTGTAGGAGGCGATGGCGACGCTCTCAGCGCCGGGGGCGAGCACGAACCGCCAGGGCGGGACGGTGTCGGCGTGGTCCTTCTGCTTGGTGGTGCGCAGGGTGATGATCCCGTCGCCGCCGTTGAGCACCTCGAGCTCGGTGTGGACCGCTCCCAGCAGGCTGGAGTGGCCCCGGCTGCCGGCCGAGGCGTCCTTGCCCGAGTGGTGCACGACGGAGACGCAGGCGCCGGTGGCGCGCCGGATGCGCTCGACGGCGTCGATCACGAGGCTCATGTCCCGGTAGGCGTTCTCGTCCCCGCCGGCCATGGACCGGCCCAGGGTGTCGATGACGACCAGGACGGCGCCGAGGTCGGCGGCGATGGTGGCGATGGCCTGGGCCTGGTCGGGCCCGAGGAGGTTCACCGGGACCGGAAGCCAGGTGATGCGGCCGTCGAGGCTGCCGTGGTACCGGTTGACCGACTTCCACGCCCGCTGGCGCTGACCGACGCCGCGGGCGCCTTCGGCGACGATGTAGAGCACGTGGCCTTCGACGACCTCGTGCCCGTGCCACCAGCTGCCGGTGGCGACGTGCAGGGCGATGTCGATGGCGATGTGGGTCTTGCCACCCCCGGGCCGGCCGTAGACCACGGCGAGGGAGTCGAGGTCGAGGAGGCCGTGCACGAGCGGCTCGGGTGGTGCCAGGTTCTCGATGGCGTCGCCGGAGAGCAGCTGGGCCCGGATGCCGTCGAGGAGCGATGCCGCCCCCGGCTCCTCGTGCGGCGGCTGGTAGTCGTCGTGGTCGCCGTCGAGGCTGGCGATGCGTCCGGTGGGGATCATGCGACCGCACGCCCGGCAGTACGCAGGTGGCGGACGTCGGCGCTGACCTCGGCGAGGTCGACCGACCGGGCCGGGTCGATGAGAACGGCGGCCACGAGCTCGAGCACGGAGGCGATCGACTTGATGTCGCCACCCCGGGCGAGCGCGGCCCGGGCCTCGTCGAGGGCGGCGACGCACTCCCGTCGCTCGCCGGCGATCAGCATGCGGGCGGCGTAGGTGCCGGTCGTGTCGTGGAGGACGGGCCGCACGGCGACCAGGCGGCGCACGTCGGCCACGAGAGTGCCGGTCCGTTCGGCGGCGACGTCGGCGCGCAGGTCGCACAGCGAGGGCGCCAGCGGGTCGGCGAAGTAGTCCGGCGGGTCCGTCGGGAGGTGCAGGGCGGCCAGGAAGAGCCGATCGACGTCACCGAGTGGCGGCAGGTCGGCACGAGCGCCATCGCCGTGCCGGCCCGCGTAAGGCGCACGACCGGGGACGGATCAGACCTGCCGTACTACGTCGACATCACCGTCGAGAACGTCAGTGGCGTCGCCGAGTGCACAGAGCTGACGGTCACGAGGAAGCCCGGAGGTGCTCCGATCTCCGCCGAGGGCGTCAGGCGGCTGCCGATCGCCCGTCTGACCGAGTGGGCGACATCGGCAGGCGTCGCTCGGTTGAAGGACCCCGAGCGCGGCATCGCAGGCGGCCTCGCTCCCGAGCTCGTCGACCCGGAACTGCCCGTCGCCGAACGACAGGCCGAGGTTCTCCGTGTCGCCGACGCCGTGTCCGCCGACCGCTCCGCCGGTCGTCGTCGAATCACCGACGACGACCTCAACCGGCTCGCCGACATCTGCCGCCAAGCGGATCTCACCGGCATGTCCTACATCGCGCTCGCCGCGCTCGAGATGGGGCTGACGCCCGATCAGGCGCGCCAGTGGAAGCGCAAGGCGATCGCGGCCGGCATCTACCAGCGGCCGTGATTGCGCTCCGCTCTCTCGCTGACACAGGTCGACGAGCCGGGCACCCCGCCCGGCCCAACACGAGGAGATCATCATGAAGGGCACCACGTTCTTCCGGCCGTCGAAGTCGACGAGGTCCGAGGGCAAGGCCAAGAAGCAGGGGACCTGGACGTACGCGTTCAGCGTTCCCAAGGCTGGCGGCGGCCGCCGCCAGGTCACCAAGGGCGGGTTCGCCACCAAGCGGGCATGCGAGGAGGCGTTGGCCGTCGCCCTCGTCGATCACGGCCGCTCGCCCGGCCAGGTCACCGAGCCGTCGAAGCAGCTGCTCGGCGACTACCTGCAGCAGTGGCTCGACGGCCGCACCAACCTCAAGCGCAGCACCCGGGCCAACTACCAGCGGAACATCACCAACCAGATCATCCCCATCGCTGGCGAGGTCCGGCTGTGCGACCTGACCCCCCAGACGATCACCAAGCTGTACCGGGTCCTCGGCGAGCGCGGCGGCTACACGCGCAGCGGCGCCGTGGACGACCGCACGCAGTCGGTGCCGCTCTCGGCGGCGTCGGTCCACAAGGTCCACACCATCCTGTGCGGCGCGCTCGGCTACGCCGCCCGGACCGGCCTCATCCGGGTCAACCCGATCACGTTGATCGACCGGAACGACCGACCGAAGCAGAAGACCGCCGACGCGCCCGAGATGAAGACCTGGACGGCAGAGGAGGCGGCGGCGTTCCTCGAGGCGACCGCCGAGGACCGCTGGGCGCCCATCTACGACCTGGACCTCAACACCGGCATGCGCCGCGGCGAGCTCGCCGGCCTCCGCTGGGTCGACGTGAACCTCGGCGAGGCGGTCATCACCGTCCGGAACAACCGGGTGCCCGTCGACTACGTCATGCACGAAGGGTCGACGAAGAGCAACAAGGGCCGGCGGGTCGACATCGACCCGGCGACGGTGGCGATGCTGCGGCGGTGGAAGGCCCGCCAGACGGCCGAGCGCCTCGCCGCCGGCGAGGCCTGGGTCAAACTCCGGCTACGTGTTCACGGACGAGCTCGGCGAAGCGCTCCACGCCGGCACCATCCGCTGGCACTTCGGGCGGCTCATCCGACTCGCCGGCGTCCCGAAGATCCGGCTCCACGACATCCGCCACACCCACGCCACGCTCGGCCTGGCTGCCGGGGTGCCGCTCAAGGTCATGTCCGAGCGGCTCGGCCACGCCTCGACGCAGATCACCGCCGACCTCTACCAGCACGTCATCCCCGGGATGGGCGCCGACGCCGCCGCCATGATCGGCGGCCTGCTCAGGAGGGCTCAGTAGCGACGAGCGACAGCGCTTCCAGCCGCTCGGCGGCCGGTCAGCCCAGTGGCGATCGCCTTCCCCTGGCCGGTCGTGATCTTCACTCGCAACCCCTTGGAGACCGCGTCGCGCACGGCGGCATTCCGTTCCTCGTCCGTCACCTTCCGGACCTTGAACATCGTCCCCATCAGTTCGCAGCGTACTCGTCTGGATACCAACCGAGCAGATCGATCAGAACTCGAGACACGAGGAGCGACCGCGCGAGGAGCTCCTGCAGCGCCGCCTGCTCGTCGGCCAGGCCGCCACCATCCGGTGCCTCGGTGCTCGCGGTAAGCACGCCGATGGTGTCGCCGGCGACGTTGGTCACAGGCACCGAAGCGACCACCGACAGTGTCTTGAAACGCTCACTCTGCTCCTTCGTCAGCCCGTAGGTGGTGTCCCACACTGCGTCGCCCGAGACGAAGACGAACTCGCCCTTCTCATATGCGGTGCCCGTGGCTCCCTTGCCCACCTCCCACGTCTCGTGCTCCACACCACCCTCCGCAAAGCCCGGGAGGACCACCGGTACCAGCCGTTCCTCGTCTTCGTCGTACAGGTAGAGCCGGAACGTGACGCCCTCGACTTCGTCTCCGGGCGACGGGATCAGGATCGAGCGGAGCGCTTCGCCGGCCGTGTAGTGCCGCATCGCGGCAACGAACTCGTCGGGCTCGTCGACGTTCTCGGGCATGACGGTGTCGACGACCCCGAGCTCGATAGCAGCGGCCTCTTGCGGCGTCAACTTCGTGAAGGCCACTTCGGCAGTGACACCTGGGCCGGTAAGACGCGCACGCTCCAGTCTTGGGAGTAGCGCGCCACATGGCACGGCAACGATCCCCGACACGGTGAAGCCCAAGGCCGTTGCCGACCCCGATACGGCGTACATCACCATCGAGAACACGATGAGGGCAACGCCAACCCCAGCGAGAGCGGCGCCAGCCGGGCGCTCAAGGACGTGCTGCCACAGGCGCGCGATCGACGGCCAGCGGACGGGATCAGGCACTTCGCTGACAAATCGCTGACATCGACACCCTGCGCCACGCTACGAGGCCCGCCGTTCAGGCGGGCCTCTTGCGTTCTACCAGGGCTTTCGCGCCTGGCCGCACGGTGGGGCTGAATGGAATCGAACCATCGACCTCATCCTTATCAGGGATGCGCTCTAACCGACTGAGCTACAGCCCCGTGCTGGATCGACGAGGGTAGCCGCGCCCGCCCCCGACCGGTTCTCCGAACCAGGGTCAGACGGTGGCGTCGCGCTCGGAGCCGGTGCGGCGGCGGGGCAGGTCCTCTTCGAGGGTCATGCGGAGGCCGCCGGTGACGTCGCCCATCAGGTTGAACAAGGCGCAGAGGATCACGTTGGCGACCGTGCCCGCCACCACGAGGACCAAGCCGCCGAGGGCGACCCCGCCGAGCAGCTGGCCGGGGATGAAGCGGAAGTCCTCGAAGCCGATGTCGACCATGAAGCTCTCGATGTTGCCGATGACCCCGAGCGCCTCGGCCCCGCCCCACAGGATGACGCCCGCCACCAGGATCACGAGGAACACGGCGAGGTAGTAGACGAGCGACAGCTTCAGCACCGACCACGGGTCGAGCCGGCGCAGGATCACCCGGGTGGTGCGCCCCGGCGTGCGGCGAGCCGACCGCTCACGCTTCTCCGACGGCGCATCCGCCGCGCCGCCGGCGTCCTCGCCCCGCCGAGACCGCCGGCGGGACCTTCCCGAGGACGGCGCGTCGCCGTTGCGGACGACGTCGGCGTCGTCGCCGGACACCGGCGCGACGACCGTCTCGGTGGCGGGTTCCACCTCTGTCGCCGTCACGCGGGCCCGTCCTGACACAGCTGGAAGCGTACGGGATCGGTCTGCGCGGTCTGCTGGCAGAGGCCGACGCTCGACGCGACGGCGGCCAGCCTGGCTTCGAAGGAGCGTGGCACGGCCACCCACCTACCCGAGCCGGCGGCGATCGGAACCGGCTGGCGGAGGAGGTCGGCCGCGGCCGCCAGCGCCGTCCGCAGCTCGGGCGCCAGCCGCGTGGCGGCGCCGGCGCTCGCCGACCGCCCGACCCACCCGCCGACGGCGCTCCCGCCCATGGCTCGGGCACGGGCCACGGCCCACGCCCGACCGGCCACCACCCGCACCTCGACCTCGCCGCCGGCCGCCGCAGAGGTCGCCACCTCGGCGCCGTTGGCCCGAGCCAGCGCCTCCGCAGCCGCCCGGTCCTCGGCCGCCCCCGCCAACGCCGCGGCGTCGGCGGCCGCCTGGGCCCGGGCGGCGTGGGTGGCGGCCACCCCGAACCGGGCGAGGCCGAGCGTCAACCCGCCGATCGCCACCACCAGCAGCGCCAGCAGCGGCACGGCCTGACCGCGCTCGTCGCCGCGCTCTCGCATGTGATCCCTCCATCGTCGGTCGCTCGGAGGGGGAAGTGGAGGGGAAGCGCTCGCTAGACGGTGTCGTCGACGGCCAGGACCTTGGCCACGGCCGCCACCGTCTCGCTCTCGCCCACGTTCATGACGCGGACGCCGCTGGCGTCGCGACCCTGCGAGGAGATCTCGCGCACCGCGGTCTTCATGACGGTCCCCGTCGAGGAGATGAGGATGATCTCGTCGTCGAGGTTCACCATGAACGCCGCCGCCACGCCGCCCTTCTTGGCGGTGAGCTTGATCCCCCGCACGCCTTGGCCGCCGCGGCCGATGCGGTTGAACCGCTCGACCTTGGTGCGCTTCCCGGCGCCGTTCTCGGTGACGATGAGCAGGTCGGAGTCGTCGCTCACGCTGTCGACCGACACCACCTCGTCGCCCGTCTTGAGCTTCATGCCCCGAACGCCGGCGGCGGCGCGGCCCATGGCTCGCACGTCGTCCTCGCTGAAGCGGATCGCCATGCCGTTCTTGGAGACCATGAAGATGTCGGCGTCGCCGTTGGTGGGGATGACCCGCACCAGCTCGTCGTCGTCGCGGAGGTTGATGGCGATGAGACCGGTCCGCAGCGACGAGTCGTACTCGGTGAACTTCGTCTTCTTCACCTGGCCGAGCTTCGTGGCGAAGAACAGGAACCGGTGTGACTCGTAGTCGCGGGTGTCGATGATCGCCTGGATCTTCTCGTCGGGCGCGAGGGCGAGGAGGTTCACGATCGCGGTGCCCCGCGCCGTGCGGTCCTTCATCGGGATCTCGTGCGCCCGCAGGCGGTACACGCGCCCGCGGTTCGAGAAGAAGAGCAGGTAGGCGTGGGCGGTGGTGGTGACGATGTGGGTGACGTAGTCGTCGTCGCGCAGCTTGGTGCCGGCGACGCCGCGGCCGCCGCGGCCCTGCGTGCGGAAGGCGTCGGCCTGGATCGTCTTGGTGTAGCCCTTGGCCGACAGGGTGACGACCAGCTCCTCGTCGTCGATCAGATCGAGGTTCGACAGGTCGCCGGGATCGAAGGTGATCTCCGAGCGGCGGGGCGTGGCGTGCTTGTCCCTGATCGCCGCCAGCTCGTCCTTGATGACGGTGCGCAGCTTCGCGTCGTCGGCGAGGATCGCCTCGAGCTCGGCGATGGTGGCACGCAGCTCGTTCAGCTCCTCCTCGAGCTCGCGGCGGCCGAGGCGCGTCAGCCGCCCCAGCTGCAGGTCGAGGATGTAGTTCGCCTGGATCTCGGTGAAGCCCATCGGCTCGGCCATGAGCCCCTCACGGGCGGCGGCGCGGTCCTCGCTCGCCCGGATGAGGGCGATGATGGCGTCGATCATGTCGAGCGCCTTCACCAGGCCCTCGACGATGTGGGCGCGGTCGCGCGCCTTGCGCAGCCGGAACTCGGACCGCCGGGTGATCACCTCGACCTGATGGTCGACGTAGACCTGCAGCGCCTGCAGCAGGTTGAGCGTGCGGGGCACGCCGTCGACCAACGCGACCATGTTCACGCCGAAGGAGGTCTGCAGCGGCGTGTGCTTGTAGAGGTTGTTCAGCACGACGTTGGCGTTGGCGTCGCGCTTCAGCTTGATCATGAGCTTGGTGGCATCGCCCGAGCTCTCGTCGTTCAGGTCGGCGATGCCGTCGAGCTCGCGGTTGTGCACGAGGTCGGCGATCTTCTGCAGGATCGCCGCGGGCGAGGCCTGGTACGGCAGCTCGCTCACCACGATGTAGGTCGTGCCCTTGCGCTCTTCGATCTCGGCCTTGGCCCGGAGCTTGATCGAGCCCTTGCCCGTGCGGAACGCGTCGAGGATCCCGCCCTTGCCGAGGATCTGCGCACCGGTCGGGAAGTCGGGGCCCTTCACGTGCTCCATGAGGTCCTCGACGGTGGCCGCCGGGTTGTCGAGGAGGTGCACGACGGCGTCGATCACCTCGCCCAGGTTGTGGGTGGGGATGTTGGTCGCCATGCCCACGGCGATGCCCTGGCTCCCGTTCACCAACAGGTTGGGGAAGCGGCTGGGGAGCACGAGCGGCTCGGTGTCCTGCCCGTCGTAGTTGTCGCCGAAGTCGACGGTCTCCTCGTCGATGCCGTCGAGCATGGCGTTGGCCAGCTGAGCCAGCCGGCACTCGGTGTAGCGCGACGCGGCCGGCGGGTGATCGGGGGAGCCGAAGTTGCCGTGGCCGTCGATGAGCGGGTCACGCAGGCTGAAGTCCTGCGCCATGCGCACGAGCGCGTCGTAGATCGACTGGTCGCCGTGGGGGTGGTACTTGCCCATCACGTCGCCCACGACGCGGGCGCACTTCACGTGCGGCCGGTCGGAGCGCACGCCGCCGTCGTGCATCCCCCACAGGATCTTGCGGTGCACGGGCTTGAGCCCGTCGCGGGCGTCGGGCAGCGCCCGCGCCACGATGACGGACATGGCGTAGTCCAGGAAGGACCGCTCCATCTCCTCCTGGATCTCGATGGGCTCGATGCCGGCGACCGCGGTGCCGCCCTCGTCGTTCGGCGTGTCAGTCATCAGATGTCGAGGAACCTCACGTCCTTGGCGTTGGTCACGATGAAGTGCTTCCGCAGCTCGACGTTCTCACCCATGAGGATCGACATCACCTCGTCGGCCAGCGCTGCCTGCTCGACGGTGACCTGCAGGAGCGTGCGGCGCGACGGGTCCATGGTGGTGACCGACAGCTCCTCCCAGTCCATCTCGCCGAGGCCCTTGAGCCGCGCGAACTCGAAGCGCTTGCCGTCGTGCTCGGCCAGGAACTGCTCGCGCTCGACCTCGCCCTTGAGGTACACCTTCTCCTTGTTGACGATCGTCGAGTAGAGCGGCGGCTGCGCGATGTAGACGTAGCCGGCCTCGACGAGCGGTCGCATCTGCCGGAAGAAGAAGGTGAGCAGCAGCGTGCGGATGTGGCCGCCGTCGACGTCGGCGTCGGCCATGATGATCACCTTGTTGTAGCGGACCTTCTCGAGGTCGAACTCGTCGCCGATGCCGGCGCCGATCGCCTTGACGAGCGACTCGACCTCGTTGTTCTTGAGCATCTTGTCGATGCGGGCCTTCTCGACGTTCAGGATCTTGCCCCGCACCGGGAGGATGGCCTGCGTGCGCGGGTCGCGGCCCTTGATGGCGGAACCGCCAGCCGACTTGCCCTCGACGATGAACAGCTCGGCCTCACGCGGGTCGCGCGAGGAGCAGTCGGTCAGCGTGCCGGGCATGCCGGCACCCTCGAGCGGTGACTTCCGGCGCGTCGCGTCGCGCGCCTGCTTGGCCGCCATGCGGGCGCGGGCGGCCTGCAGCGACTTGTTGACGATCTGGCGCGCCTCGGTGGGGTGCTCCTCGAGCCAGTCGCCCAGCTTCTCGTTGGTGGCCCGCTCCATCAGGGAGCGCATCGAGACGTTGCCGAGCTTCGACTTGGTCTGGCCCTCGAACTGGGGCTCTGCCAGCCGCACGCTGATGATGGCCACCAGGCCTTCGCGGATGTCCTCGCCGAGGAGGTTGGTGTCCTTCTCCTTGAGCAGCCCCTTGCCCCGGGCGTAGCGGTTCACGACGTTGGTGAGGGCCTTCTTGAAGCCCTCCTCGTGCATGCCGCCCTCGGTCGTGGAGATGCCGTTGGCGTAGCTGTAGAGGCCCTCGTGGTAGCCGGCGTTCCACTGGAACGCGACCTCGATCTCCGAGCCCTCCTCCTTCGCCTCGTACACCCCGACCCGCTTGAACAGCGGTTCCTTCGTGCCGTTGAGGTGACGCACGAAGTCTTCGATGCCGCCCTTGTACTGGAAGACCTTGGGCTCGTTGTCGTGCCCCGGCCGCTCATCGTGGAAGCGGATCTCGAGGCCCTTGTTGAGGAACGCGTAGATCTGCAGGCGCTCGAGGATCGTCTGGGCCCGGAACTCCACGCCCTCGGACGCGAAGACGGTCTCGTCCGGCCAGAAGGTCACGGTGGTCCCGGTACGACCTCGCGACGAGCTGCCCGTGACCGTCAGCTTGCCGTCGGGCACACCGCCGTCCTTGAACGACATCACGTGGTGCTTGCCGCCCTGGTCGACCTCGCAGACGAGGCGCGTCGACAGCGCGTTGACCACCGACACACCCACACCGTGCAAGCCGCCCGAGACCTTGTAGGCGCCACTGCCGAACTTGCCGCCGGCATGGAGCATCGTGAGGGCGATCTCCACGCCCGACTTCTTGTGCTTCTGGTTGATGTCGGTCGGGATGCCCCGGCCGTTGTCGATGACGCGGCAGCCACCGTCGGCCAGGAGCGTCACGTCGATGCGGGAGGCGTGACCGGCCATCGCCTCGTCGACCGAGTTGTCGACGACCTCCCACACGAGGTGGTGGAGGCCGTTGAGACCGGTCGACCCGATGTACATCCCGGGGCGTTTGCGGACCGCTTCGAGGCCCTCGAGGACCTGCAGATCCTTGGCCGAGTACGAGTCTGATGCGAGTGCCACGCGGGCCTTTCCGTCGGAGACGTCTCAGGGGGTGCGAAGAGCCTCGGCCGAACGGCAAAAGTGCTGGTCAGCGGGCTGATTCGGGATGCGGTCAGTGTACCAGCAGGGTGCGACAGCGAGGCCGATCCGGGGCGGTTCAACCGGGGCGGACGACCACCCGCAGCTCGGTCACCGAACCGGCGCCGGCGGACTCGGCGATGCGGGCCAGGAGGTCGGCCTCGAGGTAGCGCAGCTGGGTCGCCCAGGCCGGGTCGTCGACGGCCACGACGAGGGTCGTGCCGTGCAGGGCGGCCGGGCGCGTGTGCCCCGCCAGGCCGTCGCCGACGAGGTCGCCCCACGCCGCGAGCAGGCGGGTGAACGTGCGCCCGCCCGGCACCACACCCTCCAATGACTCGCCGATGCGCCGCGGCCCCCGGTCCTCATCGAGCGGCCGCCACCTCGGGCTCATGACATCGCCTTCGCTCCGAGGCGCGCGGCTCGCTGGCGCTCGCGCCCGGCCCACCGCTCCGGCATCCCTGCGTCTGCGCGCCCCTGGTTGCTCACGAGATGCGTCCGTCGCGGACGGCGACGACCTGTTCGGGCTCGAGGCCCTGGGGGAGCACGCCGGCGGTGGTGAGCAGCGCCTGGCCGACGGGGATCGCCCGCAGCAGCGCCACGCTGCGATCGGGGTCGAGCTCGGAGAAGACGTCGTCGAGGAGCAGGATCGGCGCGCTCCCGGCGCGCTCGGTGACGAGCTCGTGGGCCCCCAGCCGCAGGGCCAGCGCCAGGGACCGCTGCTCGCCCTGCGAGGCGTGGGTGCGCGCCGGCATGCCGTTGATCGTCAGCACGGCGTCGTCCCGGTGCGGTCCCACGGTCGTGACGGCGCGGCGAAGGTCCTCGGCGCGCGACGCGGCGAGCGCGGCGGCGAGGCCCTGCGCCTGCCACGGCGCCTCCAGCCCGACCGTGACCGCGGCCGCCGCCGACGCCACCACGTCGTAGGCCTTCGCCACGATCGGCTCGAGGCGCTCGACGAGCGCGGCGCGGGCCGTCCCCAGCCGCTCCCCCGTCTCGGCCAGCTTGGCGTCGAACACGTCGAGGGTGGCCTCGACCTCCGGTGTCACCCGCCCGGCTGCTTGCTTCAGGAGGGCGTTGCGCTGGCGCAGGATGCGCTCGAGATCGACGAGGGTCCGGTCGTGCTTCGGCGCGCACGCCACCAGCGCGTCGTCGAGATACCGCCGCCGCTCCGCCGGGCCTCCCTTGACCAGCGCGAGGTCGTCGGGCGAGAACACCGAGACCCGCACGGTGCCGAGCAGGTCGCGCGCCCGCCGCAGGGTCTGGCGGTTCACCATCACCCGGTCGCGTCCGGCGCGCCGCAGCTCGGCCTCGACGAGCGCGGCGCGATCGTCGGCGTCGATCACCTCGGCGCGGATCACCGCGCTCGGCGCGCCCTGGCGCACGAGGGCATCCCCCGGCGCCCCCCGGAACGACGAGAGGGTGGCGAGGTAGCCGATGGCCTCGAGCAGGTTCGTCTTCCCCTCACCGTTGGCCCCGACGATGACGGTCAGGCCCTCGGCCGGTTCCAGCTCGGCCGCCTCGTAGGACCGGAAGTCGGCCAGGGTGATGCGCCGCAGGCGCACGAGGGCATCCCTCCCGGGGGCCCGCGGGCCCCGTCAGCTCACCCGGACGGGCATCAGCAGGTACAGGTAGTCCTGCGATTCGACCGAGCGAACGACAGCCGGCTTGAGGGCATCGATGGTCTCGAGGCTCACCTCGTCGCCCTCGACGGCCTCGATCCCGTCGAGCAGGAAGTCGGGGTTGAAGGCGATCGTCATCTCGGTGCCCTCGTACTTGGCATCGAGGTCCTCGTGGGCCTGGCCGATGTCCTGCGTGGTGGCGGTGAGCTCGAGGCCGTCGGCCTTGAGCTGCAGGCGGATGGTGGCGGCCTGGGCCTCCTTGGCCAGCAGCCGCACCCGCCGGATGGCCTCGAGGAACGGCTCCCGGCCGATCGTGAGCCGGTTGGGGTGGGTGGAGGGGATCAGCTGGCGGTAGTTCGGGAAGTCACCCTCGAGGAGGCGGGTGATGAGCCGGCTGTCGCCGACCTCGAAGGTCACCTCCCGCTCGGCCAGGCCCACGGTCACCTCGCCGCCGGCGCCCAGCAGGCGAGCCAGCTCGCCCAGCGACCGCGACGGCACGAGCACGGTCTGGCCTTCCCGCAGCACGCTCGTGCCCGGCAGGTCCCGCACCGCGAGCCGGTAGGAGTCGGTCGCCACCAGCCGCAGGCCATCGCCCTCGGCGGCGAGGAGCACCCCGGTGAGGATGGGACGCATCGTGTCCGACGACGCCGCTCGCACCACCTGCCGCAGCGCGGTGGCGAGCTCCTCGGCATCGAGGGTCACCCGGTCCGACGGCGGCAGCGACAGCCGGGGGAAGTGCTCGACGGGCTGCAGGCGCACGGTGAAGTGCGACCGGCCGGCGGTGATGTGGCCCTCGTCGCCGTCGCACTCGACGGTGATGGCGCCCTCGGTGAGGGCCCGGACGATCTCGGTGGAGAGCTTCGCCGGCAGCACCGCGGCGCCGTCGGCGACCCCCTGCACCGGCTTGGTCACCTGCACGGTCAGGTCGACGTCGCCTCCCGTGAGGGTCAGCGCGCCGCCGGCCAGCTCGGCCTTGATCCCGGGATGGGCTCGGGCGCCAGTGGCGCTCGTGGCGACGCGGCTGGCGGTGCCGAGGGCCTCGGCCAGCACGTCGCGCTCGCACCGGAACTTCACGGGTTACTTCCTTTGTTCTTTAGAGAGATCGAGGTCGTGATGACAATAAGGGCTGTGGATTGGGGATGAGGGACCGTTGCCGCAGGTCAGACCGGGTTTTGTTGCGCCGGGGTCATCCCCAGGGTCGCGCGGCGGATAGGGCATCGCCGTGATGACCCGGTCCGGCCTGTGCAGGACGACGGCGCATGCACAGCTCATCCACAGGCCGTGCACAACGTTGTGCACGCGCGCGGGCCGGGGCCGACGGACCACCTGTGCGCGCCATCAGCCGGTGGTCCGGATGGTCTGGGTCAGCTCGGTGACCTGGTCGTAGATCTGCCGGCGCTCCGACATGAGGGCGCCGATCTTCTCCACGGCGTGGATGACCGTGGTGTGGTCCCGGCCGCCGTACTCGCGGGCGATCGCCGGATAGCTGAGGTCGGTCATCTGCCGGCAGACGTACATGCCGACCTGGCGGGCGGTGACGAGGGGCCGGCGGCGGCTCTTGCCCCGCAGCTCATCGGTGGTGAAGCCGAACATCTTGGCGGTGGCCTCGAGGATGACCTGCGCGGTGATGGGCCGGGGCTCGCTGTCGGAGAGGATGTCGCCGAGGACCTGGGCGGCGAGCTCGGCGGTGAGGGGCTGTCGGTTGAGGCTGGCGAAGGCCGAGACGCGGATCAGGGCGCCCTCGAGCTCGCGGATGTTGTTGGTGATGTTGGTGGCGATGAACTCCAGCACCTCGCTCGGGATGTGGGTGGGCTCCCGCTCGGCCTTCTTGCGGAGGATGGCGAGGCGGGTCTCCACGTCGGGCGGTTGGATGTCGGTGATCAGGCCCCACTCGAAGCGGCTGCGGAGCCGGTCCTCGAGGGTGGCGATGGCCCGCGGGGGGCGGTCGGAGCTGAGCACGATCTGGCGGTTGGCGGCGTGCAGCTGGTTGAAGGTGTGGAAGAACTCCTCCTGCAGGCCCTCCTTGCCCTCCATGAACTGGATGTCGTCGACCAGGAGGACGTCGATCTCCCGGTACTTCCGCTTGAACTCGGGCATCGAGTTGGTGCGGATGCCCTCGACGTAGTCGTTGAGGAACGCCTCGGTCGAGACGTAGCGGACCTTGTACGCCGGGTAGTTCTGCTTGACGTAATGCGCGATCGCGTGCAGGAGGTGGGTCTTGCCCAGCCCCGCCACCCCGTAGATGAACAGCGGGTTGTAGCTGCGGGCCGGGGTCTCGGCGACGGCGAGCGCGGCGGCGTGGGCGAAACGGTTCGACGCGCCGGTGACGAAGTTCTCGAAGATGTACCGGGAGTTGAGCGAGGTCCGCTCCTCCCGCCGGTCGCCGTGGTCGCCGACCGCCACGCTCGGGAGCGGGGCGCCGCCGTCGTGCTCGCCGTCGACGGGTCCCACGCCCGGGAACAGCTCCTCGTCGGGGCGGACCTGGAGCACCACGTCGAGCTCGTGCTGGCCGAGACCGGCCAGGGTGGCGTGCAGCTGGGGCAGGAAGCGGGCCTCGATCCGCTCCTTCACCAGCGTGCTCGGCACCGCCACCACCAGCACGTCGTCGGTCAGCTCGACCGCCGTCGTCGGTTGGAAGCAGGTGGTCCAGACCGCCTCAGGCAGCTGGCCCCGTAGTGCTGCCGTACATGAAATCCACAGTTCTTCCGCCTCGCCCACGTGCCGCAACGCCTCCAGCCCCTTGACGGTGTCCACAGCTCGGTCCACACGTGTGGACAATCACGGCCGCACCCCGCCCGAGAGCCTGCCGTCGCCCACCCCTACGGGAGGTCGGGCGACCGGCACGCCCCTGTGGAACCGGCATGTGATCGGAGATCGGACGGTAGCACCGGCCTTCCCGAGCAACGCAAGGGCCATTCTGGGCGCGCGCGGCAGCGTTGTCCGCGCGCGCGGTGGTCGCGACGCCGCTCGGCCGCGAGTGGCAGGCGGTGGTCGGTGCCTCTACGCTGGGCGGACGCGCTGGCGGCGACGTCCTCCCGATGATCGCGCCGCGCCGAGACCGCAGTGCCCGCGTCCCGGCCGGGACGCCAGAAAGGACCCGTCGTGAAGCGCACGTTCCAGCCGAACAACCGTCGCCGGGCGCGCCGGCACGGCTTCCGTCACCGGATGTCGACCCGCGCCGGTCGCGCCATCATCAAGGCCCGTCGCCGCAAGGGCCGCGCCAAGCTGTCCGCCTGATCCGGCCGCCGTCGATGGCTCGCCGCTGGCGTGTCCGAGATCGCGGCTCGTTCGCGGCCCTCCGCCGGGAGGGCGTGCGCCGCCGCGTCGGTCCCCTCACCGTCACCCACCTCGCCGACGGCTGCGAGCCGCCCCGGGTCGCCTACGCGTTGGGCCGCCCCGTGGGCAGCGCCGTGACCCGCAACCGCCTCCGCCGCCGGCTCCGGGCCGTGGTGGCCGACACGCCCCTGGCGCCGGGCACCTACCTGGTCAGCGCCGGGCCCGGCGCCGCCGGTCTGGCCGGCGAGGACCTCCGCCGTGCGCTGCTCGAGGCGGTGGCGTGAACCCTCACGCGCGAGTCGAGGGTTTGTCGGTGCCGGCGGCGCTGCTGCGGGCGGTGTTCCGGGGCTGGCAGCACCTCCGCGCCGGCCGTCCCTCCCCGTGCCGCTACTTCCCGACCTGCTCCGCCTACGGCATCGAGGCCGTGGAGCGCCACGGCGCCCTCCGCGGCGGTGTCCTCGCCGCCCGCCGGCTGCTGCGGTGCCACCCGTGGGGGCGGTTCGGCTTCGATCCTGTTCCCGACCGATAGGCCTATCTGATGTTCGACCTGCTCGCCGGCGCGCTCGCCTTCTTCTACGACGTCTGGGACTCGTACGGGATGGCGATCGTGCTGTTCACCATCGCCATCTACCTGGTGCTGACCCCCCTCACGATCAAGAGCACCCGCTCGATGATCGCCATGCAGCGGGTCCAGCCCGAGCTCAAGAAGCTCCAGGCGCAGTACAAGGACGACAAGGAGACCCTCCAGCGGGAGATGATGGCCTTCTACCAGGCCAACAACATCAACCCGCTGAGCTCGTGCCTGCCGCTCCTCCTGCAGATGCCGATCTTCTTCGTGCTGTTCCAGGTGCTGAACGGCCTCACCCGCAAGGAGACCGTCGACGGGATCACGACGTTCGCGCCGAAGTACCTGGATCACTCCTCGGCGCTGTTCCGGGACCTGGATGCCACCGACCGGATGATCTCCTGGGGGATCGACCTGTCCCGCAGCGCCGGGAACGTGCTGTCCGGTGACGGCGCCGTCGACGCCCTCCCCTACCTGGTGCTCGTCGGCCTGACGGCGCTGCTCTCCTGGTACCAGCAGAAGCAGGTGCAGGGCCGCAACGTCAACCAGGCCCAGGTCAACCCCCAGCAGCAGATGATGATGCGGGTCCTGCCCTTCATCTTCATCCCGATCTCCTACAGCCTTCCCGCCGGCGTCGTCGTCTACTTCGTCGTGTCCTCGCTCGTGCGGGTGGGCCAGCAGGCGGTCGTGACCCGCATGGAGTTCCCGGAGCTGCGAAGGGGTGGCGGGTCGCCCAACGGGTCGAAGCCCCCGAAGCCGTCCAAGCCGGCGCCGGCGGCGACGGTCGTGCAGGACAAGCAGGACAAGCCCGACAAGCCCAAGGACCAGAAGCCGGTCCCGCCCTCGCCCCGGGTCGCCCAGGGCCAGCAGCGGAGCCGGTCCAAGAATCGCAAGCGGAAGCGGAAGTAGCTGTGGAATGGGTGGAGACGACCGGTCGAACGGTCGAAGAGGCCAAGGAGCACGCGCTCGACCAGCTCGGCGTCGACGAGGTCGACGCCGAGTTCGAGGTCCTCGAGGAGCCGAAGGTCGGCCTGTTCGGCCGCCTCCGGTCCGAGGCCCGGGTGCGGGCGCGCGTGCGGCCCCAGGCGCCGCCGCCGAAGGTCGACCGGCGCGACCGCCGCGGTGGGCGGAGCGCCCGGGGCCGTCGCGAGGGTGCCGGCCGTGAGGAGACGGCGGCGCCTCGCCGCGAGACGGCGAGTGCCGGCGGGGCCCGTCGACCGACCAAGCAAGCCCGGGATGGGGGCCGACGCCCCCGTCGTGACGAGCAGGGAGACGACGTGGAGGATCGGCGCGAGCGAGACCGTCCCGCACTGAGCCAGGAGCAGCTGGACGCGCAGTGCGAGGTCGTGCGGGGCTTCCTCGACGGGTTGCTCGACGCCTTCGGGGTCGATGCCACCGTCACCATCACGGTGGTGCCCGACGACCGCGCCATCGAGGCGGCCATCGACGGCGAGGACGTGGGGCTCCTGCTCGGACCGCGGGGCACGACCCTCGACGCCGTCCAGGAGCTCGCCCGGCGAGCGCTGCAGCAGGCGGTCGAGGACTCGGCCCGGCTCCGGGTCGACGTCGGCGGCTACCGCGAGCGGCGGCGGGAGGCCTTGGCCGCCTTCGCGGCCAAGGTGGCGGCGCAGGTGCTCGAGTCGGGCGAGGCCGCCGCCCTGGAGCCGATGTCGGCGGCCGATCGCAAGGTGGTCCACGACGCGGTGAACGAGATCGATGGCGTCAGCACGTCCTCGGAGGGCGAGGATCCCCGGCGCCGGGTGGTCATCTCGCCGGCGTGAGCCAGCTCGTCACGATCCTCGACGAGGCTCGTGACCTGGGGTTTCTCGGTCCCGGCCCGGTGTCGTTCCACGTGGAACACGCGCGGGCGTTCCTGCCGGCGCTCGAGGGTGTGGACGGCCGGGCGCTCGACCTCGGCGCCGGCGGTGGCGTGCCCGGCCTCGTCCTGGCCGCCGAGCGCCCGGATCTCGCCTGGACCTTCCTGGAGGCCATGGGCAAGCGGGCCGCCTTCCTCCGCGACGCCGTGGCACGGCTGGGCCTGACCGTGACCGTGCGGGCCGAGCGGGCCGAGGCCGTCGCCGACCTCCGGGCGACGATGGGAGCAGTCGTGGCGCGGGCGTTCGGCGCACCGGCGGTCACCGCCGAGTGCGGAGCGCCGCTGCTGCGCATCGGCGGCCGGCTCGTGGTGAGCGAGCCGCCGGGCTCCCCGACGCCGGCACGGTGGGCGGGGGCCGGCGCGCTCGGGCTGGGTCCGCCGCACTGGCTGCCGGGCCCCCCGAACGTCGTGGTGCTGGTGCAGACCACGGCGTGCCCGGAGCGGTACCCGCGCCGGACCGGGGTGCCGGCCAAGCGCCCGCTCTGGTGACGTTTCACGTGGAACGAGGCGGCAAACGCCGCGAAGGCATCCTTGCGCCCACCGCTGCCGGTTGTCAGGATGGCCCCGTGCCCGACGGTGCCGACCGAGGTCGAGCGATCTTCGAGCGGCTGCGCGCCGCCACCGATGACCCCGACGTCGCGGTACCGCCCGACGCCGCCGAAGACGGCGTCGCCGCCCGCGAGCACGACGACGGGGCGCCGGTCGAGGACCGCACGCCACGCGACGACGGTGAGGACGCCGCTCGCGAGCCGGCGCCGCTCCCCTCGCCCGACCTCCCGCCGCTCCCGGCTCCCGAGGGGCTCGAGCTCCCCGAGTCCAGCCCGCCAGAGCCCGCGAATGGCGCCGCGACCAGCCCGTTTGCCCGCGACCTGCCCCGGGTGCTCGCCATCGCCAACCAGAAGGGCGGGGTGGGCAAGACGACCACGGCGGTGAACCTCGGCGCGTCCCTGGCGTCCCTGGACTACCGGGTGCTGGTGGTCGACCTCGACCCGCAGGGGAACGCCTCCACCGGGCTGGGCCTCAACCCCCGCAACATGGCGACCTCCATGTACGACGTGATCCTCCATGACCTCCCGCTGGAGGACTGCGTCGAGCCCTCGTCGGTCCGCAACCTCTTCGTCGCCCCCGCGAGCCTCGACCTGGCGGGCGCCGAGATCGAGCTGGTGCCGGCGTTCAGCCGCGAGCTGCGCCTGAAGCGGGCGATCGAGGAGGTACTGGACGACTACGACTTCGTGCTCATCGACTGTCCGCCCTCGCTCGGCCTGCTGACCGTCAACGGCCTGGCGGCGGCCGGCGAGGTCGTCGTGCCGATCCAGTGCGAGTACTACGCCCTCGAGGGCCTCGGCCAGCTGCTGCGCAACGTCGCCCTGGTCCAGAAGAACCTGAACCCCGCCCTCGAGGTGAGCGCCCTGGTCTGCGTGATGTACGACGCCCGGACCAAGCTCAGCGACCAGGTGGTGCAGGAGGTGCGCGACCACTTCGGGGAGCGGGTGTGCCGCACCGTGATCCCCCGCACCGTGCGGCTGTCCGAGGCCCCGTCCTACGGGCAGCCCATCATCACGTTCGATCCGTCATCGCGGGGCGCCATCGCCTATCGCGAGCTGGCCAGGGAGGTGAGCGGTGGCACGCCGCAGCGGACTCGGTAGGGGCCTGGGCGCCCTCATCCCCCCGGAGGCGTCCTCGTCGGCGGACACCGGCGCCTTGCGGGAGGTAGCGGTCAGCAGCATCCAGGCCAACCCGCACCAGCCCCGCAAGCACTTCGACGAGGAGTCGCTGGCGTCGCTCGCCGCCTCGGTGCGCGAGCTCGGCGTCCTCCAGCCCGTGCTCGTGCGGGAGCTGCCCACGGGGGACTTCGAGCTGATCGCCGGCGAGCGCCGGTGGCGGGCGGCCAAGCGGGCCGGGCTGCCCACGATCCCGGTGGTGGTCAAGGACGCCGACAACCTGGCGTCGCTCGAGCAGGCGGTGGTGGAGAACCTCCACCGCCAGGACCTCAACCCGCTCGAGGAGGCGGCGGCCTACCAGCAGCTGCTCGAGGACTTCGGGATGACGCACGAGCAGCTCGCGGAGCGGGTGGGCAAGAGCCGGGTCACCATCACCAACACCCTGCGGCTGTTCCAGCTCCCGCCCACGATCCAGAAGATGGTGTCGGAGGGCGCCATCACCGCCGGTCACGCCCGCGCCCTGCTGGGCACCCCGGATCGCTCCTTCCAGGAGGCCCTCGCCCGTCGGATCGTGGGGGAGGGCTTGTCGGTGCGGGCGGTGGAGGACGTCGTGCGCGAGCGCGCCGAGCTGGAGGCGACCGCGCCGAGTGCCACCGGCGCCACCGCCCGTCCCGGCCGGGGGCCGAAGCTCCGGCAGGCCGGCATGCAGGAGCTCGAGGACCTGCTCGGCGAGCATCTCGCCACCCGGGTCCAGGTCCAGGAGGGGAAGGGCGGCGGTGGCAAGGTCGTGATCGCCTTCGCCGACCTCGACGACCTCGAGCGCCTCTACCGGGCGATGACGGAGCCGGCCGGCACCTGACCGCCCGGCGCCTTGTGACCACCGTCACAAACGCTCGACGTGACCTCCAGGGTTGGGGATCTCACCCTGCAGTTGAGTTTCCCCCATGCTGTGCCCAACCCTGTGGATAACCGGCGTTCTCCCTGGTCAGGGGCCTAGAGAAAGTCGGCGATCTCCTCGAGGAGCTGGCCCTTGCCCTTGGCCCCGATGAGCTTCTTCTGCGGCACGCCGTCCTTGAAGAGGATCAGGGTGGGGATGCTCATCACGTCGTAGCGGCGGGCGGCGTCGGGGTTGTCGTCGATGTTCAGCTTGGCGATGGTGAGCTTGCCGGCCTGCTCGTCGGCGATCTCCTCGAGGATCGGCGCGATCAGCTTGCACGGTCCACACCACTCCGCCCAGAAGTCGACGAGGACCGGCTCGGACGCCGAGCCGATCGTCTCGTCGAACGTGGCGTCGCTCAGCTGCGTCGTGTTCTCACCCATGTCGGGTCCTTTCACCAGTCTCGGGGGGTCTCGGCAAGGTCGGACGGGGCGTCATGGGTCGCTTCGAGCCAGCGTTCGGCGTCGATGGCCGCCATGCACCCCGAGCCGGCGGCGGTGATCGCCTGCCGGTAGGTGTGATCCTGCACGTCACCGCAGGCGAACACGCCGGGCACGTTGGTGGCGGTGCTGCCGGGCGCGGTGCGCAGGTAGCCGGCGTCGTCCATGTCGAGCGAGCCGGCGAACAGGTCGGTGTTGGGGACATGGCCGATGGCCACGAACAGCCCGGTGACCGGCAGCGTGTGACGCTCGCCGGTGTGGACGTCCTCGACCACCGCCCCCTCGAGCCTCGTCTCACCCTCGAGGCCGACCACGCGCGAGTTCCAGAGGAAGCTGATCTTGTCGTTCTTGAACGCCCGTTCCTGCATGATCTTCGAGGCCCGGAGCTGGTCGCGCCGGTGGATCACGGTGACCTTGTCGGCGAACTTCGTGAGGAAGGTCGCCTCCTCGATGGCCGAGTCACCGCCCCCGACCACGGCGATCTCGTGGCCCCGGAAGAAGAAGCCGTCGCAGGTGGCGCAGGTCGACACGCCGTGGCCGAGCAGCCGCTCCTCCTCGGCCAGCCCGAGCATCAGGGCCCGGGCGCCGGTGGACACGATCACCGACTTGGCCAGCACCGTCGGCTCCTCGCCGGCGTCCCGCCCGACCCACAGCTTGAACGGCCGCTCGGAGAAGTCGACCCGGGTGACCTTCTCGGTGAGGTACTCGGCCCCGAAGCGGGCGGCCTGGGCCCGGAACGTGCTCATCAGCTCGGGGCCCATGATCCCGTCGACGAAGCCCGGGTAGTTCTCGACCTCGGTGGTCAGCATGAGCTGGCCCCCCGGCTGGTCGCCGGTGGAGGACGGCTCGCCCTCGATCACCAGCGGGTCGAGGTTGGCCCGGGCCGTGTAGATGGCGGCGGTGAGCCCGGCCGGACCGGATCCGATGATGACGACATCGCGAGTGGCGAGCGCTGACACGTGCTGGGTCCCTCCGGACGGTTAGCTGGTCCCGGCCCGCGGCCGGCGCCTGGTCCACAGGAACAGCCCGACGACGGTGAAGATTCCGCCCACGGCCAGATGCGCCGACCACACGGCGCCGGGGATGGCCACGTCGACCGCCCGCACGAGTGCGACGGTGAGGAGGACCACGACGGCGACGCCCAGCACCGCGGCGACGATGCCGTAGACCACGATCCGCACGATGCGGTCGAGGGGATCGGCGGTCTTGGACCGGATCGAGACCACGACCTTCTCGATCTGGTCGGCGGTCTGCGCCGCCCAATCCGGCTCGGGGGCCGGCGGATCGGCGTCGACCACCTGCCGAACGTGCCGGAGGGGGGTCGCCACGCGGGCGAGCCTACCCTTGGCCCGTGCGCCGGATTCTCGCTGTGATCCTCGCCGCGGCCGGCGCCGTGCTCGCCGCCTTCATCATGGCCGAGTACGAGTTCGAGGGGCTCACGCCGTGGGCGGCGGCGGTGGCGGTCGGTGTCCTGGTGGGGGAGGTGGTCGCCGGTCTCGGCCGCTGGTACGGCGCCGCGGCCATGGCGGTGACGGCCACGCTGGCCGCCGGCGGGCTCCTCTACGGCCAGTGGCTGGAGTCCGACAGCGGCGTCGAGCCGTGGGCCCACATCGCGTGGCCGGCGGCGGCGTTGGCCGCCGCCATCGCCGCGTGGAACGTCCGCCCCCGGCGGGTGGCGGTGGCTAGGCCGAGAAGGTGAGGAAGGTCCGGATCGCGCACCCGTCGGTGGCGACCACGTACACGCGACGGTCGAGGCCGCCCTCCTCGGTCGCGGCTTCGAAGGCCAGCACGGTGACCGCCTCGTCGTCGTAGGTGCCCACCGCCCGGAACAGGAGGGGGCCGAGCTCGGGATCGCCGGCTCGCACCTCGTCCTCGCATGCCGGCGCCCCGTCGTCGGCGCTGCTCTCGGCGCCGCCCCCGGCGGCGGGGCCGGCGTCGCCCCCGGTGCCGCTCACCGAAGCCCGGGCGGCGGTGCCGGCCTCGACGACGGCGCGGAGGTCGAGGTCCTCGACGGCGCCGATGTCGCCGCCGTCGACCGTGGGGGGTGCCGCGAGCGTGGCCATCGCGTCCTCGTCGAAGGCGTCGCTGCTCTCGAGCGCCGTGCTCTGGTCGCCGCGGTCGTCGTCGTCACCGCGCTGGGCGAGGAGGGCGACGGAGCCGGCCGCCACCACGACGGCGGCGGCGGCGGCACCCAGCCACGCCGGCATCGTCCGCCGGCGCGAGCGGAACGGCACGACCGTGGCGGGCGCCGCCGCCATGGCGGCCGCGATGGCGGCCTCGCGCTCGGCGTCGGACGCCGGCGCGACGGGGGTGCGGACGAGGAGCGTCGCCTCCCGGAGCGCGGCCAGGCGCGCGCCGCACACCCCGCACCCGTCGGCGTGGAGCGCGTCGTCGTCGGTCGCCTCGCCATCGAGCACGGCGGAGAGCGCCTCGTCGTCGAGATGCCGTTCAGTCATCGCTGGTCCTTGGACGCTCGCCGTCGGGCTCCGGGTTCCCGAGCAGCTCGGCCAGCTGGGCCCGCCCCCGGGCGATGCGCGAGCGCACGGTGCCCGACGGGATGTCGAGCACCTCGGCGATCTCGGCGTAGTCGAGGGCGCACAGGTCGCGGAGCACCACGGCGGCCCGGAAGTCGACCGGGAGCCGCGCGAGGGCGGCGTCGACGTCGATGCGGGCCCCGACCACGTCCCCGGGATCGCTGCCGCCGGCGGGGACGTCGAGCGCCGCATCGGGGTCGGGGCGGGGGCGTCGGCCCCGGCGCCGCAGCTCGTCGAGACACGCGTTGGTGGCGACGCGGTAGGCCCAGGTGCCGAACGACGATCGCTGGTCGAAGCGCGGGAGACCGCGCACGATCGCGATGAGCGCTTCCTGGGTGGCGTCGGCGGCGTCGGCGTCGTTGCCGAGCAGCCGCCGGGCGAGCGCCCGGATCCGGTCGTGATGACGCCGCAGCAGCAGGTCGAGCGCGTCCCGGTCGCCATCCTGAGCGACGGCGACGAGGTCGGCGTCGCTGCGGTCGTCCGGGGCCACGGGGCGCGAACCTAGGACGCGTAGACCCGAGCCTCGGCGATCGCCACCGAGTAGGGGCTGCCCACGCTGCCGTCGCCGAGGTCGGTGATCCACACGAGCACGACCGAGCCCCGGGCCCCGCCCAGGTCGAGGACCACGCCGCCGGCGATGCCGCGGGCGGAGGCGATCGGCGAACCGAACCCGCCGAGATCGGCGTCGGCGTCGTCGGCGGCATAGACCTCCACGGCCCAGTCCTGGGTGGGCGAGTCGAGCTCCAGGCGACCGAGGTCGGCGACGTCGCGCAGGCGCAGCACGATGCCGACACCCGGCTTCAGTCCGCCGAGGCTGCGGCTCCGGTAGCGCTCGGTGGTCCACGCCGTGGCGGCGTCACCGTCGACGGCGAGGGGCAGCTCGTCGTCGTGCTCGCCGCCCGACCCGAAGGGGTCGAAGGAGGCCGGCGCGCCATCGAGCGGCAGCGGCGCGGCCGCCGTGGTCGATCGGCGGTCGTTGCCGGTGGCGGCGTCGAAGATGCTCCGGCCGACCTCGTTGCCGCTGAGGACCAGCCCGACGACGCCGAGGGTCACGGCGACGACGATGATCAGCGCGGCGGGGACGAGCCAGGAGCGCTCGCTGTGACGGAACCGCGCCGCCTCGCCCGACGGCGGCGCCGGGGTGTCGTCGTCGAGCCGGAACCCCACGGTGGCGTCGTCGGCGGGCTCGTCGGCGAGCCGCCGCAGGTCGAGCCCGTCGAGGGCCGAGCACAGCGCTTGCGCCGAGGGGAACCGGCGGTCGGGCTCGCGCGCCATGGCGGTGAGCACGATCTCCTCCAGCTCACGCGACAGGCCGGCGCGGATCTGCCGCGGGCGCAGGGGGTCGGAGGTGAGCCGGGCGAGCGCGGTCGCGGTCGAGGTCTCGGCCGCGAACGGCGGCCGGCCGCACAGCATCTCGTAGAGGACGACACCGAGCGCGTACACGTCGGCCCGGCCGTCGAGCGGGACGCCCCGGACCTGCTCCGGCGCCAGGTACTTGGCGGTGCCGACGACCTGGCCGGCGTCGGTCAGGTCGGAGGACTCCTCGGCCGCCTTCGCGATGCCGAAGTCGGTCACGAGGACGCGGCCGTCGTCGGAGAGGAGGATGTTGCCGGGCTTCACGTCCCGGTGCACGAGCCCCGACGCGTGCGCGTGCGCCAGGGCGTCGGCCACCTGACGGCCGATCGCCACCGCCCGCACCGGCGGGAGGGCGCCGGTGCGGTCGAGCTCTTCGCGGAGGGTCGGGCCCCGCACGAGCTCCATGACGATGGCCTCGGTCGCATCGGTGCTGCACGTGTCGTAGATGGCGACGATGTGCGGGTGGGCGAGCCGGGCGGCCGCCATCGCCTCGCGGTGGAAGCGGGCGTGGAACGCGTCGTCGGCGGCCAGGTGGGGCAGGAGCAGCTTCACCGCGACGGCCCGTCCGAGCACCTCGTCGGCGGCCTCCCACACCTCCGCCATGCCGCCGCGCGCGATCCGCGAGACCAGGCGGTAGCGGCCACCGACGAGGTGGCCGGCGGCAGTGGTGTTGGCCTCGGACAAGTCAGACGACGGTACCCCGGTCGCCTCTCGGCGCCGCTGCGCGGCGGCCCGGTGGACTAAGCAATCGGTGGTGACCACGTACTGCAGGGCGGCGATGAACTACGTGGGCCGCGAGGGGTTCGCGGGAGGACCGCGCACGGTCGAGGTCGAGATCCGTGACGGCCGCACCGCGGCGCTGCCGGGCTGGCGCGAGTGCGGCTTCGAGCGTCTGGATCACACCTCATCGGTGCCCGACTGGAACGACGACGTGGCGATCGCCACCGTCCACTACCCCGAGGCGGAGCGGCTCGCCCGGGCGTTGGTGGGCACCGAGCACGCCCTGGTGGCCGACCACGTGCGGCGCAGCGCCGAGGAGCAGAAGCGGGCACGGGTCCAGGAGCCGGTGCGGCTCGTCCACTCCGACTTCGCCGACAGCTACGGCGACATCGTCCGCAACAACTACCGCAACGTGCGGGGCCGCGGGGCGGCGGCGCTGGCGCGCGCCGGGCTCACCGGTGAAGACGTGGCCGGTGCCCGCCGGATCGTCATGCTGCAGCTGTGGCGCAACGTCGGCCCGCCCGCGATGGACCTGCCGGTGGCGTGGTGCGACGCCCGGACGGTCACCCGGGACGAGGTGGTGCCGTTCCGGTACACCGGCTACGTCGCCGGCGCGGATGCCTTCGACGCGGTGGCGATCCTCGAGCCCGACGATCCCGACCGGCACCGCTGGTACACGTTCCCGGCGCTGACCGCCGACGAGGTGGTCGCGTTCCGCACCTACGACACCGACATGGTGCCGGCGGGCACGACGTACTTCACGCCCCACTCGGCGTTCCGCGACCCCACCGTCGGGCCCGGCGCGCCGGCGCGGTGCAGCGTCGAGCTGCGCGTGCTGTGCCTCGACCGCTAGCACCAGCGATCTGGGACCGATCCGGCCGCCGCGCCGTACCCGATCGGTCCCAGAACGGGGGTTTGGGGGGCTAGGCCTTCACCTGGAAGGTGATGCCGAAGAGGCGGGGGCCGCCGTGGGTGCCGATGGTGGCGCCGATGATGCCGGTGGTCAGCTGCTCGCGGGGGACCACGGCGGCGACCTGGGCGATGAGCTCCTCGGCGTCGGGCGCGAACCCGTGCAGCACGTGGACGTTCTCGACCGGTCCTGCTTCCCGCAGCTTGTCCACGAGCGCCTTGATCGCCTTGCTCCGGGTACGGGGCTTGCCGGCCTCGTGCACGACGCCGTCGCGCACCTCGATGAGCGGCTTGATCGAGAGCAGGGAGCCGAGGAGCGCCTGCGCGCCCCCGATGCGTCCGCCCTTCTTGAGGTTCTCGAGGGTGTCGAGGGCGCCGTACACACGGGTGCGGGGGATCATCCCCTCGACCAGCGCGGCGACGTCGTCGAGCGAGGCACCGTCCCGGGCCGCCTCCGCCGCCGCCTTGACCATGCTCCCGAGCCCGCCGGTGACCGACAGCGAGTCGATGATGCGGATCGGCGCGTCGGGCATCGACCGCGCCGCGTTGCGGGCCGACTCGATGGTCGCCGACAGCTGACCGGAGAGGTTCACGCAGAGCACGCCGTCGGCCCCGGCGTCGAGCGCGGACCGGAACGCCGCTTCGAAGGCTCCCGGCGCCGGGGCCGCCGTCTCCGGGAGGGCGGCCGTGCTGGCCATCTTGTCGTAGAACTCCTGGGGCGAGAGGTTCACCCGGTCGATGTACTCCTCGGAGCCGAAGCGGATGCTCAGCGGCACGATGGTGATGCCGAGCTCCGCGACGAGCTCGTCGGCGAGGTCACAGGCGCTGTCGGTCACGACCTTCACGGGCATGTCCGGACCCTACGCGGGCGGCGCCTCCTGTGGCGCACCGCCGTGCCGACCGCGACGGCCCGTGCGCCAGTGCCGCGCCCACCAGAGCAGGAGGAACGTCCCGGCGCCCACCGAGAGGAGGATGCCCACTCCGGAGGCCACCGTCGAGGTGATCGTGTACCCGGTGGCCGCCAGCTCGAGTCGGCCGTCGGGCGAGCGGAGCGACACCTGCAGCCGGAACTGTCCGGAGGTCCGCGCCTTCACCGGGATGATCTCGGTGGTCGTCCGCTTCGCCTCGAGCACGCGGCTGCGGATCACGAGCTCGCCTTCGCGCTCGCTGCCCGTGAAGGACAGCTTGTCGCTCGTCAGCGCGATGTCGACGTGCACGTCGAAGTCGTTGTCGTTCACGAGTGACAGCGGGATGGCCCCCTCGCGCGCGGTGAGCCGGTAGGTCCGCTCGCCGAGCACCCGGACGTTGGCCGTGGCGGTCCGCACCCGGTCGTTGACGGCGCTGATGTACTGCGACCGGTCCGAGGACGACAGCTGGCGCGACTGGGCGACGAGGAGGAGCCGGTCGAGGAGCGCGAGGTCGGCGTCGGCGGGGTCGACCAGGAGCGAGCCGAGCCCGCCGATCGCCGCGCGGGCTCGATCGAGGTCGGTCGGCGCGTAGCCCAGGCTCGGCACGTCGCCGTCGGCGAGCTCACGGACGACGGTGTCACCGTCCGAGGCCAGCGGCTCGACGGTGTCGAACAGCTCTCCGATGGTCACCGCCTGCAGCATCGGTGCGGTCGCCAGGCTCTCCAGCACCGTGGCGAGCACCGCCTCCGCGGGCCGCCAGTCGACCGGCGGGCGGATCACGACCCCGCGGGTGACGCCCGGCAGGTCGGCGTGGAGCACGGCCAGGTCGGCGAGGAGGTGGTGGGCGCCGAGCACCTCGTCCCCGTCGTCGAGGTGGCCGACGAGTCCGGGGTCGACGGCGACGGCGTCGAGCCGGGCGCTGGCGGTCGCGCGCAGGGCGAACGGCCGCGTGAGGGTCAGACCGTTGGTGGCCGCAGCCGGCAGGGGCTCCAGCGTCTCCTCGTCGAGCACGACGCGGGTGATGCCCAGCTCGTGCAGCGCCCGCAGCACCCCGCGCGTGACCGGGCCGGTCGCCGACCACGTCCGATCGTCGATGCGCAGGGCCAAGGTGCGGTCGAGGGCGGCATCGCCTTCCACGCGCTGCGTCCGCAGGTCCTCCTCCCGTCCGGCGGCGACGAGCGCGCTGGGCTCGATGTCGACGTAGGGCATCGACAGCACCTGATGGCCGCCGAGGAGCTCGGCGAGCGCCGTGACGGTGGCGCCCTCGTCGATGGTCTCGAGCGCGGCGACGGTCTCCGGCGTGGGGGTCACCGTGAGCCGGATCCGGCGGCCGAGCTGGGCGGCGACGATCCGGAGGTTGTCGAGGTCGTCGTCGGCGAGGCGCACCTCGCCGTCGGGGCCGAGCGCGGGGTGGGCGCCGTAGGGCTGGACCCATGCCACGTTCAGCGGGTGCTGCGCGGGCTCGCTCGACACGCGGACCAGATGGGTGACGAGCGAGGCCACGGTCCGGTCGGTGCCGGTATCGGTCAGCGTGACGGCCACCGGGTACACGCCGGGTCGCAGCGCCTCGGCGTCCACGGGCACCTGCACGGCGCCGGCGGCGTCGAAGCGCAACGTCGAGAACGGCAGGACCCGGCGCTCGACGACGCCACGGAGGAGGGCGCCGTCGATCGTGCGGGCGAACTGCGAGCGCGACGTGACGGCGCGGTGGACGACGACGGCCAGCTCGAGCTGCTGGGGTCGGCGCACCCGGGTCACGTCGAGGCGCATGGTGAACACGCCGCTCTCGCCCACCCACGCCGTCTGGGATGCGAGGGCGAGGCCGGCCGACGCCCGCTGCTGGGCGGCGGCGGGTGCCCAGGCGCCGAGGAGCGCGAGGAGCGCGAGGACGACGGCCGCGACCGCGAGCCGCTTCACAGCGGCAGGGCGAGCACGAGCAGCCCCGACGGCTGCAGTCGGAACCCGAGGTGCTGGTAGAGGGAGAGGGCTCGCTCGTTGCCGTGCTGGGTGTTGACCACCGCTTGACGGGCCCGCCGCCGCTTCAGCCAGCGGAGCCCGTCGATCACGAGCGTGCGGCCGATGCCGTTGCCGGCATGGTCGGGGTGCACGGCGAGACGCTGGAGGTACCCCCGCTCCCCGGACCGGCCGGTCACCGCGTAGCCGACGACCTCGCCGCCGACGGTCGCCACCCGGAACCGGGCGATGGAGGTTGCCCCGATCGCGTCGCGGAGGCCGTCACGGTCGAGGCGCCAGAACGGTGGGAACGCGGCGGCGTCGACGGCGAGCGCGCGCGGCCGGTCGGGGGGCCATGCCCGGCGGTGGGGCGCCTGACCCGGCGGCGGCAGGTCCTGCAGATCGTGGGCCAGCAGGTGGAGCTCCTCGTGCGGCTGGAAGCCGACCCGCTCGAAGCCGAGCCGCTCGCGTTCGGCGAGGGCGCCGGTCAGGGCCCGCTCGAACCCGCGGTGCTGGAGGATCTCGCAGGCGTGCTGCACCATCGCGGCGGTCGGCGGGATGGCGTCGCCGACGGGGGCGATGTACGCGATGCGATCGTCACCCCGCCACGGCCCGACTCGCAGGCGCTCGTGGCCCCGACGCACGACCTCCGACCGCATCGGTTCCGAGGCTACGGCCGCCGCGCGCGGCTGCGCCGACAGGGCCGGCGCGCCGCGCGTCGAGACCGAGCCTTACCCTGAGACCATGCGCGTGCTCGTCTCCACCTCGGAGCGCTACGGCGCGCACGACACCGGTCGGGGCCACCCTGAGCGACCGGCTCGGCTCGAGGCCGTTCTGGCCGGCATCGACGTGGCCGGCCTCGACGGCGAGGTGGTGCGGGTGGACCCCCGCCCGGCGACCCGTGACGAGCTCGAGGCGCTGCACCCGGCGGCGTACCTGGACGCGCTGGAGCGGTTCTGCCGGCAGGGCGGCGGCAACATCGACCAGGACACCGCGGCCGTCCCGGCGTCGTGGGACGCCGCCGTGCTGGCGGCCGGCGCCGGACCGGACGCCGTCGCCCGCCTGGATCGCGGCGAGGGCGACGCCGCCTTCCTCGCCCTCCGTCCGCCCGGGCACCACGCCACGCCCACGCGAGCGATGGGGTTCTGCCTGCTGAACAACGTGGCGGTGACCGCTGCCGTGCTCGTCGCCCGCGGGGAGCGGGTGCTGATCCTCGACTGGGACGCCCATCACGGCAACGGGACGCAGGACGCGTTCTACGAGGACCCTCGCGTCCTGTACGTGTCGCTGCACGAGTACCCCCTCTACCCGTTCACCGGGAAGCTGCGGGAGTCCGGCGCCGGCGCCGGCGCCGGCACCACCATCAACGTCCCGCTGCCCGACGGCGCCACCGGCGACGTCTACCTCCGGGCCTTCGACGAGCTCATCGAGCCCGCGGCCGAGGCGTTCGGCCCCACCTGGGTGCTGGTGTCGGCCGGCTTCGACGGCCATCGGGCCGACCCGCTCACCGGCCTGGGTCTGTCGAGCGGCGACTTCGCCGATCTGACCATCCGGTCGGCCGGGCTGGTCCCCGCCGGCCGGCGCATCGCGTTCCTCGAGGGTGGCTACGACCTGCAGGCGCTGGCCGACTCCACGGCGGCCTGCGTCGCCGGCCTCGCCGGGGTCGAGATGCGGCCGGAGCGACCGACGAGCGGTGGCCCGGGCCGGGCGGTCGTCGACGCCGCGCTCATGGTCCGAGCCGAATCGGCCGAATAACGGGTGTGCTCGACGACTACCTGCGTCACCTGGTGGAGCGGCGCGGGTCCGACCTGCACCTCAAGGTCGGCTCGCCGCCCCGAGTCCGGGTCGACGGCCGCCTCGAGACGACGCCGTTCCCGCCGCTGACCGCGGCGGACACCGAGCGGCTCGCCTACGTGGTGCTGACCGGGGTCAGGGCCGACGAGTTCGACGCCACCAACGAAGCTGACGTCGCCGTCGACCACCCTGGCCTCGGTCGGTTCCGCGTGAACGTGTACCGGCAGCGCGGCACGATCGCCCTGGTGGCGCGGAGCGTGGTCCCCGGTGTGCCGTCGTTCTCGGCGCTGGGGCTGCCCCCAGCGGTGGAGCGACTCGCCGACGAGCAGCGAGGGCTCGTGCTCGTCACCGGTCCCACCGGCTCGGGCAAGACCACGACGATCGCGTCGATGATCGACCACATCAACGCCACGCGGGCACTGAACATCGTGACGATCGAGGACCCGATCGAGGTCCTCCACCACGACCGCCGGTCGATCGTGAGCCAGCGCGAGATCGGCGAGGACACGCGGGGCTTCGCCGAGGCGATGCGCCGCGTGCTGCGTCAGGACCCCGACGTGATCTTCGTGGGCGAGATGCGCGACCCCGAGACCGTCTGGGCGGCGCTGGCCGCCGCCGAGACCGGTCACCTCGTGCTCTCGACCCTCCACACCTCGAACGCGGTCGAGACCGTCAACCGCATCGTCGACTTCTTCCCGCCGCACCAGCACGGTCAGATCAGGCTCTCGCTGGCCACGTCGCTGCGGGGCGTGGTGTCCCAGCGGCTCGTGCCGCGGGCCGACGGCAGCGGGCGGATCCCGGCGGTCGAGGTGCTCGTCAACACCGGCCGCGTCTACGAGCGGATCGTCGACCCCGACGCCGCCGGCGACTCGATCGACGAGATCGTGGCCGACGGCGAGTACTACGGCATGCAGACCTTCGATCAGTCGCTGCTGGCGCTGCACCGCGACGGTCTCGTCGGGCTGCGGGAGGCGATGGCGGCCGCGACCAGCCCCAGCGACCTTCGGGTGGCCATGCAGCGGGCCGGCCTGCTCACGGCGTAGCGGGCGGCAGCAGCTCGTCGAGGGCCTCGACCAGCTCGGGGCGGCCCGACCGCACGAGATCGTTCAGCACGCCCGCCATCAAGGTCGACTGCTGCAGGATCTTCTCCAGCAGCTCGAGCTTGACGGGATCCTCGAGCCGATCCCAGTGCACCTTCACCGTCTCGGCGGCGCCGGCGATCACCCCGACCGAGTTGAGGAGGGAGTGCGCCATGACGGCGAGGAGGTCGTCCGGCCAGTCAGTCACGCGCGGTCAAATCTAGAAGGGGACGGAAGGGGGTTCGGAGATCGGGGCCCATCGACCTACCGTTGAGCGGTGGCCATCCCCGAGCGGGTCCAGCCGGTGCTGGACGAGGTGCGCCCGCTCGCCGACCGGTTCACGAGCGCCGGCTACGCCGTGTACCTCGTCGGGGGGACGGTGCGCGACCTCCTGTTGGGCCGTCCGCTCACGCGCGACTTCGACTTCACCACCGACGCCCGCCCCGACGACATCGAGCGGCTGCTCACCGGCTGGGCCGACGCGGTGTGGACCACCGGCAAGCGGTTCGGGACGATCGGGGCCAAGCGAGGCGACCGCGAGTACGAGATCACGACGCACCGGGCCGAGGCGTACGTCCCCGACTCCCGCAAGCCCGACGTGCAGTTCTCCGATCGCGTCGAGCCCGACCTGTCCCGCCGCGACTTCACCGTCAACGCGATGGCCCTTCGACTCCCCGAGCCGGAGCTGATCGACCCCTTCGGCGGGGCCGCCGACCTGGTCGCCAAGCGCCTCCGGACCCCGCTCGCGCCCGAGGAGTCCTTCACCGACGACCCGTTGCGCATGTTGCGGGCCGCCCGCTTCCTGTCGGGGTACGACCTCGAGCCCGACGCCGACCTCGTCCATGCCGTCGAGGCGCTCCACGATCGGCTCGAGATCGTGTCGGCCGAGCGGATCCGCGACGAGCTCGACAAGCTGCTCGTCGTCGAGCGCCCGGGCCGCGGCCTGTGGTTCCTGGTCGACACCGGCCTCGCCTCGCAGTTCCTGCCCGAGCTCCCGGGGCTCGCGCTCGAGCAGGATCCGATCCATCGGCACAAGGACGTGCTGGCCCACACGATCGCGGTGGTGGAGAAGACGAGCGCCGACAAGGTGCTGCGGCTAGCGGCGCTGCTGCACGACATCGGCAAGCCCAAGACGCGATCGTTCGTGCCCGGTGGCCGGGTCACCTTCCACCACCACGAGGTGGTCGGTGCCCGCATGGCGCGCGACCGGCTGACCGCGTTGCGCTACCCCCACGACGAGGTGGAGGCAGTGTCCCGGCTGGTCGAGCTCCACCTCCGGTTCCACACCTACAAGATGGGCTGGACCGACGCCGCCGTGCGCCGTTACGTCCGCGACGCCGGCGAGCACCTCGATCGGCTCAACGAGCTGACCAGGTGCGACTGCACGACCCGCAACGAGCGCAAGGCCCAGGCGCTCGATCGTCGGATGGACGCGCTCGAAGCGCGGATCGCCGAGCTCCGCGCCAAGGAGGAGCTCGACCGGATCCGGCCCGACCTCGACGGGAACCAGGTCATGCGCCACCTCGGGCTGCGCCCGGGGCGGGCGGTGGGGGAGGCGCTCGCCATGCTGTTGGAGCTCCGGCTGGAGGAGGGCCCCCTCGAGGAGGAGGAGGCCTACCGGCGGCTCGACGCCTGGTGGGCGGCCCGCGCACCGGCGGACTGACGCGAGGCGGTCAGCCGGGCCAGCACGAGCAGTGCGGTGCCCGCCAGGGCCCCGGCGGCCAGGAAGGCGGCCCGCTCGCCCCCGAGCGCGACGATCCCGCCGAGCACGAACAGGCCGATCCCCTGGGAGAGGTCGAAGAAGATCGAGAACGTCGCGATGGCCGAGCTGCGCTGGTCGTCGGGCGTGTCCTCGATCACGATGCGGATGAGCGACGGGTACTGCAGTGCCATGCCGAGCGCGAACACCACGGTCGCGAGATAGAGGCCGGGGCGCGACGGCCATGCCGCCATCAGGACCATGCCGCCGGCGATGCAGCCGATGGCGAAGGTGGCGGCCCGGTGCGCCCCGAACCGGTCGGCGACGCGCGCGCCGGCGATGCGGATGGCGAGGATGAGCGTGCCGTACACGATGAACACCGGGCCGGCGTCACCGAGGCCCTCGCGGTCGACGTAGAGGGCGATGAAGCCGGTGAACGCCGCCAGCCCCGACAGCGAGAGGGCCAGGACCGCCCCCGGTCCGAGGCCGGCCGGGTTCAGCAGGCGCCGCCGCTCGGTGGCGCCGCTCACCGTCCCGACCGGGGTCCACCAGCCGAGCACGGTGGCGACGAAGGTGACGGCGGCGGCGACGACCCACACCGTGTCGTAGCCGTGGGCCCGCTGGATCGCCTCGCCGATCGGGGGCCCGGCGCCGAGCCCGCCGTAGACGGCGACCGAGAAGTACGACGCCGCCTCGCCGCTGCGGGCCGCCGGCGCGAGATCCTGCACCGCGGTGGCGGCGCCCACGAACATCGCCGCCTCCCCGACGCCGCTGACCACCCGCAGCAGCACGAGGGGGAGCAGGCCGTCGGCGAACACGTAGAGCAGGTAGGAGCCGGCGAGGACGGCCGAGCCGCCGAGCACGAGGACGCGCCGCCCCGAGCGGTCGCCGATGCGGCCGGCCCACGGTCGCAGCACCGCGGCGGTGAACGCGAACGCGCCGGTGACGACCCCGACCGCGACGCCGCCCCCGCCGTGGACGTCGACCACGAAGCGGGGGATCGTCGGGATCAGCATCCCGATCCCGACGAAGTACGCCAGCGCGCTGGCGGTGACGACCGCGAAGGTGGGGGTGACGAGACGGGTGCGGCCGGGCCCCGTGGTCAACTGCCGATCTTCCGACCTCGCAGGATCAGCGTCTCCGGCGCGCGCGCCCCGGGGGCGGGCAGCGGCTCGAGGAGCACGTCGACCGCGAAGCTGGTGCGCACGAGCGACGCGAACACGTCGGCCACCGACCGGTCGAACCACGAGCCGCCCGCCGCGGCGACCGCCGCCGGGTGGGGCAGCGACAGGATGAGCGGGGCCTGGGTGCGGAGCGTCCGGTGGACCTGGCGGAAGACGCGGTCGAGGTCGTCGACCTCGACGAGGGAGCGGACGGCGAGGGCGGCGTCGATGGTCGCGGCCCGCACGAAGGCGAGGTCGGCCAGCTCGACCTGGTGGAGCTCGGCCTGGACGCCGGCGGCGTCGAGCCGCTCCCGCGCCGCGCCGAGGCGGCCGAGCGCGGGCTCGACGACGACCACCTTGGCCTCCTGCTCGGCCAGGGCGGCCGGCACCAGCGGATCGGCGCAGCCGAGCACGAGGACCCGCTTGCCCGCCACCGTGCCGAGGAGCCGGGCCTCCACCTCGGTCGGGGACCCGGGTCCGTAGCTGAGGTCGAGGGCCACGGTGCGCCAGTGTGGCAGCACCAGCCCCGCCGCGAGCAGGCAGCGAGACCGTCGGCGGCGAAACCGTCCCGGTGGGCGGCACGTGCCGCCGGGTCTCCGAGAGAGGTTCGCCGTGACCATCCGTATGCGCCGCGCGCTGGCGTTGTTCGCCGCAGTCCTCGTGGTCGGTGTCGCGCCGGTGGCCGGCGCACTCGTCGCCGGTCGTGCCGGTCCGCCGGCCCGCCTGGCGGCCGGGCTGTCCGAGCAGCTGGCGGCGGCTGCACCGGAGACGCCGCTGCTCGTGTTCGTGCACGGCGAGCGCCGCGAGCTGGCGGCGGCGGCCGTCGAGCGGGCTGGTCTGCTCGCCGTCGGCGAGCTCCGCAGCATCGGCGTGCCGGTCGCCGTCGGCACGCCCGCCCAGATCCGGGCCGTGGCCGCCGAGCCGGGCGTGACCTTCGTCGAGCACAACGAGGCGCTCGACCTGCTGCTCGACACGGCCCGGACCGCCACCCGGGCCGACGCGGCCATCGCCGAGACCGTCGGCGACCTCGGACCCTTCACCGGCGCCGGGCAGAGCATCGCCATCGTCGACGGCGGCGTCGACGGCACCCACCCGATGTTCGCCGATCCCGAGACCGGTCAGTCGAAGGTGGTGCGCAACCTGCGGGTGGCCTGCCTCGACAACCTCCCGGGCCTCACATTCCGGGCGGCCTTCGGGGCCGATCCCGCGACGTGCCCGTCGGCGTACACCGGCTACCCCGACGAGGGCGGCACCAACGACCCCTTCCTCGTCGATGTCACGGACGGCAACGACAGCGACAGCGCCACGCTCGGCGGCCACGGCACCCACGTGGCAGGCATCGCCGCCGGCAACGCCGTCACGACCGCCGACGGGCGCCGGCTCAGCGGGGTGGCGCCGGGCGCCAAGGTCGTCGCCATCGCCGTGGGCGCGTCGGTCACCATCTACGCGGCCAACGCCGCCCTCGACTGGATCGCCCGCAACCACACCGATCCCTGCGGCGACGGCTCGTGCCCGCCGATCACCGTCGTGAACAACTCCTACGGCGGTGGCGGGCCCTGGGATCCGGAGTCGGCCACGAGCAAGATCTCGGCCAAGCTGCTCGCCGAGGGCGTGACCATGGTGTGGGCCAACGGCAACGGCGACCTCCAGGGCGACGGCGGCGACGGCAGCGTGAACCGCTCGGGCCGCGACGCCGCCAACCCCACGCCCGGCGTCATCGCGGTCGCGAACTACGACGACGGCGAGACCGGGACGGCCGACGGCACCCTGCACCCCACGAGCTCGCGCGGCGACAGGAGCGATCCCACGACCTGGCCAGACCTCTCGGCGCCGGGGACGAACATCACCTCCGCGTGCCGGGTGCACCTGACGATCTGCGACGGGGCGTTCAGCGCCGACCCGAACTACGGCACGATCACCGGGACGTCGATGGCGGCACCGCACGTGGCCGGCGCGGTGGCGGTCGTGCAGGAGGCGGCCCGGGCGGCGCGGGGCGCGTTCCTCGCCCCCGCCGAGGTCGAGGACCTCCTGCAGGCGACGGCGCACCGCTTCGACTTCGGCGCCGACTACGTGGAGGATCCGGCGAAGCCCGGCCGGCTCACCTCCTTCGACAAGGGCCATGGCCTGCTCGACCTGCTCAACGCGGTGCGAGCGGTGGCGGGGGCGAGCCCGGCGCCGGTCTCGGCATCAGCCGCCTGCCCTCCCGACGCGCCGCTGGTCACCGACCCCGCGGAGGACGCGACCGCCTACGCCGTGGTCGACACCGGCGCCAACGAAGCATCGCTCACGTGGTCGCCGTCGACGTGCGCGGCGAGCCGGAGCGGGAGCGGATGGTCCTCACCTTCCAGGTGCTCGACCTGGCCGACTCCAACCCCGACGGCACCACCGGCATCTCCTTCGAGGGGACGCTCAGCGTGGCGGCCGCCGACGTGCCGGTGCGGGCCACCCGCACGGCGTCGGGCATGGCCTTCACCGTCGGCGGCGTGCCGACCTCGGGACGGTTCGACGCTGTGGCCGATCAGGTGCGGGTCGCGCTGCCCCGCGCCCTCCTCGACGACGTGTCGGGTCCCGTCGTGGTCAAGGCCCTCACCGGCGGCTACACCCGCCGCATGTACGCGCCGACGCCGCTGGCCCCGGTGGCCGACAGCTTCACCGGGTCGTGCGCCCGCACGGTGGACGTCGGCGGCGCTCCCGCGCCGCCGGACGGCCGCGCCGCGCCCGGCGCGCCGTTCCGGTGGACGGGAGA
>DATLFP010000044.1:0-2608 GCA_035540955.1 Acidimicrobiales bacterium
CTGCCCCAGGAGGTCGAGGCGCTCATCGAGCGCCGCCGCGTGCTCGGCCAGGACCACCTCGACGAGGTCTGGAACGGCGAGTACCACATGGCTCCTGCGCCGACCAAGGCCCACGCCTACGTCGACGACGAGTTGGCGACCATCCTCCACGGCTACGCCAGGCGCGCCGGCCTGTTCGGCAGCGGACCGTTCAACCTGGGCGCGCCCGAGGACTACCGCGTCCCCGACCGGGGCCTGCACCGGGATCGCTCCGACGGCACGTGGGCCTCGACGGCGGCCATGGTCGTGGAGATCGTCTCCCCCGGCGACGAGACGTTCGACAAGTTCGGCTTCTACGCCGACCATGGCGTGGAGGAGATCCTCGGCGCCGACCCCGAGACCCGCACCATCCGACTCTGGGCGCTCGACGGCGACCGCTACCTGGAGGCACCGGTCAGCCGGCTGCTCCAGGCTCGGACCACCGACATCGCCGAGGCCGTCGACTGGCCGTAGCCGCCCCGGGAAGCGGCCCGCCCGCGGCAGGGTCAGGCGTCCACCTTCCACACCATCAGCCGGTTGTAGGACTTGCCGAGGAGCTCCCGGAACCGGCCCTGGGGCCGCACCAGCCTGGGAGGCGACCGCACCCCGGGATCCGATGGCCAGGACCGGCCCCATGCGGGCGGTGAGCAGGTATCTCGTCGAGCTGGTCGAGCGGCGCCATCGTAGGGAGCGTCCGGTTCGATCGCCGTCAGCGGGCCTGGTAAGTCGTGACAGTCAGGTGGAGCCGCCCGATGAACTTCAACCGGTCACGACCCGTCTCGCGCCACCCCGCCGGCGCGTCGGGCTCCCCCGAGACCTCGAGGTCGACGAGCGCGAACTCCCGGGTGCCCGCCTGTTCGAGAACGCCGACGGCGAAGGCCTGGTCCTCGTCGGTCGGTGCCGTGAGCCACCGCTTGTCGCCGTAGAACGCCCCGCCCTCGCGGGCCAGGTGACCGATGCGGGAGACGACGACGGGCTCGGGCCGGCGGTTGAGGGCGGCAAGGGAGGCGCCGGCGTCGTTGGTGCGCATCGACATCCACACCAGGCCGAACGCGGTGATGACAGCCGCCATCCCGACGAACGTGCGCTGCGCCCACGGCCGCAGGCGCGGGAGGGCCACGACTCCGGCGACGCCGAACAGCAGCCCGCTCACCAACAGGTACCGGCCCGCCCACTGCGGCGCCGCCCCGCCCTGGTACTGGGTGGCCCACACGAGAGGGAGGGCGCCGAGCCCGACCCCGAGCAGGTACCGAGCGGCGCGTGAGGTCCATCCGAGCGCGAGCCCGGCGGCGGCGATCGGCGTGGCCGCTACGAGACCCGGAACGAAGCCCGGTCCGTACCCGAACCGGATCAGGTAGAGAGCGGCGGCCCCGGCGGCCGCGATGGCAGCGGGACCGGTGTCGCCCGGGCCGGCGGTCCTCACTGCCACGAACGCCAGCAGGCCGAGGAGGGCGAACCCGACGAGGTAGGAGGAAGGCTCCTGGCGCGGCGTGATGGCGGCGGCGTTGAGCAACGCCTCCTCGACCCGCTTCTTGCGGACGTCCGTCTGCGAGACCGCCGCTGACGCGGTCCCGGCGGCGCGAGTGCTCCGGATCGCCCCCTCGGCGGTCGCCCGCTCGAGTGCAGTGTTCGCCGCCAAGGGGAGGGAGAGCCCTGCCGCGGCAAGGGCGCCCGCGACGATCGCAGCGGCGAATCGGCGTCGGCCGAGCCACATCAACAGGCACGCCAGGGCGACGGCGACGAAGGCGTAGACCAGGGCCTCTGTGCGGAGGGTGGCGGCGCCGCCGAAGAGCACGCCGGCGGCGAGCGCCCACGTCGGTGGGCGCCGGCTTTCCACGATGTCGACGAGCACGACGGCCGCCCAAGCCAGCGCAGCGACACCCAACGAGTGCTCCCAGAAGTCGAGGGCGTAGATGGTGAGCGGCGATGCGAGGCCGACGATCCAGAAAGCGGTCCATCCGTCGCCGCCGCCCAGGCGGCGGGCGAGTGCGCGGGCCGCCAGTGCGGAGAGCACGGAACCAATCATCGGCAGCATCAGGGCCAGCCGGTATCCACCGAGGCGGTAGAGCGGGTACCCGGCGTAGAGCATGGGCAGGGTGGTGACGTTCACCCACCGGTCTCCCACCTGGAACGTGTAGTACAGCGGGTGCACACGCCCGTCCGGGTCCCAGCGCTCGGCCCAGTAGCCGACGTCCGGCTCGAGGGTCCCCCGCTCCTCCATCACCCGGAGGGTCGCCACCTTCCCGCCGGTGTCGGTCCCCAGGTAGGCGCGGGGGTCGTTGAACATCGAGAGCACGACGTACACGACCAGGAGCAGCGCGCCCGCCACGACCGGACGTCGCAGGACGTCGGGGTAGCCTGAGCGCTCCTCCGTGCCATGAGGCTCGGTGACCATTGCCGACGCGCCACCGGCGGCGCCGGGCGACCCGCTCAGACGGAGACCTCCCGTAGCTCGCGCTTGAGGTCGGAGATCTCGTCGCGCAGGCGGGCGGCGTACTCGAAGCGCAGGTCGGCGGCCGCCTCGTGCATCTCCTCCTCGAGGGTGCGGATGAGCCGGGCCAGCTCGTCGCGCGGCAGCTCGGCGAAGTCG
>DATLFP010000045.1:0-6030 GCA_035540955.1 Acidimicrobiales bacterium
CGGAACTGGTGGAGCTGAGGGGGATCGAACCCCTGACCTTCTGCATGCCATGCAGACGCGCTACCAACTGCGCTACAGCCCCGAGGGAGACGTCAGGGTAGCAGCCGACCCTCCGAATCCCGGCAGCGCCAGGGCCTGAGAACGGGGTCCCAAGTCCAAGCTCGAGACCGCGAGCTGGCTCGCTCAGACGACGAGGCTGACCATCCGCCCCGGCACGATCACCGCCTTCTGCACCGGGCGGCCAGCGAGCGCGGACTGCACCGCGGGGTCGGCCAGCGCCGCCGCCTCGATGGCGTCGCGGCTGGCGGCGGCGGCCACCGTGATCCGGCTCCTCACCTTGCCGTTGATCTGGACCGGCAGCTCCACGGTGTCGTCGACGAGCAGGCTGGCGTCGGCGCTCGGGAAGGCCGACCACACGACGCTCGACTCGTTCCCGAGGTGGTGCCACAGCTCCTCGGCCACGTGGGGCGCGAGGGGCGCCAGCATCAGCACCAGGGCGTCGGCGACCTCGCGGGGTGTCGATCCGTGCTCGGCGACGTGCTTGGTCAGGGCGTTGTTCAGCTCGATCAGCTTCGCCACCGCGGTGTTGAACCGCAGCCCGTCCATGTCGTCGCGGACGCCGGCGATCGTCCGGTGCAGGGTCCGCTTCAGGTCGGCGGGTGGCGGCGAGGTGCTCACCCGGAGCCCCCCGACCTCCTCGTCGACCAGGTTCCGCCACAGCCGCTGCAAGAACCGGTGCACGCCGATGATGTCGCGCGTGTTCCACGGGCGGTCCTGGTCGAGCGGGCCCATCGCCATCTCGTAGAGCCGCAACGTGTCGGCGCCGTAGGCGTCGTAGATCTCCTCGGGCGACACCGAGTTCTTCAGGCTCTTGCCCATCTTCCCGAACTCGCGCGTGACCGGGCGCCCGGCGTGGAAGAAGCCGGCCTGCTCGTCACCGGCGACCTCGCCGGCCTCGACGTACACGCCGCGCTCGTCGGCGTACGCCGCGGCCTGGATCATGCCCTGGTTGAAGAGGCGCTGGAACGGCTCGGGGGTCGACACGTGGTTCAGGTCGAACAGCACTTTGTGCCAGAACCGGCTGTACAGCAGGTGGAGCACGGCGTGCTCGACGCCACCGACGTAGAGGTCGACGCCTCCGGCCTTGGGTGAGCCGTCGGGCCGGGCGCCCCGCATCCAGTAGCGCTCGACCTCGGCGCCGACGAACGCGTTCTCGTTCGTCGGGTCGAGGTAGCGCAGGTAGTACCAGCACGACCCCGCCCACTGCGGCATCGTGTTCAGCTCCCGCCGGTAGACCTTGGGACCACCGCCCAGGTCGATCTCGACCTCGCGCCACTGCGTGGCACGACCCAGCGGGGGCTCGGGGATGCTGTCCTCGTCCTCCACCGACGTCGTCGGCGTCCAGTCCTCGAGATCGGGCAGCTCGACGGGCAGCATCGACTCGGGCACGGCCAGCGGCATGTCGTCCTCGTCGAAGACGATCGGAAAGGGCTCGCCCCAGTAGCGCTGGCGGGAGAACAGCCAGTCGCGCAGCTTGTAGGTGACGGTGCCCTCGCCCCGGCCCTTCTCCTCGAGCCAGCGGATGATCGCCTGCTTCGCGTCGGTGATCCCGAGCCCGTTCAGGAAGTCGCTGTTGATGGCCGGGCCCTCGCCGGTGAACGCCCTGCCGTCGAAGCCTGAGGGCGGTTGCACGGTGCGGACGATCCGCAGGTCGAAGGCCTCGGCGAACTCCCAGTCGCGCTCGTCCTGCCCCGGCACCGCCATGATGGCGCCGGTGCCGTAGCCCATCAGCACGTAGTCGGCGATGAAGATCGGGATGTGCTCGCCGTTGACCGGGTTGATGCAGTACGCGCCCGTGAAGACGCCGGTCTTCTGCCGCGACTCGACCTGTCGCTCCAGGTCGGACTTCATCGAGGCGTGGCGCCGGTAGCCGGCTACCGCCTCCGAGGGGGAGTCCCAGCCCGTCGCCGGCACGCCGTCGACCAGGCCCGCCAGTCCCGAGCCTCGCCACGACGGGGGATCGTTGTCGCCCCACGAGCCGGCGACGATGTGGTCGACGAGCGGATGCTCGGGCGCCAGCACCATGAACGTGGCGCCGAAGACGGTGTCGGGCCGGGTCGTGAACACGCTGATCGCCTCGCCCGGCTGGTTGGCGATCGGGAAGTCGATCCGGGCGCCCTCGCTGCGGCCGATCCAGTTGCGCTGCATCAGCTTCACCGGCTCGGGCCAGTCGACCAGGTCGAGGTCGGCGATCAGCCGCTCGGCGTAGGCGGTGATCCGCAGCTTCCACTGCTTGAGCGGGCGCCGGAACACCGGGAAGTTGCCGCGCTCGCTGCGCCCCTCGGAGGTCACCTCCTCGTTGGCCAGCACCGTGCCGAGACCCGGGCACCAGTTCACGGGGGCCTCGTCGATGTACGCCAGCCGGTGGTCGTCGATCACCTCGCGGCGGCGCCGGTCGGACAGGGCGGTCCACTCGACGCCGTCGGGGTGGTCGTCGTCGATCACGACCCGCGTGCCCGACTCGAACTCCTCGACCAACGCGCTGATGGGCCGGGCCCGCTGCTCGTCGGCGTCGAACCAGCTGTTGAACAGCTGGAGGAAGATCCACTGCGTCCACTTGTAGAACGTGGGGTCGCTCGTGTTGACGCTCCGGCGCCAGTCGTAGCCGAACCCGATCGCCCGCATCTGTCGCTTGTAGTTCTCGACGTTGCGCTCGGTGGTGACCCGGGGGTGGGTGCCGGTCTGCACCGCGTGCTGCTCGGCCGGCAGCCCGAAGCTGTCGAAGCCCATGACGTGCATGACGTTGTAGCCCGTCATCCGCTTGAACCGCGCGTAGACGTCGGTGCCGATGTAGCCGAGCGGGTGGCCGACGTGCAGCCCCTCGCCGCTCGGGTACGGGAACATGTCGAGCACGTACAGCTTGGGGCGGCCCTCGACCCGCTCGAAGTCGTCGCGCAGGGGGCCGCTCGGGTTGGGCGTGTGGTAGGTCCCCTGGGCCGCCCAGGTCTCCTGCCAGTGCCGCTCGATCGAGTTGGCGAGCGCGGCGTCGTACCGGAACTTCGGTGCGTCCGTGGTGGTCGACGGCTCGTCTGCGCCTTCGCTCATGTACTCCATCCTGCCAGCACCCGCTCGGCCACCAATCGGCCAATCTCGAGCGACGCCGTGGCGGCGGGCGACGGGGCGTTGACGACGTTCACCGCGCTGGGTGTCTCCTCGATCACGAAGTCGTCGAGGAGCGCGCCATCTCGGCCGACCGCCGGCGCCCGCACGCCGGCCTCGGCCGGGACGAGGTCGTCGCCGGCGAGCGCGGGCACCAGGCGCTGGAGCGCCCGCACCAGGACCGGGTGGCGGAGCGATCGGTGCACCTCGTCGAGGCCCGTGCGCCAGTGGCGGCGGGCGAGCCGCCACGTGCCCCGGTGGCGGGCCAGGTCCCAGACGTCGACGGGCCGGACGGTGCCCCACCGGTAACCCTCGCGGGCCAGCGCCAGCACGGCGTTGGGCCCGGCGTGGACGCCTCCGGCGAGGTCGCGGGTGAGGTGGACGCCGAGGAACGGGAAGCGGGGATCCGGCACCGGGTAGATCAGGCCGCGCACCAGGTCGGCGCTGGCGCCGACGACGTGGTGGTACTCCCCGCGGAACGGGACGATGCGCACGCCGGCGTCCGGCGCCCCGCTCATCCGGGCGATCCGGTCCGACTGCAGACCGGCGCACCCCACGACCGTGCGGAAGCCGATGGACCCCTCGGGGGTGACCAGCGCCGACTCGCGCATCTCGAGGACGGGGGTTCCCAGCCGGAGCCGGCCGCCGAGCACGCCGATCTCCTCGGCCAACGCCTCGCAGACGCCGGTGAAGTCGACGATGCCGGCCGACGGCACGTGGAGCGCGCCAAGCCCGGCGGCGTGCGGCTCGTGGTCGCGGACGTCCGTGGGGGCGGCCTCGATGCCCTGGGCGTCGGCCCGCTCCCGCAGCGCGTCGAGGCGGGGGAGCTCCTCCGCCTCGGTGGCCACGATGACCTTGCCGCACACGTCATGGGCGATGCGGTGATCCCGGCAGTAGTCGAGCAGCGCGGCCCGGCCGGCCTTCACCGTCCGGGCCTTGAGCGAACCCGGCCGGTAGTAGATCCCCGAGTGCAGCACGTTGCTGTTGCGGCCGCTCTGGTGGCGGGCGACACCCGGCTCCTTGTCCACGACCACCACGTCGAGCGCCGGCTCGGCGACGAGCAGGGCGCGCGCGGTCGCCAGTCCCACGATCCCAGCGCCGACCACGGCGACGTCGGCCCGTTCGAGGTTGCTCATCCGGCCCGCTCGTGCATGCCCCGATTCTGCTGTAACGGATCCGCAACCTCGAGTGTCGGACCGCCGATGAGCACGCTTGGGGTCAGGATCGAGCGCGCCTCGGCACGGGGGACGATCACCTTCGTGACCGGCGGCGCCGAGGAGCGGGTGCCGTGGCGGCAGCTGCACGAGGAGGCGCGCGCGATGGCCGCGGCCCTGCAGGCGCGCGGGGTCGCGCCGGGGTCGCACGTCGCCATCCTCGGCGCCACGACCCGGCCACTGGTGACCGCCATCCAGGCGACCTGGCTGTGCGGGGCGACGGTGGTCTGCCTTCCCCTCCCGATGCGTCTGGGGTCGATCGAGGAGTTCGTGGTCCAGACGCGGGTGCGGGTGCGCAACGCCGACGCCGCACTGATGCTCGTCGACCCCGACTTCGCGCCGTTCATCGAGCCGGCGCCGGGCGACCCGCCGATGGTGCTGCTCGACGAGGTGCACGGGCGGGAGGGCGACTTCGCGGCCCCGCCGGCGGATCCCGACGCGCTCGCCATCCTGCAGTTCACGAGCGGCTCCACCGCCGACCCCAAGGGCGTGATGCTCCCGCACCGCACGGTGCTGGCGAACATCGACGCCATCGCGGAAGCGGCCCGGCTCGACGTCGACGACGACGTCCTCGTGTCGTGGCTGCCGCTGTACCACGACATGGGCCTGATCGGGCTCCTGACCACGCCCATGGCGACCGGCGCCGACCTCGTGCTGGCCGCCCCACAGGACTTCCTCGCCCGTCCCGCCAGCTGGATGGAGTGGCTGGCCCACTACGGCGGCACCGCCACGGCCGGTCCGAACTTCTCCTACGCCCTCGCCGCCCGGGCGCTGCGGCGGTCGGCACCGCTCGACCTGTCGCGCTGGCGGCTCGGGCTCAACGGCGCCGAACCGGTCGATCCCGACGCCGTCGAGGCCTTCGTGGCCGCGGGGGCGCCGCACGCCCTCTCGGCCGGTTCGGTGTTCCCCGCCTTCGGGATGGCCGAGGCGACGTTGGCCGTCACGTTCCCCGAACCGGGGGCGGGCCTGCGCACCGACGCCGTCGACCGCCGGGTGCTCGAGACCGACCGCTACGCCGCCCCGTCTGAGGACCCCGGTGCTCGCCGCCTCGCTCGCCTCGGCCGTCCCGTCCCCGGGCTCGAGATCCGGGTCGTCGATCCCCGGGGCGCGGTGTTGGGCGAGCGGGAGGTCGGTGAGCTGCAGGTCCGGGGAACGTCGGTGACGCCCGGCTACTACAAGCGGCCGGACGTCACGGCGGCGTCCTTCGACGGCGACTGGCTGCACACCGGCGATCTCGCCTACCTCGTCGACGGCGAGCTGGTCGTGTGCGGCCGGATCAAGGACGTGATCATCGTCGGCGGCCGCAACGTCTTCCCCGAGGACGTCGAGCGAGCGGTGGCCAGCATCGAAGGTGTGCGGCCCGGCAACGTGATCGCGTTCGGCGTCGACGGGAGCAACGGCCGAGAGTCGCTCGTCGTCGTGGCCGAGACCAAGGCCGAGGACCACGAGGCGGTCCGGCGGCTCGTGCGGGAGCGGGTGGTGGACACGGTGGGGATCCCGGCCCGCGATGTCGTGCTCGTGCAACCGGGCACGCTCCCGAAGACCTCCTCGGGCAAGCTCCAACGGTCGCTGTGCCGCGACCGCTATCAGTCCTCGGACCTCGTCCCCATCTGAGCCACCGCGCCCGCCCGCGCTGCGCCGTTCTGGGACCGTTCAG
>DATLFP010000046.1:0-3473 GCA_035540955.1 Acidimicrobiales bacterium
AAACTGGTGGAGACCGATATTCCAACCATGTCGAATGCTTGGCTTGATGTCACAGGGTGTTGCATCTGGTGGGGCTTTCAGGTGGGTTCAGCATTGGCTGTGGCGAGGGCCGCGTAGTTGGCCCAGTCGCCGCCGGCGTCGTGGACCCAGTCGACGGCGGTCCTGACGGCGATGCCGAGCATCTCGGCGAGGACGACGGCTGGGACTTGCGCGGCGAGCTGTGTTTGCGCGGCTCGCCTCGCGGCTCGGGCGTCGATGCCGTAGGCGCTGAGGCGTTGGCCGAGTCGCAGAGCGGTGATGGGCCGTCCGGGCAGGTGGCCGGGGAACAGCCAGCGGCTTGTGGGCGGCGACCCGATGCCTTGGTGGTGGGCGCGTCCGGTGGCGACGAGCGCGGCGACGTGATCGCTGAGCGGCGGTGGGACGATGACGTCTTGCGCGCCGAAGCGGACGGTGACCTCCGAGGGTGTGGTGGTGACGGCGTCGACGGTCATCACGGCGATGCGGCTGAGGGGCTGGGCGTAAAGGAGCACGAAGCTCCCGGCGACTCGGTCGGCGACATCGACGGCGGGGTCGCGGAGGAGTCCGGTGATGATCTCCCATCGGGTCTCGGCGTCGAGGACCTCGCCGGGCCCGGACCGCACTGGCGGGGCGGTCAGCTTGGCGCTGAGTTTGCGTGCGGATGTCCATTGGACGAAGTGGTGGACGTCGTGGCGGGAGCGGGGTCCGGTGGCCAGCCACAGCTCGAGGTCGCCTTGGGTGCAGGTGGCGAGGGTGAGGTCGTGGTCGGCGAGCCAGTCGAGGAAGCGGACGGCGCCGAGGACCTGGTTGCGGGCGTGGTTGATGGCGGTCCGTCCGGTGTTGTTCTCGGCTCGCCGGCGGACGCGCCGAAGGACCCGCCACGTGGCGAAGGCGGCCAGGGTCTTTCGGTCCTCGGGTCGGGCGACGGCGGCGACGGTCGCGGCGTTGAGTTGCTCGAGGCTGTGGAGCTGTTCGTCGCGGGGCGCGAGGACGCCGTGGGCGACGAGCATCTGGCGGACGTGGTTCGCGGCTCGCGGACGCTGGTGGGCGTCGAGGCCCTCGTGCGACATGGCCACCGAGCCCCGTGCGAGCTCTGACAGGATCGGCGCGCCGGCTCCCCTTCGCAGCCAGTTGAGCGACGTGCGGGGCGACACCGACGCCACGATGGTGTCGTGGAGTCCTTGGAGGTTGGCGGGGACGGCGCCGTCGGGCCCGGCCATGGCTTCGGTGGTGCGGCGGGCGAGGGCGCAGCGATCGCAGCGGCCCCGCTCGTAGAGCTTGTCTTCGCGTCCGCACTCCCCGCAGGTGTGCATCGCCGGAACCCCGGCGCAGTCACAGCAGCGGACGGCGGCCGGGCCTGGTGGCGACACCAGGCGCCGCTCGGCGCCGCAGTCGCCGCACACGCCCCGCCGGCTCAGGGCCGAGGTGTAGCAGCGGTCGCACACCGGCCCTTCGGCCCACCGGGCGGCCGGCGGCCGGTCGGCTCCGCAGTGGGCGCAGGGTGTCGTTGATCGGGGAACGCATCGAAGGCACCTCGGCGTGCCCGCCGCCACCGACACACACGGCCGTCGCCGCCCGCAGCTAGTGCAGTCGGCGAGCGGCAACTGGTAGCAGTCGACACAGATGTCGGGGTCGGCGCCCTGGCCCCGAACGCAGATCGCCGCGATCCGTCCGCAGCGCCCGCAGGTGCGGCGGGGCCGGAGGTCGGAACGGTTGTAGCAGGAGCCGCACAGCGACTTGTCGGCGCGCGCCGAGATGATCGTGCGGACCCGCCCGCAACCATCGCAAGCCCTCCCCCCGACGCCCACTCAGATCTTGTCGTCGCGGACGATCCGCGCTCGACGTGGCCGCAGATCACGGCCCGGTGCGGCCGCTGGCGGTGTCGGTGAGCCCGCCGCCTTCCGGCGGCGTGTGGCCTCGGCGGTGACCTCGACGAGATCGGTGGGCGTGACCGCCAAGATGTCGCACAACGCCGCCAGGGTGGTGAGGTTGAGCCTCTCGGGGGTGCCGACGACCAGGCGGTAGACCTGCTCTCGGGACAGCACCACACCCCGCTCGGCCAACAGCGGGCCCAAGTCGGTGGTGGCGAACATGCCGCGGGCAGCCATCACCTCCCGGAGATGCCAGCGGTAGCCGACGGTTCGTGTCACCGGTCCTCCTCGTTGTCGAAGGCGCGGGCCAGGGCCTGGCGCATCACCTTGTTCTTGTAGTCGCCCGACACCGACGTGTAGATCGCCGTCGTCGACGCCCATGAGTGCCCGACCTGTTGTTGGACGAACAGCGGGTCGATGCCGTCCTCGACGAGATGGCTGACATAGGAGTGACGCAAGCAGTGCGGGGTCAACTCGACCGGCAGTCCCATGGCGTCGCGGTAGGCGCAGAACCGCTCGTTGATGTGGCGGGCGCTGATGCGCGAGCCCCGCTCCGTCAACCACAGCGCGTTGGTCCCGGCGTTCCCGTAGAGGGGGCGGACCTCGCTCAAGTACTCCTCGAGCGCCTCGACCGCCCATGGCATCACGCTGGCCACGTTGCGCCGCCGCGGCGGGCTGCCCCGCATCGCCTTGCCGTAGCGGACCGACAACGTCCCGAAGCGTCCCAACTCCGGCGCGGCGGGGTTGGCCGAGAAGTCGGTGGTGTCGAGCATCGACGCCTCGCGGCGACGAAGACCCCACGCGTAGGTGACCTTGAACAACGCCGTGTCGCGCCACGCTGCCAACCCACCCTTGCGGCCATGAGCTCGGGCGGCGGCCACCCGGTCATCCGCGAAGTCGAAGAACCCCTGCAGCTCGTCGCGAGTGAACGGACGCCGAGCCGGGTCGCCCTCGTAGTCGGCGACATGATCGGCGGTGTTCCAGTCGTGGCAGATCTGACTCGGATGCTCTCCAAAGAGGGCCTCGCACTCCGTCGCCCAGCCGTAGCGGCCATCGCATGCGAAGTCGCAGAACATCGCCACCGCGTTCTGATAGGCCCTGATCGTCGTGCGCGACCGGCCCGCCGACCGCAACGACAGCGACCACTCCTCGATGTCGCCAGGCCCCCACCGCCACGGATACTCGCCCGTGAACTCCTGGAACCGGCGCAACGTCTTGTCCCGAGTCTCGACCGTCGGCGTCGCCAACAACCTGCTCTCCTGCTGTAGGCGCCACCCCGCCAAGATCGCCTCGAACATCCCCGCCTCGGGATGCAACAAGACGGCCCCATCGACCAGCACCAACCGCGCCGAGCCGGCCATCCCACCTGCTCCGCTTGTTGGCATTCCGTCCCCCAGCCCGGCACGACGCTGGGTGACTCATAGTTGCACCAGATGCAACACCACGGGTGGATACCCCCGCTCACCAGCAGTGTTGGACCAGCGAGCCGAGCGAGAAGCCGAGAACACCAAACCCAAGACCTATATGGCTGCTCGATACTCCACCCTGTCGAATGATGCACCAGACGCAACAGTGCTCACTTGC
>DATLFP010000047.1:0-14774 GCA_035540955.1 Acidimicrobiales bacterium
GTGCAGGATCGGCTCGACGGTGCGGAAGTTGGTGGTGAGCTGGGCGAGGTGGCCGCCCACCGCGTCGCGGGCCCGCAGGAACACGCCGATGTCGGCCCGGCGGAACCGGTAGATCGACTGCTTGGGGTCGCCCACGAAGAACAGCCGGCCGGCCTCGACGGCCACGTCCTCCCACCGCTTGGTTGCAGCGTCGGGATCCGACGAGCCGATGAGCACCGCCAGCTCGACCTGGATGGGGTCGGTGTCCTGGAACTCATCGAGCAGCAGCCGCTGGTAGCGATGCGCCAGCGCGGCGCGCACCTCGACGCCGTGGACGGGGTCGCGCAGCACGTGACGGGCCAGCACCAGCAGGTCGTGGAACTCGAGCTCGCCCAGGGCGGCCCGCTCGCGGGCGGCCTCGACGGTGAAGGCGGCCAGCTCATCGGTGAGGCGCACCAGGCACGCCTGCTGCACCTGCTCGGCCAGGCGATGGGCGCGTGCCTTGACGGCGTCGACCGCGGCGGTCACCGCGTCCTTGTCGGGCCACGACCCCTTGCGGCCGACGGTGCCCGCGCGACTGAGCCGGTCGAGGGCGCGGAGCAGCTCGAGGCGGGCGTCGTCGTCGGGGGCGGCGTGCAGGCGCTCGCCCCAGGCGGCGATGGCCTCGCATCGGACGAGCAGGCCGTCGTCGTCGACCGTGCAGCCGTCGGCCAGCGTCGCCAGGACGGCGAGGTCGGCGTCGAGGTCGTCGAGCACCAGGGCCGGCACCTCGCCGGGCACGACGGCGCCGACGCGCTCGGCCACCAGGTCCCAGCTCTGCCCGAGCTTGGTGGCCGCCTCGTGCAGGTGATCGATGGTGGCGTTGGAGGCCAGCAGCAGCCGCAGCGGCCGCTCGAGGTCGTCGCGCTCGATGATGCGGTCGACGAAGGACTCCCACCGCTCCTCGAACGCCAGCTGCGACGCGATCTCATCGAGCACCGTGACCCGGGGCGGCAGGCCGGCCTCGATCGGATGGGCGGTGAGGATGCGCTGGGCGAAGGCGTGCAGGGTGCAGATGGCGGCCCGGTCGACGACGGCCAGCGCGGCGGTGCACCGCTCGCTCGCCGGCGCCCGCTTCTCCAGCTCGGTGCGGATGCGGTCGGCCAGCTCGGCCGCCGCCTTCTCGGTGAAGGTGATCGCCGCGATGCGGTCGGCCTCCACGCCGTCCTCGACGAGGGCGACGAACCGGTCGACCAGACAGCTCGTCTTGCCCGAGCCGGCGCCGGCCTCGAGGAACATCGTCTCGCCGAGCCCGGTGCGCACCGCGTCGCGCGCCGCCTGGTCAGTCATCGAGGGCATCGAGCACCTCCTCGGGCTCGGCCAGCGCCAGGTAGCCGGCGATGGCGGGGTCATGGCGCTTGCGCTCCCACGCCCGGCGGGTGTCGCGGGTGCCGAGGTCATCCGGCGAGCAGTACCAGCAGTCGTTTCTCGTCCAGGGCCGCTGGGCCGAGGGCCGCAGCGGGAACACCCCGGCCCGGATGCCGTCGACGATGGTGGCGAGGGCAGCGCCGACGTCGTCGCGCACGGCGGCGGTCACCCGGTAGCCGGTCTGGGCGAAGCCGCCCTTGTTCGAGGTGAACCAGTAGTAGGCGCGCACGGGGGCGGGGCCGAGGGCGTCGACGGCGGCCGCCGCGTACATGGCCAGCTGCAGGTGGGTGCCGCCCAGGTGGGGGTCGTCCTCGCTCAGGTCGTTGTAGCCGTAGGTGGAGCCGGTCTTGTAGTCGATGACGACGAGGGTGCCGTCGGCGTCGCGGTCGACCCGGTCGACCGAGCCCCGCATGAACACCGACCGGCCGTCGGGCAGCGGGTAGGGCACGCCGTCGAAGCCCAGCTCGGCGTGCACCGGCCGGCCCTCGTCCTCGACGAGGAACCGGTCGAGGTCGGCGAGGATGCGCTGGCGGTCGCGGCGCCAGAACATGGCCCGGCCCGTCGCCCCCCGGGCCTCGTAGGGGGCGAAGCACTCCTCGGCGATGCGCTCGGCCACGAACCGCTCGAGGATCTCGTGCACGAGGCTCCCCTTCTCGTGGGCCTCCATCTCCAGGCGGCGCTCAGGGGCCTCGACCGGCTCGACCCGCAGCAGGTAGCGGCCGAAGTAGCCGTGCGGGCAGGCGGCGTAGGTCTGAAGCCGGCTGGCCGACACCACGCCCGACGCGGTGTGGTCGGGCAGCAGGTGCGACAGCTCGCCGAGGTTGCCGTCGAAGCGGGTGAACGCCGTGTCGTTGCGGGCCCGGCCGAGGGTGAGGCCGGCAGCGAGGACGTCGTCGTGCTGTTCGACCGTGTCGGGGTCGGCGGCCATGGCGGCCAGGCGGTGGTCCTGGGCGGTGGCCGGGAACGGGGTGGTGAGCAGGCCAGCGGTGAACGACGGGATGTCCTCGACGGCGGCGCCCTGGCCGGCGGTGGCCAGCCAGCGCGACGGCGGGCGCTCGCCGCTGCGGCGCAGGTCGCCCCGGGGCGAGCACAGCACCGCCTCGCTGCCGGCGGCGGCGATGGCGGCGAGGAGGTGGCGGTGGTCGTCGTGGTGGCGCTCGGTGCGCAGGGCCAGCTCGCCGTTGGCGACGCGGCGCTCGTCGTCGGGCAGCAGCGAGTCCTCGAGCCGGCGGGCCGGGAACGCCCCCTCGGCCAGGCCCAGCACGATCACCTTGTCGAGGTCGAGGCCCACGGCCATGGAGACGTGGCCCACGAGCACGCCGTCGCCGAAGCGGCCGACCCGGCGCAGGGCGACGTCGAGCTCGCCGTCGAGGGTGCGGCGGAACACCTCGACGGTGGGCGGCGGGCCGCCTACGGCGTCGAGGTGGCCGAGCCGGTCGACGGCGGCCTCGACCCGCTCCGCCGCCTCCCGCTCGTCGTCGGGCCACCGGCGCCGGTGGCGGTCGTCGCCGATGTGGCGGTCGACGAGCCGCCCGACCCAGGCGGCGAGGTCGCGCCAGCTGTCGTGGTCGCGGCCGGCGGCGAGGTCGGCGCGGAGGCGGTCGACGAACGCGGCGAGCTCGTCGGCCCGGTCGGCATCGCGGCGGAGGTGCTCGGCCCGCCGGTCCTGGCCCTCGTGGTCGGCGTCCTCGGCCAGGGCGCGCTGCTCGGCCGCGTAGGTGGCGAGGCGGGGCGCCCAGTCGCGGTCGTCGACGACGCCGGCGTCGCGGGAGATGCGCTCCCACGCCCGGCTCGGTGCCTGCGAGCGGTCGTGGCCGAGGAGCGGCGCGCCGGTGAGGGCGGCGAGCACGTCGGCCCGCTTGAACCCGCGGTCGGACAGGGCGAGCAGGCTGCGCAGGGTGCGGCCGAGGAGCATGTCGCCGAGGTCGCGCACGGGGGCGCCGACGTGGTTGATGCCGGCCGCGGTGAGCTGCTCGTGCACGACACGGGCGTAGGGGTCGGCGGTGCCGTAGAGGACGGCGATGCGGCCCAGGCGGATGCCGTCGCGCATCCACTGGGTGATGCGGCGGACCGCGGCCCGCACCTCCTCGTCGGGGTCGCTCACGCTGATCACCTGCGTGGCGATCGGCGGTGTGATGCTCGCGGGGTCGGCGGCGATCAGGGCCCGGGCGTGGGCCTCGAGCACGGGGCGGTCGGCGGCGGCCTCCCCGGTGAGGCCGACGTTGACGTGCACGGCGCTGTCGGTGGCCGTCGCCAGTGCCTGGAGGAAGGCGGCGCCGGCGGGGCTGAGGTCCTGGAGGAGGTGCACGACGACCGGGCCGGGGTGGGTGCCTGCGGCGACGGCGTCGGTGGCGGCGAGGAGGAGGTCGTGCTGGTCGAAGTGGGTGGCCTCGAGGGCGGCGCGGACGGTGCGGGCGATGCGCACGACGTCGGCGGCCCGGGGAGACTGCGCGGCGAGGGCGTCGAGGGCGGTGTCGGTGACGGCGCTCAGCTCCCGGGTGGCGGCGACGAGGGCCCGCTCGGTGGCGGGGTGGCCGGCGACGGGTTCGAAGATGCCGGGGTCGTCGGCGAGGACGGTGCGCACGCGCTGTGCGAGGACGGGGGCGGTGGTGGGCCGGCGGCCGGCGGCGGCGAGGACGGGTCCGCCGAGGCGCTCGGCCAGGCGGTGGAGGGTGACGAAGTCGACCGCGGCGATGCCCCCGGGGCGGGCAGCGAGGGCCCGGCGGGTCGACACCGCGGCGTAGTTGCTCGGGACGACCACGGTGACGGGGGCGAGGGGGTCGCCGGCCTTCAGCGCGGTGAGCTGGCCGGCGAGGAGCTCGACCGCGGGACGGCCGTAGGCGGTGGTGGTGACGTCGAAGCCGCTCACGTCTCGGACCGTACGGAGCGGGTGTAGCAGGGAGGGGACGGCCAGCGCGCCCGGGTCGGCAGCGTCGTTGATGCCGTTGCCGGGCGCGTGGACCCGTCCGCCTGCCTGCACCAGGAACCCCAGTCCTTCGGTGTGGTCGTCCTCGGACGCCCACACCGCTTCCCGGTCCGCCGTCCCCTACCCCGACGACGGTACGGATGGGCGGTTCCGCTGCCAAGGAGGGTTTTGGGACGGGTTGTCCGGGTGGTGCTGCGCGTGGTCATCGCGGGCGTTCCTACGCTCGGGTCATGCCCCGGCACGACATCGCCATGACCGTCCCCGACCTCGAGGTGCGGAACAAGGACGTCGAGATCGCCGTGCGGTCCGACGACGAGCTGCTCGGCACGCTCAAGGTCAGCCGGGGCTCGATCGACTGGTTCCCGGCCAAGGCCCAGCGCGGGTACCGGCTCGAGTGGGAGCAGTTCGACCGCCTGATGACCGACCACGCCAGCCGCCTGCCAGCGCCGAGCTGACCTGCCCTAGCCCGGCGCCCGGGCCACGGCCGCCCAACCGAAGTCGTTCACCTTGACGTCGACGTCGACGTAGCCGCACGCCGCCAACCGCGCCGGCAGCGACGCCGGGTCGACGGGCACGTAGGTGTCGCCGTCGTGCAGCGCCTCCAGGTCGTCGCTGGCCAGGCTGTCGCCGGCGACGAGCACGCCGCCGGGACGCAGCACCCGGGCCACCTCGGCGAACAGCCGGTCCTGCAACGCAAGCGACGGCACGTGGTGCAGCATCGTGAACGACGTCGCCCCGGAGAAGCGGTCGTCGGGAAACGGCAGGGCGGTGGCGTCGCCCCGCACGATCTCCACTGCCGGGTTGGCGGCGAACCGCTCGGTCAGCATGGCCGCCAGGTCATCGTCGATCTCGACCGCGGTGAGGCGGGGCACCGACGTGCCGAGCACGTCGGTGGTGGCGCCGTAGCCGGGCCCGACCTCGAGCACGTCATCGCCGAGGTCGACGTCGCGCAGCGCCCACGGGAGGATGAAGTCGCGCACGACTGCTCGCCACTCGTCGCTGCCGCAGATGGCGTGCTGCTCGTTCACGGCGACGAACCCTACGCGGGCGGGGAAACCACCGGCGTTGCTAGGAGGTGGTCGGCGCCCGTCGGGGCGGCGATCGCCGGGGCAGGTGGCGGCGGACCCGCACGAGCATCCGCACCATCTCCTCGGCGAGGTCGGGCGCCGCCGCGCGCGGGTTGTTGTAGACGACCAGCTCCTTGGCCACGAGGGTGGCGAGGTAGTCGAGCAGCGACACCTCGTCGTCCTTGACGAGCAGGTAGTCGGCGTGGCGCTCGTTGTAGAGGACGACGCGCGACTCGGCGTCGAAGCGGCTGCGCTCCTCGCCCGGATCGGGGTCGGGCTCCACCGACGGCAACGTCGACGTGCGGTGCCGCTCCGGCTTGGCCGAGGCGACGTCGTCGGTCGGCGGTGACACCGGGTCGCGCGGCGCCGGAAGTGACGGGATCGTCGGCGCCCGCTCGTCGTGGCCGGTGGCGCTCCCGTTCGATGCCGGCGCGCCGTCGTCCCCATGCGCCGGCTCCAGCAGGCCGCCCTCGCCCGGCTGCGAACCGACCTGCGAGCGCATCGGGTTGTCGAGGTCGGCCAGCTCCTTGAGCACCCGGCCGAAGATGCGGCGCACCGCGTCGGCCATGCGGTCGGCGGCGGCGGCGCCCACCTCGCGGGTGACGCGCTCGACTGCCTGGCGCACCGCCGGCTCCACCGAGCGCACGGCGTCGAGGAACACCGGGAACGCCTCGGGGTCGCGCAGGATGGCCCGGCGCCCGGCGCTCTGGTGGAGCGAACCGAACACCACCTGGCCGGCGACCTGGTCGCTCTCCCACACGCCGCCGGCCAGCTCGTCGAGCTCGGCGAGGTCGTCGATGATCGTGGTGCCGGCCCGGCCCACCACCGCAACCCGCCGGCGCCGGCCGTCGGGCGGGGCGACGTAGAGCGAGAACTCGATCCGGCCCCACAGCGTCGGGTGGGCGGGGAGGTCGAGGCGGATGCCGTCCGGCTGCTCAGGCGTGACGAGCTCGACGCCCCGGCCCTCCTGCACCTCGATCGTGTAGTCGCCGGCGGCGAGGGCGGCCGACCGGCGCCGGCGCAGGTAGTCGACGACCTTGCGCTGGGTGAGCATCCGCAGCACGTCGGGGTCGAGGTCGCTGAGGTAGACGGTGGTGCCCGGCAGCTGGCGGGCCCGGCGCCGCTCGTTCAGCTCGAGGGCGGCGGTCGCCTTGCCCCGCTCGAGGCGGAGGACGCAGGTGCGGTCCTCGCCCTCGGCGCGGGACACGATGTCGCACCGGCCGCCGAGCTGCTGGAAGGCGAGGATGCCGATCGCCTTCTCGCCGAGGGTGCGCTCGTCGCCCGCCTTCGAGGACTCGAACAGGTTGCGGGCGATGGCCCGGAGGCGGTCGACGTCCATGCCCCGGCCCACGTCGTCGATGGCGATCATCGGGTAGCGGCCCTTGCGGCGGAGGACGACCCGGATCCGCTCGCCCCGCCGTCCCGCCTCGATGTACTCATCGGCGGCGTTCGAGACGAACTCGTTCAGGGCGTCCTTGGGGTCCTGGTACGCCTGCCCGCTGACCAGCACCGCCTTGGCCAGGTTGCCGATCTTCAGCCGCACCTTCTCCTGGGCCACGTCCCGAGGCTGGCACACGGCACCGGCGGGCGTCGCGCATCCGCGTGACTGTCGCACCCCGTCGGCATGATTCGGACATGGGCGTGCAGAACCGACAGCGGCGGGCGGCGAAGCAGCGGCGGCGGGCGGGCCGCTCGACGCGAGGTGTAGGCGGCGGCCGCCGGCGGGAGCCGTTCGGGGCGCCGCCCGACGAGCGCGCCGTCTGCGCCGAGCTGGTGTGGGCGGCAGTGGACGAGCTGGTCGGCGGGTCGCTGGTCATCGCCGTCGACCTGCTGCGGGCGGTCGACGCCGCGCCGCCGGTGTTCGGGGCCGTCCTCGACGACGCCGTCGCTCAGCAGGACGCGCTCGTGCGCCGCCACGGGTGGACCGATGCCGACCTCGCCGAGGTCCGCCGCCGGCGGCTGACGGTGCCGGCCGGCGCGAGCACCGCCGAAGTCGGGGTGCGATGGCTGGCCGTGCTCGCCGCGCTCCCGCCCCTGCCGGCGGTGGCGCCGGCGGCGCCGGCGTCGGCGGGCGCGGGTGCGTCGGGTGCCGACGACGCCATGCTGGCCAAGATCCGGGCGCTGTTGGCCAAGGCCGAGTCGACCACGTTCCCCGAGGAGGCGGAGGCGCTCAGCGCCAAGGCCCAGGAGCTGATGGCCCGGCACCGCATCGACCGGGTGCTGCTCGACCCCGACGGCGTCGACGACGTCACCGGCCGTCGCATCTGGCTCGACGACCCCTACGCCACCGCCAAGGCCCGGCTGCTCTCCCAGGTGGCGACGGCCAACCGGTGCCGGGCGGTCGTGCTCGGCGACCTGGGGTGCGCCCACGTGCTCGGCTTCGCCGCCGACCTCGAGGTCGTCGAGCTGCTCCACACGTCGCTGCTCGTGCAGGCCACCGCGGCGATGGCCGCCGCCGGGCCCCAGCGCGACCCGCGCGGTCGATCGCGCACACGGTCGTTCCGACAGTCGTTCCTCCTCGCCTACGCCGCCCGCATCGGCGAGCGGCTGGCGGCCACGGCGACCGCCACCGAGGAGGCGGTCGCCGCCGAGCCGGGGCGGTCGGGGCTGCTGCCGGCCATCGTGCGGCGCGACGAGCGGGTCAGCGCGGCGATGCGGGCGGCCTTCCCGAGGGCGACGACGGTGTCCTCGTCGATCACCAACGCCGCCGGGTGGCGGGCGGGCACGCTGGCCGCCGAGCGGGCCGACCTGTCGGCGGGCCCCGGGCTCGACCGGTGAGCCCGGGTAGTCCGATGTCCGGGGGGCTGGCGCCAGATTGGCGCTACCGTCGACGGATGCCGAGCGTGCAGGTGAAGAACGTGCCCGCCGAGGTCCACGCCGAGCTGACCCGGCGGGCGCGCCGGCGGGGCATCTCGCTGCAGGACTACGTGCTCGAGGTGCTGCGGCGGGAGACCGAGCACCTCCCGATCGACGAGGTGTTCGACGCCATCGAGCGCGGAGCCGACGGCCGGACCGGCTCGGCGATGACCTTCCAGGACGCCGTCGACATCATCCGCGCCCACCGCGACGCCGAGTGATCGTCGTCGACGCCTCGGTCGTCGTCGCCGCCGTCGCCGGCGACGGGCCCGACGGTCACCACGCCCGGAAGCGGCTGTCGGGCGAGGTTCGCATCGCACCCCATGTGCTCGACGTCGAGGTGCTGCACGCAGTGCGGGGGCTCGCGGCGCGTGCCGTCATCCCGGCAGCCCGAGCGCACGCGGCCGTGGTCGACCTGGCCCGCCTCGACATCGGTCGCGTCCCGCACCGCGCCCTGCTACCCCGAGCCTGGGAACTGCGGCGAAACCTCACCGCCTACGACGCGGTGTACGTGGCCCTCGCCGAGATCATCGGCGTCCCCCTCGTCACCGCCGACACCCGGTTGGCCCGCGCCACCGGCATCCGGTGCGACGTCGAGGTTCTCGCTACACCCACGTGAGAGCGTCGGTCATGAAGCGGTGCACCGGCACCGCCGCATCGTCCCGGGAAGGGACCGCCATGACGCACCGCACTCGCCCTCGCACCAGCTGCCATCCGGCGGGGAGGACCCTGCACGTGATCGACATCGAGAACCTGGTCGGCGGGAGCGACGCCGGGCCCACGGCGGTGGGTCCGGCGCTCTCGGCCTACCGGCGCACGGTGCGGGTCGCCGCCGGCGACCACGCCTTCGCCGGCCTCGCCTGGGCCCTGCGGGCCCGGGGGGTGGCGGTGATGACGGTGGCGCGCGACCGGGTGTCGCTCTCGGCCGACGTGCGCCGGGCGGCCATGCACCGCACGCTCGCGCTCGCTTCCTAAGGTCGGTGGCATGCCGCGGGTCGACATGCAGCTGCCGCTCCTCCCGCTGCTCTACGGGCTCGACATCGAGACCGACACCACCGTCGACGGCCTCGACCCCACGGTGGCAGCCGTCGTCGCCGCGTCGCTGTCGACCGAGGACGACGTCGTCACCTTCCGGGGCCCCGAGCGCCAGCTGCTGCGGTCGCTCGACCGCCACCTGCGGCGGTTGCCCCGCGGGGTGCTCGTCACCTGGAACGGCTCCGGGTTCGACCTGCCGTTCCTCGCCGACCGCGCCGCCGCCCGCCGGGTGAAGCTCGGCCTGCGCCTCACCGCCGACCCCGCCCTCCCCCACAAGCACCCGCCGCTGCGGGGCCACGACGCCCCCTACCGCGCCACCTGGCACCGCCACGGCCACCTCGACGCCTGCTGCCTCTACCGCACGCTGCTGCCCGAGGGCACGTCGTGCGCGCTCAAGCCGGTGGCGCGCGACGCCGGCCTCGTCGTGGTGGAGGAGGACCGCGAGCACCTGCACGAGCTGGGCGCCGGCGCCCTCGTCCGCTACGTCGCCAGCGACGCCGGCCTCGCCCGGCTCCTCGCCGAGCGGGTGTGGCTCGACGCCGGCGCCCTCCTCGACGTCGCGTAGACGGCGGCAGCGAGGAGATCCCGTCAGGTAGAAGGCGCTCCGATCGCCGACCGCCGCAGATCTGCAGACACCGGCTGGTTCCGGTGGGTCACCACACAGCACGTCGGTGTGCCGGGGTTCTTGGAGCAAGCAAGCGTGCTCTACACGTCTGGGTGCTCCAAGAAGCGAGTATCCCCCCTTGCTGCCGAACTCGACGTCGCCTGCGCGCGAGGGCTCCGTGGTCAGGCGAGGTCGGCTGTCACGGCGCGGGCGTATCCTTGGTGACGTGCACTTCCCCCGTTGTGCTGCACACACGATGGAGGAACGATGGCGACCGAAGACGAAGACCGGCGCGAGCTCTTCGACCTGCTCGAAGCCGGGATCGGCGCACGGGGCGCGGAGCTGCTCATGACCTACCTGCCGCCGACGGGCTGGACCGAGCTGGCCACCAAGCGCGACCTCGACGCGCTCCGAGCCGAGCTCCGGGGTGAGATGGCCGAGCTGCGGGGCGAGCTCAAGGGGGAGATGGCAGAGCTGCGGGGTGAGATGAGCGAACTGCGGGGTGAGATGAGCGAGCTGCGAGGCGAGATGCGGTCGATGCTGCCCAAGCTCTACGCCGCCAACCTCGTGTCGGCCCTCGCTACCGGCGGGCTCGTGCTCGCCGCAGTGTCGATCAGCGGCTGAGCAGCTGGCACCCGCGCCGGGTCAGGCGAGGTGGCGCTCGACCGAGGAGACCTTGGCGTGGAGGGCGTCGGACACGCCGGGGCGGTGATCGACCTTGATCACGACGCTCACCCGAGGCGCGGCAGTGGCGACCTCGTCGACGCAGCGCTTGATGAGCGCCATCACGTCGTCCCAGTCGCCTTCGACGTTGGTGAACATGGCGTTGGTCTCGTTGGGCAGGCCGCTCTCGCGGACGATGCGTACGGCGGCCGCCACCTGGGCGCTGACCGAGTCCGAGCCACCGAGCGGCGTGATGGAGAACGCGGCGAGGGTCATGACCGTCAGCGTCGCAGGTCGGCTGTCACAGCGCAGGCGTACCATCGCGGCGTGCCGCCGACGGGCTGGACCGAGCTGGCCACCAAGTGCGACCTCGACGCGCTCCGAGCCGAGCTCCGCGGCGAGATGGCCGAGCTGCGGGGCGAGCTGAGGGGCGAGATGCGCTCGATGCTGCCCAAGCTCTACGCCGCCAACCTCGTCTCTGCACTCGCCACCGGCGGCCTGGTGCTCGCCGCCGTGTCGCTCGCCGGCTGATCAGGCCTCGTAGGCAGCGAGCAGCCGGCGGGCGGCATCCGCGCCCAGGCTGCGCAGCCCTGCCGGCTCGACCACTGTCGCCGCCGGCCCCACCTTCAGCAGCACCCGCTCGAGCCATGCGGTGCCGAGGACGTGCATCGTGACCCGCAGCGTGTCCCCCCGGTCGTCGACCTCGGGGTGGTACGCCTCGACCACCCAGCGCTCGGTGGCGGGGATGTCGAGCACGACCCGCCGGGCGTCGGCGCCCGGCTCCCACACCTCGGCGGGCGGGTCGGCCCGCACCGGCTCGAAGGTGCCGGCGGGCTCGAGCGACCGGATGCGGTCGACGCGGAAGCTGCGCAGATCCGTGGCCCGGTGGCACCACCCCCGCACGTACCACCGGCCGTTGCGCTGGAACACGACGTGGGGCTCGATCGTGCGCTCGGTGAGCTCGTCGCGCCAGGCGGCGTAGTACTCGATGCGCAGCTGGGTGCCCGACTCCACCGCGTCGCGCACCACGTCGAGGTGGGCGGGCCGCTGCAGGTCGACGTCGACGACATCGGCGTCGCCCAGCACCCGCTCGAGCTTGGCCAGCGCCGACACGAGCGGGCTGTCGGGCTGGGAGTCGTCGAGCAGCGCCCGGGCGCTCGCGAGCAGCGCGAAGCCCTGCGGGGCCGACAGCTGCGGCGGGTGCACGAGGTACGGGCCGGGGTGGGCCTCGACGGTGCCGTCGTCGTCGAGGTAGACGTCGACGTAGTAGCCGCCGGTGTAGGGCGGCACGCCGATGAGCGACGCCTGGTTGACGTCGGCCTCGGCCTGCTGCTCGGTGATGCCGAAGGCGCGGGCCACGTCGGCCAGCGGCACCTTCCCGCGGGCGGTGAGCCACGGGATCATGACCAGCAGGCGGCGGACCTGGGCGGTGGCGGGGATCGGCGGCATCAGGCGCCCGCCTCGACGATCGACCGCAGCCACGCCTTCACGTCGTCGACCACGGTGGCCGGCGCGACGACGCGGGCGTGGTCGCGCATGCCGAACAGCCACGAGCGCAGCCCGGGCATGCTGGCGACGCGCAGGCGCACCACCACCGAGCCGTCGTCGTTGCGCTCGAGCACGTCGCCGGCGGCGCGGGGCGCCATCACCGCGTCGAGCCACACGTCGACGTCGACCGGGTCGTTCGGCGCCAGCTCGTAGGGCTCGACGGGGAGCGCCTTGGAGAGCACGAAGTCGTCGGGCACGGCGTACGCGTCGCGCTCGCCGAGCCGGACGTCGCCCTCGATGCGGTCGACGCGGAAGTTGCGCCGGTCGCCGCGGGTGCGGTCGAGGCCGGCCACGTACCAGAAGCCGTCGCGGCACAGCACGCCCCACGGCTCGACGTCGCGCTCGACCTCGCCGTAGGTGAAGCGGACGAGCGCCCGCTGCCGGAGGGCGGCGTAGAGCTGGGAGAGGCGGGGGTCGGACGGCAGGGCGACGAGCGCCGGGCCCTCGGCGCCGAACATGCCGAGCTTCAGCAGCGCCTCGTCGGGGTCGTGGCCGTCGAGGCGCACACGCGAGGCGGCCAGGTTGAGCGCCACCGCCTCGTCGTCGGTGAGGTCGAGGTCGGGCAGGTAGTACGACGCCGGATCGATGCGGTACCTCGCGTCCTCGCCCTGGCCGGACATCTCGATGTCGATCCCCTCGTCCCGGAGGTCACGGTCGAACTGCACCCGCGCCGCCTCGTAGTTCGGGGGGTAGCCCTCCACCGTGACGACGATCTCCCGCAGCGCCCGGGGCTGGGAGTAGGCGAGGAGGGTGGCGACCAGGCTCCCCAGCCGCTCCGCCTTGCCGCCGCTCATCCCACCATGGTTGCCGATCACCGGGGACGCGGGCCGGCCGTCGCGATCTACGGGATGACGGCGGCGTCGATCACGCCGGAGGGCGGCGGGGTGGCACCGAGGGAGCCGTGGAACGCGGCCTTGCCGAAGGTGAAGATGCCGCCGTCGGAGGCCACGAGGTGATAGCCGTCGCCCGTGGCGGAGGGCAGCATGCCGATGATCGGCCGGTTGAGCACCAGGTTCCCGGTGGAGCCGTGGAACTTCGCGTCACCGAAGGCGAAGATGCCGCCGTCGGAGGCCACGAGCCAGTACCCGCGGCCGGTCGGGGTCGGCGCCATCGCCACGATCGGCCGGTTCAGCCTCATGGCACCGGTCGAGCCGTGGAAGGCGGCGTCGCCGAAGGAGAAGATGCCGCCGTCGCCACCGAGCAGCCAGTAGCCGCGCCCCGTCGGTGTCGGCGCCATCCCGATGACGCCGCTCGCCAGCTGCTGCCCGCACATCGATCCGTGATCCCGCGCGTCGCCGCGGGCGAGCACACAGCCCTCGTACCCGAACACCCATGCGCCCTTGCCGGTCGGTGTCGACCGGATGCCGGCGGCGAAGCCACCGGGCATCCCGTCGGGCAGGTCGATGGCATCGCCGAAGGCGGCGATGTCGCCGTAGGCGCTCACGGTCCAGTAGCCGCGGCCGGTCGGCGTCGGCTCGAGATCGACGGCCATCGGGCAGTCGAAGCCGACGTGCCAGCACGTGTTCGGGTAGCCGCCGAAGTAGCCGGCCTTGCCGAAGGTGACGACCCCTCCGTCGCCGAGCAGCATCCAATAGCCGGCGCCGCTGTCACCGGCGGGCGACCCTGACGGCGGAGGCGGGACCGAGCCGGGGGTCGTCGTGGGCGTCGTCGGCGGCAGCGTCGTGCTCGTGGTCGTGGTGACCGCCGGCGCGGAGACACCCGTCTTCGAGCCGATCCAGGAACGGAAGTGCGACACCTGGTTGAACACCCCCGGCGCCGTCGTGCACACCTCGGGCCCGAAGCTCACGACGCCGGTGAGCACGACCTCGCCGCGGCGGTTCGTGGCGAGGAGCGGCCCGCCGCTGTCGCCGACGCAGGCGCTGGCGACCGTCGAACCGGCGCACAGGTGCCGAGGCGCGCTGTACGACGAGGCGAAGATGGACCCGCACATCGTGTCGGACCAGATCGGGAGGTCGGCCCGCTGGAGGCGGGTCGGATACGCGTTGCCGCTCGGCGTCACCCGGCCCCAGCCGGCGACGACGCCCCAGTAGTCGGTGTCGTTCCAGATCGGCTCGACATCGCTCGACATCATCGGGATCGGCGCCTGGCTCGACGGCCGGTCGAGCTGGATCAGCGCGACGTCGGGCCCGCCGATGCCGCCCCGCCAGTCGGGATGGATGTGGATCGACCGAGCGCGGATGTCATCGCCGTCGGATCCGAAGAGGTCGCGCCGGCCCACGAGCACCCGCAAGGCGGGCGGGTTCACGATGAAGTCGACGCAGTGCGCCGCGGTGAGCACCCACGACGGCTCGATCAGGGAGCCGCCGCAGAACTGACCCTGGAAGTCGTCGACGTCCGGGGCGACCAGCGCGGCGATGAAGGTCCACGTGGCGGGCGCCTCGGTCCCGCCGACGACCTTGGTGTCGAGCCCGGCACCGCCCGAGGTCGGCGCCGGGTCGTGCGCGGCGGCGACATCCGCGCCGAGGAGTCCGGCGACGGCAACCGTCGCCATGAGGACGACGAGCGTCCGCCGAAGTGCAGCCATCGGTCGAGGGTACGAGTGGCTCGAGTCGCGGCTCTCGCGCCATTCGGATCATTTTGTGTCACCGTCCGCGCGGAACACGGCGTTCTGGGACCGATCGGGTACGGCCCGCCGGCCCGATCGGTCCCAGAACGGGGGTGTGGGGGG
>DATLFP010000048.1:0-25847 GCA_035540955.1 Acidimicrobiales bacterium
GGCCGGCTCTCTCCCAGGAGGTTGCGCTGCTCAGGCTTCGGCGGAGCAGCAGGTGTTGGTGATGAGACGGGTGACCACGTACGGGTCGCAGTTGGCGTTGGGCCGGCGATCTTCGAGGTAGCCCTTGCCGTCCTTCTCGACCTGCCACGGGATGCGGACCGACGCGCCCCGGTTCGACACGCCGTAGGAGAACTCGTTCCACGGGGCGGTCTCGTGCAGGCCGGTGAGGCGATGCTCGATCCCGAAGCCGTAGTTGTGGATGTGCTCCTCCCAGGCCTTGCCGAGCGCCTCGCACGCGTTGATCACGGCGTCGTAGGACTCGCGCATCAGCTTGGTCGAGAAGTTGGTGTGCGCCCCGGCGCCGTTCCAGTCGCCCCGGACCGGCTTGGGGTCGAGGGTGACAGAGACCTCGTGGTCCTCCGCGATGCGGTGCAGGAGCCACCGGGCGATCCACAGGTGGTCGGACACCTCGAGCGGGCTTCCCGGTCCGATCTGGAACTCCCACTGGCCGGGCATGACCTCGGCGTTGATGCCGGAGATCCTCAGCCCGGCGTCGATGCACGCCTGCATGTGCTCCTCGACGATGGGCCGACCGTAGACGTCGTCCTGGCCGACGCCGCAGTAGTACGGGCCCTGCGGGCCGGGGTACCCGCCGGCGTCGGGGAAGCCGAGCGGGCGGCTGCCCTTGAAGAACGTGTACTCCTGCTCGATGCCGAACCAGGGCTCCTTGTCCTTGAACTTCTCGGCGACCGCCCGGAGCGGGGCCCGGGTGTTCGTCGGGTGCGGGCTCATGTCGGGCAGGAGGACCTCGCACATGACCAGGACGTCCTTGTTGCCTCGGATCGGGTCCGGGCAGGAGAAGACCGGCTGCAGCACGCAGTCCGAAGCCTGGCCCGGTGCCTGGTTCGTGCTCGAACCGTCGAAGCCCCAGATCGGGAGGTCGGCGCCGTCGTCGAGGACCTTCGTCTTGGAGCGGATCAGGGGCGTCGGCTCGGTGCCGTCGATCCAGATGTACTCCGCCTTGTAGGGCATGCTCTCCCTCTTCCAGGTTGGCCGGATGCTGTTGGCGGAACGCTAGGGCACGAGGTGTTGCCCGATCGTCTCCGGCCTGTGAACGGAATGTGAACTGGATGCCCCCGGCCTCGGCCGCGGCGCCGGCGTGCACCATCATGGGCAGCGTGGAGCGCCAGCAGGACTACGTGATGAGGACCGTGGAGGAGCGGGGGATCCGCTTCATCCAGCTCTGGTTCACCGACGTGCTCGGAACGCCCAAGGCGTTCTCGATCACCCCCGCCGAGCTGGAGAACGCCCTCGAGGAGGGCATGACCTTCGACGGCTCGGCGATCGACGGGTTCAGCCGGGTCCAGGAGAGCGACGTGCTCGCCAAGCCCGATCCCACGACCTTCCAGATCCTGCCCCTCGGACGGGACGGCACCGGCCAGGTGGCGAGGGTCGTGTGCGACATCCTCAACCTCGACGGGACCCCGTTCGAGGGCGACCCGCGCTACGTGCTGCGGCGCACCCTCGACCGCGCCCGAGAGCGCGGCTTCACGTTCTTCGCGGCGCCCGAGATCGAGTACTTCTACTTCGCCGACGGCGACCCGTCAGGCGCTCCCGCCGTCCTCGACCGCGGCTCGTACTTCGACCTCTCGGTCAACGACCTGCCGACCGAGCTCCGCAAGGAGACGGTGTTCACCCTCGAGGAGATGGGCGTCCCCGTCGAGTACAGCCAGCACGAGGACGCTCCGAGCCAGCACGAGATCGACCTCCGCCACACCGATGCCCTCACCATGGCCGACACGGTGATGACGGTCCGCCTGATGGTGAAGGAGGTCGCCAGCCAGCACGGCGTGTACGCCACCTTCATGCCGAAGCCGATCGCCGGCGTGCAGGGGTCGGGCATGCACACCCACTTCTCGCTCTTCGAGGGCGAGACCAACGCGTTCCACGATCCGGGCGACGAGCACAGCCTGTCCAAGGCGGCCAAGGGGTTCATCGCCGGCGTGCTCCGCCACGCGCCGGAGATGACGGCGGTGACCAACCAGTGGGTCAACTCCTACAAGCGGCTGGTGGTCGGCTACGAGGCGCCGGTGTACGTGGCGTGGGCTCGCAACAACCGCTCCGCGGTGGTGAACGTCCCCCGGTCGAAGCGCAACCGACCCGAGTCGGCGCGCATCGAGTACCGGGCGCCGGATCCGGCGTGCAACCCGTACCTCACGTTCGCCTGCGTGCTGGCCGCCGGCCTGAGCGGTATCGAGGAGGGCTACGAGCTCCCGCCGGAGTCGCGGGCGAACCTCTACCAGCTCACCCCGGACGAGCTGCGGGCGGAGGGGATCGAGTCGCTGCCCGGCTCGCTCTCCGACGCCCTCGCCGCGATGGAGCGATCGGAGCTCGTCGCCGACACGCTCGGCGCCCACGTCTTCGAGTGGTTCCTGCGCAACAAGCGGGCGGAGTGGTCCTCGTACAAGACTCACGTCAGCCAGTTCGAGCTGGATCGCTACCTGCCCAGCCTCTAGATGGAACCGCTCCTCGTCTTCCCCGATCCCGTCCCCAGCGAGGTCGCCCAGGGCCTCGACCTGGGCGGCTACCCGTGGAAGGCCGTCTCCTCGCCCGAGGCCGCGTCCAGGCTGGAGCCCGAGGACGGTTGGGCGGGCGCCGTCGTGTGCGCCGACGTCGACGCCGAAGCGGCGTTCACCGTGTGCCGGTCGCTGCGCAAGCGCGACATCCCGCTCGAACCGGTCCTCCTGGTCATCGCCAACCACCAGCTCAACGACCTCGAGCTGCGGGAGGACCTCTTCGACGACTTCCTCATCGGTCCCGCCCCGTCGACCGAGCTCGACGCCCGCCTCAAGCACCTGTTCTTCCGCACCGGACGGGGAACCCGTCCCGAGCTCATCGAGTACGGCCCGCTGGCGCTGAACCTCGAGACGTACCAGGCCGTGTGTGCCGGCCGCCCGCTCGACCTCACCTACATGGAGTACGAGCTGCTCAAGTTCCTCGCCGCCCATCCCGGCAAGGTGTTCACCCGGGAGACGCTGCTCAGCCGGGTGTGGGGCTACGACTACTACGGCGGTGCCCGCACCGTGGACGTCCACATCCGGCGACTCCGGGCAAAGCTCGGCGAGGAGCACGCCAACCTGATCTCGACGGTCCGCAGCGTCGGCTACCGCTTCGGCGAGACCCGCTGGGGCGGCTGAGCTCGACCCCGCACGACCGCTCGCGCCGGGGTCTAGCGCTGGGAGAGCTCGAGGAGCTCGGAGCCCTCGAAGCGCGACTCGGCCTCGCGGGTCCCGGTCTCGCCGAGGACGGCGGCCGCCACCATCCCCGACATGAGCACGAGCGGGGGCAGGGCGAGGAGGGCGACGACGATCAGGATCGCTCCGAGCATGGGTGCTTTCTAGCCCGTGTAGGCCCAGGCTTCGATCTCGACGAGCGCGTTGAGCGGCAGCTCGGCGATGCCGATGGCGGAGCGGGCGGGACGGTGATCGCCGAACGCGTCCATGTACGCCTCGTTCATCCGCGGGTAGTCGCTCATGTGCCGGAGGAACACCGTGGTCTTCACGACGTGCTCGAGGGAGGCGCCGTGCTGGGCCAGCAGGCCCCGGAGGTTGTCGATCGCCTGCTTCAGCTGGTCGACGGTGTCGCCGCTCACGAGCTTCCCGTCGCGCAGGCCGATCTGGCCGGACACCACGAGCCAGTCGCCGGCGCGCACCACCGGCGTGTACGGACCAACAGGCGTCGTCATGCCATCACCTTTGCACGGGCCACGAGGGCGGGTGGCCGAGGCGGGCCCACTCGGCGCCGGCGACCGCTGCGAACACGTGGTCACTCCCGTTCACGGGTGGCCCGTCGGCATCCACGATCTCGACCTCGACGTGGGGCATCTCGGCGGGGCGGATGATGCCGAAGGACCGGATCGTGAGGTCGTGCACCTCGCCGTCGGGATCGACGGCGATCCCCTCGCTGCGCACCCAGCCCAGGGCCATGTGGGTGGCGCCGATGCAATAGGAGCGCAGGACGATCTCGTCGAGGGGGTCGCCGCACTCGACCCGCACGTGCACGCGGTCCTCGCTCACCACCGCCGCCGCCCGCAGCGGTGATCCGGCGAGGATCGCGGCCTCGGCCCACGGCGCCCGCAGGAGGGCGGTGGGCGGGCCGGGCACGTCGACCTCGGTGACCTCGAGGCCGGGTGCCACCGATCGGATCGCCTCGACGATGCCCGCGGTGCGGGCCACCACCACCTCCCCGGTGCCGTCGGCGCGCACGCCGGCCGCCAGCGGCGGGCGCTTCGGTCCGAGGCGGACGGCGTCCTCGCGGGACCACAGCACGCGGACGGCGCGGCCCAGCTCGTCGGCGAGCCGGCGGGCGTCGGCCATCACCGGCGAGCCCTCCTTGCCGCCGAACGCCCCGCCGTTGGCGAGCGGGGAGGCCGGCTCACCCCCCGGCTCGCACCACGACGCGTCGGTCTCGAGGTAGGCGGGCTCCACCCACGTGGTGCGCAGCGTCCTCACCCACTCGCCGGCCGGGACCTCGATCGGGTGGTGCAGCTCCCGCGTCGTACGCCGTCCTTGGATCTTGCCGGCCCGGGCTCGGGCCTCGGTGAGGGTCTCGCCCACGGCGTAGCCGCCCCGGCCGTCGGGCACCGCCACGAGCGCGTCGAGCGGGGCGCTGTCGTCGGCGAAGCCGCCCGCCCCCAGCGGGACCTCGACGCCGACCCGCTGCCGCGCGGCGCCCTCGATGGCAGCGCGCCGCGCCGCCGCCTCGAGGTCACGCGTGCACGCCACCGGCTCCTCGGTGATCGTCTGCCACCCGGTGCACCGGCACAGGTGGGCGGCCAGGCTTCCGCCGGCGGCGAGCCGCATGATGATGCCGGGGGTGCAGAACCCGCACTGGCTCCCGCCGGTGGCCACGAGCCGGTCGGCCCACACGCCCCGATCGGGCAGTCCGGTGAGGGTGGTCACCCGCCGGCCGGCCACCCGGCGCAGTGGCGTGACGCAGGCGACCCGCGGCTGACCATCGACCCAGACCGTGCAGCACCCGCACTGGCCCTGGGGGCTGCAGCCGTCCTTCGGGCTGCGCTCGCCGAGCCGGTCGCGGAGGGCTTCGAGGAGCGAGGCGCCGTCGTCGGGCACCTCGACCGTGCGCCCGTCGAGCTCGAAGCGGACCAGGGGTGCCATCGACGGTCACGATACGGTCGAGCGTCGTGGTCATCAGCAGGCGGTGGTTCCTGATCGGCGGCGCCAGCGCCGCGGTGCTCGCCGCGTGTGGCGGCGACGACGACTCGTCGGGGCCACCGTCGACGACCGACGCCACCCTCGCCGGGCTGACGATCTACCGGGTCTTCTCCCCGCAACAGCCGGCGGGAGGCGACGTGCGCCTCCCGGTGGCCTTGGCCGACGCCGAAGGCGGGCTCCTCGACGAGCCGCCGGCGTCGATCACCTACCGGTACGGGCTGGACGGCGGCCCGCTGGGCGATCCCGTCGAGGCGGCGCGCCACGACGACGGCATCCCGACCGCGTACTTCCCGCTCTTCGTGACGCTCGACGAGGTGGGCAGCTGGCGCATCGAGATCACCGCCGGTGGGGTGACGGCGGCGACGTCGCTGCAGGCGGTGCCGCCCAACGAGACGGCCGCGGTGCCGGCGCCGGGGACGAGCCTGGTCCCGCTCGCCACGCCGACCGTCGATGATCCCCGGGGCGTCGACCCCGTCTGCACGCGCGAGCCACCGTGCCCGTTCCACGCGCAGACCCTCGAAGCCGCGCTCGAGTCGGGCAAGCCCGTGGCGTTCCTCATCTCGACGCCGATGTTCTGCCAGACGGCGATCTGCGGTCCGGTGCTCGACCTGCTCGTCGAGCGGGCCGATGAGCTGGGCGACGACCTCGCGATCGTGCACGCCGAGGTGTACACCGACGACACCGCGCGCACCACGACCGAGGCGGTGCAGGCCTACGGTCTCACCTGGGAGCCCTCGCTCTTCCTCGCCCGGCCCGGCGGGACGATCGTGTCACGGCTGGACTACACCTACGACGCGGTGGAGGTCGATCAAGCGCTGCGAGCCCTGCTGTCGTGATCACGCGCGAGTGCCCGATGTGCGGGGTCACGACGGAAGGCGCGTCCATCGAGGCGTTCGGCGACGCCTGGATGGTGCACTGCGCCGAGGCGCATGCCGACCTGCCGTTCCCACCGGCCGCGGTGCGCAACTACGGCGAGGGCCTGGCCCGGACCACCGGTGGCACCGAGCGGCTCGAGGCCATCGGGCCGGTGGAGATCCATCCCGTCACCGAGGACCGGATCGAGGACTGGCTCCAGCTCTTCGACCACGACGTGTTCGCCGGCAAGCCGGAGTGGTCGGGCTGCTACTGCCTCGAGCCCCACGAGGCCGCACCCGGAGAGCCGCCCCCCGAGTGGAGGGGCTGGCAGGCGCGGCGCCAGCAGATGATCGACCGGCTCCGGGCCGGATCCACCTTCGGGTACCTCGCGTACGTCGATGGCCGCCCGGCAGGGTGGGTCAACGCCTCCAAGCGGTGCGACTACACGCTCTTTCGGCGGGGCGACGCCGACGACGACGCGACGGTCGGCGTCAGCTGCTTCACCATCGCTCCGCCCTACCGGGGCCACGGCATCGCCACGCGCCTGCTCGACCGCGTCGTCGCCGACGCTGCCGCGCGCGGCGCGAGCTGGGTCGAGGCCTACCCGTTCAACGCCAACAGCGACGATCCCGGTCCGGAGTTCCGTGGCGTCCGGTCGCTCTACGACGAGCGGGGGTTCACGGAGGTGAAGGTGCGCCAGCGCGACACGGTCGTGCGGCGGCCGGTCTGAGTGGTCATCGGCGCGGCGACGGCGCTCTTGTCGACCGGCGATCTCACGATCCTCGACGTGCGATGCGGGTGCCCGGCCGGGCGGGTCGAGGAGGAAGAGGTGCCCGGCTTCGAGATCGTGCTCCCGGTGTCCGGCGTCTTCCGGCGCCGTGCGGCCAACGCCGACGTCGTGGCCGACGCCGGCGCGGCGTATGCCGGCGTCCCCGGTTCGACGCAGCGCATCGAGCACGTCACGGCCGGCGATCGAGGTCTGGTCGCCTGCGTCTCCGAGCGTCTGGCGGTCGAGCTCGGCATCGAGTCGGCGCCGGCGCTCGCCCGCACGCGCGCCATCGACCGGCTCATCGCCAGCGCCCGGCGGTCGATCGACGAGGAGGACTGGCTGGTCGGCCTCGCGTCGCTCTCCTCGGTCACCGTCGTGGTCGCGCCCACGGCCGACCGCCGACGTGCTGTCGACCGGGTGCGGGAGGCGATCGGCGCCGCACCCGGTGAGCGGTGGACCTTGCGATCGCTGGCCGACGTCGCCGGCTACTCGCCGCACCACCTGAGCCGGGTGTTCCGCGCCTGCACCGGCACCACCGTCAGCGAGCACCGCGACCGCGTGCGGCTCGCGCGCGCGGCCGAGCTCGCCGCCGACGGGATGGCGCTCGCGGAGGTGGCCGCCGCCTGCGGGTTCGCCGACCACGGTCACCTGACTCGCCGCGCCCGCGCCGTCCTCGGCACGGTGCCTTCGCGGCTCCGCGCCTGAGATCGCGCACCGATGTCCAAGCGATGGACGGGCGACGCACCGATCCTGTCCGCGTGCGTCCGTTCAGCCGGCTGTTCATCGCCTCGACGGTGTCGAACGTGGGTGACGGGATGCTGCTCGCCGCCCTGCCGCTGCTCGCCCACCGGCTGAGCGACGAGCCGTTCACGGTGTCGGCCGTCACCGCGGCCGCCACCGCACCATGGCTCGTGTTCGGCCTGCTGGCGGGCGCCGTCGTGGACCGGGTCGACCGCCTTCGGCTGATGGTGCGGGCCGATCTCGCGCGCGCGGTCGTCGCCGGCGGCTTCGCGGCTCTGGTCGCGACCGGGCACTCGTCGATCCCGATGGCGATCGTCGCCGTCGCCATCCTCGGCATCGCCGAGACGTTGTTCGACACCGCCGCGCAGTCGGTGGTGCCGGCGGTCGTGCCGGCGCACGAGCTCGAGCGGGCGAACGGGCGGCTGTTCGGCGCCCAGATCGCCGGCAACGGGTTCGTCGGGCCGCCCCTCGGCGCCCTGCTGTTCGGGCTCGCCGCGAGCGTGCCGTTCACCGTCGATGCGGTGACCTTCGCGATCAGCGCGCTCGTGCTCCCGCGCCTTCGCCGCCCGGCGCCGGCACCGGCGACGACGTCGCTGCGTCGCGACGTGCGGGAGGGGCTGGCGTGGCTGTGGGCCGACGCCGGGATCCGGGCCTTCGCCATCGGCGCCGCCGTGATCAACGTCGCCCACACCGGCGTGATGGCGGTGGCAGTGCTGTTCGTCCGCCACGAGCTCGGCGCCAGCGAGTCATCGTTCGGCCTCGTCCTCGCGGGGGTGGCAGCCGGCGGGCTCGTCGGGACGCAGGTGGCGGCGCCGCTCGTCGCCCGGATCGGTCGCGACCGCGCCGTGCGGCTGGCGATCGGATCGTTCGTCGTCGCCCTCCTGGCCGCCGGCACCGCCCGCCACGTTGCCGTCGCCACCGTCGCCTTGGCGGTGTTCGGGGCCGCCGGCGAGGTCTGGAACGTCGTCGCCGTGTCCTACCGTCAGGCGCGGGTGCCGGACCACCTGCTCGGAAGGGTGATGGCGAGCTACCGGGTCATCGCCTACGGGGCCATGCCGACCGGCGCGCTGCTCGGCGGCACCCTGGCATCGGCGTTCGGGCTCCGGGCACCCTTCTTCGTCGGAGCGGCGCTCGTGACCGGGCTCCTGCTGTACTTCACGCGGCGATGATCACGATCGAGCCCGTCACTCCCGACCGCTGGGACGATCTCGAGCGGCTGTTCGGCGCGAGTGGCGCGTACTCGGGCTGCTGGTGCACGTGGTGGCGCCTGGGTTCGAAGGAGTGGGAGGCCGCCGGCTCCGCTGGTCGCCGGCAGCACCTCGCCGACGTGGTCGAGCGAGGTGACGTGCCGGGGCTCCTCGCGTACGACGACGGCGAACCGGTGGGCTGGGTGGCGGTGGCGCCCCGCGACGCGTACCCGCGACTGAACCGCAGCCCCCACACCAAGCCCGTCGACGACGTGCCGGTGTGGTCGATCACCTGTTTCTGGATCCGGCGCGAGCATCGCGGCCGGCGGATCGCCACGCAGCTGCTCGAGGCCGCCGTCGAGCACGCCCACCGTGGCGGTGCGGAGGCGATCGAGGGCTACCCGTACGACCCGGCGACGCGCTCCGTCACCGCCGCCGACGCCTTCACCGGCGTGCTCGGCCCCTTCTTCCGGACCGGCTTCGAGGAGCTGGCGCGCCGGACGCCGACCTCGCGCGTCGTCGTCCGCCGTCGCCTCGGCGATCCCGGGCAGCGCGACTCGTGACCTCCGGCCCTGGCGGCCTCCATCGTCGGCGTGTTCGATCGAACCAGAGCCACGAAAGGAGTCCGCCGTGCATCCGTCCCGGACCCGTCCTCTCGCGGCTGCCTTCATCGGCGCCGCGCTCGTGCTCGGCCTGCTCCCCGGCGCCGCCGGCGCCGACCCGCCCTACTCGGTGACGCTCACCGCCTCGGCGACGACGCTCGCGCTCGGTGCCGAGGTCACCCTCACCGCCACCGCCAACCAGGTCATCGAGTCGCCCTACGGCATCGTCATCGTCGACGGGACCGGCGCCACCGTCGTGTCATGCTTCGGATCCGTCTCCGAGTGCGTCTCGTTCCCGATGGGATGGAACGACCCCAGGACCATCACCTATACGGCACGGATCGTCGACACCGCGAACACCGACGTGCTGGCGACATCCGATCCGGTGACCGTCCGTTGGGGTGCGGGGTCGGCAACGGGTGACGTCATCCGCATCGCCGGTGCCGACCGCTACGCGACCGCCGCCGCGCTGGCCACCGAGCGCTTCTCCACGGGCGTGGCCGCCGCGTTCGTCGTCGTCGGCACCAACTTCCCCGACGCGCTGGCCGCGGCGCCGGCCGCCGCCCGCCTCGGCGGACCGGTTCTCCTCACGCAGCGCACCTCACTCCCGGCGGAGACCCTCCGAGCGCTCCAGCAGCTGGCGCCGGCCCGTATCGTCGTGGTCGGCGGAGCGGGCGCGGTGTCCGACGTGGTCGTCTCCCAGCTCGACCTCCTCACGGTCGGCACCGTCACCCGGATCGCCGGCGCCAACCGCTACGAGACGGCAGCACAGCTCTCGAGGTTCGCCTTCCCCACAGGGGTCGACGGCGTCGCCGCGGTGCTCGCCTCGGGTGAGCAGTTCGCCGACGCCCTCGGTGGTGCGGCACTGGCCGCCGCTCTCGGCGCCCCGCTGCTCCTCACCCCCCGCGACACCGTGCTGGCGACGACCACCAGCGAGCTGATCCGGGTTGCCATGAACCAGGCGGTGCTTCTCCTCGGCGGGCCGGCGGCGGTGTCGGAAGCCGTGCTCGAGGGGATCTCCGACGCGACGACGATCGAGACCGCCGATGACATCCAGTACGTCGAGATCGTGCGCGTCGCCGGCGCCGACCGCTTCGAGACCTCGGCGATCGCCGCGGCCCAGCTCGTCGATCCCTTCGACGACGCGTTCTCGGTGTCCGAGGTGGTCGTCGCCACCGGGATGAACTTCCCTGACGGGCTCGTCGCCGGCGCGCTCGGCGAGCCGCTGCTGCTGCTGCCGTCCTCGACCATCCCGGCGACGACGACGGAGGTGTTCAACCTGCTCGGCCCGCGCCGGGTGCTGATCATGGGCGGGACGGCGGCCGTCTCCGAGACTCAGGCCGGCATCCTCGGCGGGCTCCTCGCCGGCGGGTAGTGCTGACGATGCCGGGGACTAGCTGAAGGACTGGCCGCAGCCGCAGGTTCGCTGCGCGTTGGGGTTGGTGATGGCGAACCCGGCGCCCTGGAGACCGTCCTTGAAGTCGAGGACGGCGCCCTCGAGGAGCGGGGCGCTGGCGGGATCGACGACCACGCTCACGCCCTGGATGTCGGTCTTGATGTCGTCGGCGGCGAGGTCGCTGTCGAAGAACATCTCGTAGCTGAAGCCCGAGCACCCGCCGGGCCGCACCGCGACCCGGAGGGCCATGGTCGTGTCGCCCTCGGCCTCGAGCAGGTCCTTGACCTTGGCCGCAGCGTTGTCGGTGACGGTGAGCATGAGACGATCCTACCGAGGTGTGAGGGCGACCTGACAGGGAGCCCGGTCGAGGAGGGTGCCGAAGCGGGCCACGCCGGCGCCGCCCACCGCGGTCACGAAGCCCTCCACGATGCCGCGGTGGAGGTTGCACACGAGCCCGGGATTGGCTTCGGCGAGGTCGGCGAACGGGCAGCGGGTGAAGGCGACGACCACACCGTCGCCGTCGTCGGCCACCGCCGGATCGAACCCCACGGCAGCGAGCTCGTCGACGAGCGCGGCGATGCACACGGCGGTGCGGTCCTCGGGGTCGTCGAGCTCGGCGACGACACCGGCCGCCTCGACGGCGGCGGCCGCCGCCCGGCCGAACTGGCGGCCGATCTCGACGGCCTCCTCACGGCCGGCGCCGGATGCCGCGGCCACACCGAGCAGCATCCGGGCCATGAGCGGCATGGCGGGCGGCTCGAAGCCGAGCGAGGGCGCGTCGGGGGCCAGCGAGTAGCGGTGCTGGGGCCGGCCCACCTCGCCCCGCCGTTCGGTCTCGACCTGGAGGAGGCCGACCTCGCGCATGCGCTCCAGGTGGGGGCGCACCGTGTTGGGGTGCAGGTCGAGGGCGTCGGCGACGGCCGTCGTGGACAGCGGCACCGCCGAGCGGGCGATCTCCAGGTAGATGGCGTAGCGCGTGTTGTCGCCGAGCGCCTTGAGCACGTCCAGGCGCGGTGCAGCCACGGCCCGAGTTTACAAGGGCGGCCCCGGTAGAATCGAGGTCGTGCTCACACCCCCGGCGGCCGAGGACATCCGCCAGCTGCTCCGGGGCGTCGTCGATCCCGAGCTGAACTGCGACATCGTCTCGCTCGGCATGGTCCGCGACGCGGCCGTCGACGGCAGCGACGTGACCATCACCATCGCCCTCACGACCGCCGGGTGCCCGCTCAAGGCGCAGATCAAGCGCGACGTCGAGACCCGCATCGGGACGACACCGGGCGTCGAGAGCGTGCGGCTCGAGTGGACCGAGATGACCAGCGAGGAGAAGTCGGCGTGCATGGCGGTGGCCCGCAAGGCGGCCTCCGAGCGGGCCGTCATCACCGACATCCCGGCCACCGCCCACGTCCTCGCCATCGCCTCCGGCAAGGGGGGCGTCGGCAAGTCGTCCATCACCGTCAACCTGGCGGCCGGCCTCGCCGCCGAGGGGTTCACCGTCGGGGTGCTCGACGCCGACATCGGCGGCTTCTCGGTCCCGCGCATGCTCGGCCTCGACGGGCGGCTCGCCGGGGCGACGACGGACAAGAAGATCGTGCCCAACACCACCGCCGTCGGCGCCGGCGTGCTGAAGGTCGTGTCGATGGGGTTCCTCGTCGACGACGAGCAGTCGGCGCTGCTCTGGCGCGGCCAGGTCCTGCAGCGGGCGGTGCAGCACTTCCTCGAGGACGTGCAGTGGGGTGAGCTCGACTACCTGCTGATCGACATGCCACCGGGTACCGGCGACATCCAGATGGGCCTGGCCCGGCTGCTGCCGCGCGCCGAGATGATCATCGTCACCACGCCGGCGGTCGCCGCCCAGAAGGTCGCAGCCCGCGCCGCCGACCTGGCGCGCAAGACCTACCTCCGCGTGGTCGGCGTCATCGAGAACATGAGCGTGTTCACGTGCGACCACGGTGAGGAGTACCCCCTGTTCGGTACGGGCGGCGGGCAGACCCTCGCCGACGACATCGGCGCCCCGCTGTTGGGCTCGGTACCCATCGAGGCGAGCGTGGCCGCGGGCGGCGACACGGGTACCCCCGCCGTCCTCGGTACCGGACCGGCGGCCGACGCCCTGCGGAGGATCGTGCGGGTGCTCCTCGACGACGCCGTGCCCCCGGTCGACATGGCCGGCTGCAGCGCCCGCCTCCTCGAGAGCGTCGAGGCCGCGCTCGGCCCCAAGCCCGACTGACCCCCAAGCTGGAGATCTCGGGCTGTTGAAGGCCCTGGTGGGGCCCCCACCAGCCCGAGATCTTGGAAGCGTCGGTCAGTCGGCGATGCGGAGGGCGACGGCGGGGCGGACGCGTGAGGCGCTGGTGGCGGGGCCGAGGACGCCGAGGAGCGACGCCACCAGCGGCACGACGAGCAGCCACCCCACCGTGACCCACGGGATCGAGAACTCGATGGCCTCGGTCGAGAACGCCGCTGAGTTCGACATCACCGACCACGCCGTGAGCAACCCGAGCGCCACGCCGATGACGATCCCCTGCGACGCCACGAACGTGGCCTCGAGCAGGAACGCCCGCTTCACCACGGCCGACTGGAACCCCATGGCCCGCAGCATCCCGATCTCCCGGCGGCGCTCGCGCACGGCACGCACCATCACCACGCCGAGCCCGGCGATCCCCACGAGGAGCCCGAGTCCGAGGTAGCCCTGGACGAGTCGGAAGAACCCGGCCTGGGTGCTGGTGCCGAGCGCCACCATCTCCTGGAAGGTCCGGGCTTCGGCGCCGTGCGGGATCAGGTCGGCGGTGAGGGCGGCCGCGACCTCGTCGGGGTCGTGACCCGCCTCGGCCCGCACGAAGAACCGCGCCACCACCGTCGGGGACACGAACTCGCGGACGAACGGCTCGGCGAGGTACACGCCGTTGCCGGCCCAGTCCCCGGCGACGATGCCCACGGCGAGCAGCGTGCGGCGCTCCTTGCTGACGGGGTCGACGATGTCGACCAGCATCCCTGGTTCCGGGGCGGCGTCGGGCGGGCCCCCGCCCTCCTGAAGGAAGAAGCTGGGGATGATCGCCGGGATCGGCTGGAACGGCGTGCCGTCGGCGTGAGCGAACGCCTCGCTCTCAGGGAAGGCGCCGGCTGCGGTCAGGGCCCACGCCTCCTCGTGCTCGATGCCCCGCCACGTCGACTGCAGCGACGGCGCGCCGCCGGCAAGGAGCTGCAGGTCGAAGCCCGAGGCGGCCCACCACCGGGGCTCGTCGTCGATGGCTCGCTCGAACTGGACGCCGGCGCGCCGGAGCCCGGCGACCGACGCGACACCGTCCTGCGCGAGGAGCTGCTCCGCCGTCGGCGGGTTGCTCCACGTCGAATCGACGAAGAGATCGAAGCCGCCCCGCATCTGGTCGGCGACGCGCGGCGTCTGCTCCATGAACACGTGCGACAGGGTCGCCATGAACGTGAGCGTGAAGATGATCAGCGTGTACATCCCCAGCAGCAGACCGGTGCGGAAGCGCCGAGCGAGCGGATAGGCAACCCCGAGCCTCGCCGCCATCGCCGAGCCCGCGACCCGCTCGGCGGCGCCGGCGATGAGGTCGGCGTTGGTGGCGGCGAGGATGACCGCCGCCGCCGACGTGGTGACGCCCTGGATGACGAACATGGCGATCTCGGGGTTGCGGTACGCGTCGGGGAAGATGGCGAAGCAGGTCATCTCGTAGAGGACCACGAGCGCGGCCGGGACGCTGGCTGCCACCCGCTCCGGCAGCCGCCGACGCAAGAGCAGGATCAGCGACAGCAGCGCGATGGCCGGGCCGAGCGAGGTGGGAGGCGCCGAACCGGCGGCCACGCCCGACTGCAGCATGAGCGTCCCGAGCACCACGCCGAGCACGCCGAAGACGAGGGACCGCCGGGAGCGGGGGTCGCGGGGCGGGTCGGCCTGCTCGCGGATGGCGCGGATGATGTTGAGCCGTCCGATGCGCAGGCTCGTGCCCCAGATCGTCACCATCGAGATCACGAGCCCGACGAGCATCGCGGTGAGCACGCTCGACGGTTGGGCGGTGAAGGTCATGCTGATGGCGAAGTCGCCGTCGCCGCGGGCCATGAGGCTGGCGGCGACGACGGAGATCAGCCGACCGATGACGACGCCGAGGAGGCTGCCGACCACCGCAGCGACCACCGCGTACATCGCGCCCTCGATGCCGAAGGTCCGCACCAGGTGGTTGCGCTTGAGGCCCACCGCCCGCAGCACGCCGAGCTCGGCCTTCCGCTCCTCGGCCAGCATCACGAAGATGTTGACCAGCAGCAGGATGCCGGCGATGACGCTGAACCCCCCGATGCCGCCGAACAGCTGGCGCAGCGAGCTCGCCTGCAGATCGGCGTTCTCGATCACGTCGTTCTTGACGAACGCGACGTTGATCCCCTCCAGCCCGGCGACTCGCTCCTCGAGCAGACCGCCGAGCCGCGGGCCGATCGTCGCTCCCCGCCCACCGTGGAAGACGCCGCCCTCGGCCGAGATGGCGAGCGCCGCCTGCGGCGGAGCGGCCGCCGGCAGCTGTCCCTCGGCCCGCATGCCGTCGATGGTGCCGGGCGGGACGAAGGCGGTGAACGCTCGCGTCCCGCCCCACTGCACGGCAAGGTCGTAGCCGGCGATCCCTCGTCGCTCGACCACGCCGCGCACGACGAGGGCGCGCGACGTGCCGTAGGCGTGGACCTCGACCCGGTCGCCGACGCCGACCTCGAGCTTGTGGGCCAGGTCGCGGCCCAGCACGACCTCGTCACCGGTCGGCGTGGGTCCGGCGCCGACCAGGCCGGTGGCGCCGGGATCGCGGCCGAACGCCCGGGCGTCGTCGAAGTCGACCTCGACGAGGGTGGTGAACGGCTTGGCCCGGCGGTCGGGTTCATCGCCCGGGGTCGCCACCGTCGCCCCCAGGCGGTACAGCGGGAGCGTGCCGTCGACGTCGGGGAGCGTTTCGAGGTCGGCGGCGGCGATGGCCGGGAGCAGCTGATCGGGCTCGCTCGCCTCGAGGACGATGTCGATCTCTCCGAGCTTGGTCGGCGCGATGTTCCTGATCGAGGCCCCGAAGGTGTCCCCGACGACGAACGAGGTGCAGATGATGGCGGTGCCGAGCATCGAGCCGGCGACGACGAGCGCCGCCTCACCGGGTCGGCGCAAGACGTTGCGGGCGGCGAGGCGCCGCAGCCCCGGCCGCCGCACGGCGTCGAAGACGACGAGACCCATCGAGAGCGCCACGAGGACGACGAGGACGCTCATCGCTACTTCGCGGTCACGGCGGCGCGCCGGCGGCGCGCCGCCTTCGCCGGCTTCCCGTCGCGCAGGTCGAGCACGTCGGTCGAGCCGTCGTAGGTGACCTGTCCGTCGCTGACCTTGACGAGCCGGGTGCCGGCGCGGCCGATGCCGGCGTCGTGGGTCACCATCACGATGGTCTGGCCGGCGGTGTGGACGTCCTTGAGCAGGGCGAGCACCGCGGCCGCCGTCTCGCTGTCGAGGTTGCCGGTCGGCTCGTCGGCCCAGATGATCGCCGGTTCGGTGACGAGCGCCCGGGCGATCGCCACCCGCTGCTGCTCGCCGCCGGACAGCTCCGGCGGGCGGTTCCGCAGCCGGTGGGCGAGCCCGACCACCTCGAGGATGGCCTCGGACCGGCGCCTCGCCTCCTTGGCCTTCACGCCGGTGACGAGCAGCGGCAGCTCGACGTTCTCCGCGGCGGTGAACACGGGGATGAGGTTGAAGCTCTGGAACACGAAGCCCATACGGCTGGCTCGATGCTCGGTGCGGCGGGCGTCCGACATGGCGTGGATGTCCTGGCCGTCGATGTGGACCGAGCCGGCGTCGATCTCGTCGAGCCCCGAGAGGCAGTTGAGCATCGTCGTCTTTCCGTTGCCGGACGGCCCCATGACCGCGACGAGCTCACCGCGCTGCACGGTGAGATCGATGCCCTTCAGGACCTCGACCTCCACGGCACCCCGGTAGGTCTTGCGAACCCCCTCGGCGACGAGCAGGGGGGAGGGGTCGGTCATGGAGACTCCTGACGTTCGGCGAACACCTGGGGGGTGGAGAGGTGGAGATGGAACGACGAGCCGCCGCCGGCGGGCGCCGTGTACCAGACGCGGCCGCCCATGGCTTCGACCAACCCGCGCACGACCGAGAGCCCGAGGCCGCCACCCCGCGTGCCGTCGTGACCGCCACGGGCTCGCAACCGAGTGAACAGCGTGGGCACCAGCGCCGGCGCCACGCCGTTGCCCCCGTCCGCCACGGTGAGCTCGACGGCGTCGTCGCCGGTGCGCTCCGCCCGAACGACCACGGGCGCGGCTCCATGGGTGAGCGCGTTCTCGACCAGGTTGGCGACGACCTGTTCGAGGCGTCGCGGGTCGGCATGGACGACGAGCGCCTCGTCGACCCGGACGCTCACGCCGTCGGCATCGGCGATCGTGCCCAATGCCGCCTCGACCGTCCGCCGCACGGAGGTCGGGCGGAGGTTGACCATCAGCGCCTGCGACTCGATCCGGCTGGCGGCGTCGAGATCGTCGGCCAGCCTCGCCATGCGGTCGGCGTGCCGCCGGATCGAGGCGCCGATGCGGGCCAGCCGATCCACCGGCAGCTCGGCCGCGTAGCTCTCGAGCGTCACCCCGAGACCGAGCACGGCGGTGAGGGGCTGGCGGAGATCGTGGGTGATCAGCGCGAGGAGCTCGTTCTTCTGCGCCTCGATCTCGGTCTCCGCCGTGACGTCGCGCACGATCCCCTGGAAGCCGACGACCCGTTCGCCTTGGACGCGCGGGAAGCTGAGCACGGTCACGGCGCGGCGGACGCCGTCGGGGCGTTCGACCACGAGGTCGGCGCGCCGGCTTCCGCCCTCGGCGAGGAGGGGGTCGATGCTCGCCCCCGCAGTCGGACGCAGCACGTCGTGGATGAGCGCGCCGTCGAGCGCCCGCAGCGGGTGCCCGAGGATCAGTGCGAGCGCCGAGTTGGCGTACTGGATCCGGCCGTCGAGATCGAGCTCGTAGACGCCGTCGGTGGCGTGCTCGACGACGCTCTCGTAGCGAGCGCGGGCCTCTTCCTCCCGTCCGACGATGGCCTCCCAGTAGCCCTGCGCCACGGCATCGGTGAGCCGGTCGATGGCGGGCAGCACGCGCGTGAGCACCAGCGAGAGGGCGAGGCCCCAGTGGCGACCGCGCTCCTCGGCCACCTCGACCGCCGTCTGCACGACCAGATCGCGCGAGATGCGGAGCACGACGAGGAGCTGTGGGAGGGACGACCCCGACCAGGCGGCGGCGGCACCGACCTGCTCCAGCTCGCCCGCGAGGTCGAGCGCCTCACCGTGGGCCGTGACGGCGAGGATCGCCTCGAACCGTCGCCGGGCCTGGTCGATGAAGCGCCGGCGCTCGGAGTCCTTCCACTTCGTGGTCTCGGGGAACACGGTCTGGAAGATGTCGAAGGCCCGCTTCGCCATCTCCTCGCTGCGGCCGTCGAGCGCGTCGAGGAGCGCTTGCGGATCGACGAGCGCCGGATCGCCGAGCACCACGTCGTCCTGCGCTCGGGCATCGGCCATCCGGGCCTGCAGCGCCTTGACATCGCCGATCGCGACAGTCGACGCGCCGGGTCCGGCGGCTGGCAGGTAGCCAGCACGCACGAGTCCGGCGACTGCCTCCGTGCTCAGCGCCAGGAGGTCGGCGGCTTCGTCGAGGTCGATGACGCGGGGCTGCCCCGCCGACTGTTCCATTCCTGCATCCCCAGACGGAGATGTTCGGCGCGGCGGCGCCGGTTTCCTACGCCGCGCACCAGGTGGAGTCGTCGGCGTCGACGTCTGACGAGGTCACCAGCCCGTCCGCAGCCAGCTTGCGCAGGTGCGCCCAGAGCGACGACGCCGCGATCCAGTGCCGCTCCTCGGGCACGTCGTCATAGACCGAGGGCACCAGGTCGGCCACGGTGGCGGTGTCGGCGCGCCGAAGCCGGTCGAGCACCTTCGCCTCCCGAGCCCGCCGATGCGTGAGGTACTCATCGACCTTCGCGATCGGCTCGTCGATGACGTCGCCGTGGCCCGGAGCGATGGCCCGCAGTCGGAGCGTTCGCAGCCGCTCGAGCTGGTCGAGGTAGACCGCCATGTCGCCGTCGGGCGGACGGATCACGACCGTCGAGCCGTTCATGATGTGGTCGCCGGAGAACAGCAGCTGCTCGGCCTCGAGCAGGAAGCAGAGGTGGTTCGAGGCGTGGCCCGGCGTGTGCAGGGCGCGGAGGCGGAACTCGGTGCCCTCGAGCACGAACCCGTCCCCGACGGCACGGTCGACCGTGAGGTTGTCGGTGCTCGAGAACGCCAGGACCTCGGCGCCAGTGCGCTCCTTCAGGGCCGCCGTGGCCGGCGAGTGGTCGGGGTGCGTGTGGGTGCAGACCACCCAACGGATGCGGTCGCTGCCGCAGCCGACGATGGCGTCGAGGTGCGAGGTGTCCTCGCCGAGGTCGGGCCCGGGGTCGATCACCACGACCTCGTCGATGCCCACGAGGTAGGTGTTGGTGCCGGGCCCCGTGAAGACCCCGGGATTGGGAGCGAGGATGCGCCGCACGAGCGGGCTGATGGCGCGGGCGACACCGGGGACGAGGTCAGGCATCGTGGTCGTAGCCGGGATCACCCGGCAAGAGGATGCGGGTGCCGTCGAGGTCCTGCACCACGCGCGGCAGGATGGCGGGGACCGTCTCGATCTTGGCCGCGGCGGCCAGGAGGTCGTCGGTCGTGTCGAAGCGGCTGATGGCATCGAGGTTGCGGACCGTCGGGACGATGATCTCGAACTCGCCCCGCCGGTGGGCGGCCAGTGCGTCGACGGGACGGATCCAGGTGTTGGCGATCGTCTCCCGATCGTCGTGCAGGTAGGTGTGGCCCTCCGGGGCGCGAGCCACGAAGAACCGCGTGTCGTAGCGCCGCGGCGGACCGACAGGCGTGATCCAGTGGCTGAAGTAGTGCATGGCGTCGACCGCCAGCTGCAGGCCCTCCTCCACGCAGACGTCGACGAGACGCCGGTCGCCGGCGTCGACCGCCTTGCGGTGCTCCGCGAAGCGGGCGGCGACCTCGGGATCGCTCCAGTCGCAGATGCCACCGCTGCGGTCGTAGGCGAGCAGCACCCCTGCCTCCTCGAAGGCCTCGCGGATGGCCGCGACCCAGAAGGCGAGGCCGCCCCGGGGCGGGTCGATGCCGAGCAGCTCGCTGGCGTTGCGGTCGGACCGGCCGGCGCAGACCGCATCGAGATCGACGTGGCGGTCGTGGTCGTCGACGGCGCCGCCCGGGAACACGTAGGCGCCGCCCACGAACGCGCTGTTCAGGTTGCGGCGGAGCATGAAGACCTCGATACCCGCCGCGCCGTCGCGCACGAGCATCACCGTCGCCGCGTCGCGCGGCACGAGCACCTCGCTCACCGGCGGGGCCTCACAGGTCGATCACGTCCCCCAAGCCGCCGCGGTTCACCGCGATCACCCGGAACCGCCGGGCGAGCCCGGCCCGCACGATCGCCCGGAACGGGGGCAGGAGCAGCGCGATGCCGAGGACGTCGGTGAGGAACCCGGGTGTGAGCATCAGCGCGCCCCCGAAGAGGATCAGGAACCCGTCGACGATCTCGCGGCCCGGCACCTGCCCGTCGTGCAGCTGGTCCTGGACCCGGCGCAGCACCCCGAGACCCTGCTGCTTCATCAGCCAGCCACCGGCGATGCTCATCACGATCAGGAGCCCGATCACGTTGAGGGCACCGATCGACTGGCCCACCTGGATGATCACGTAGAGCTCGACCAGCGGGACCACGATGAACAGCAGGGCGAGCACGGCCACGCACCGACGCTACCGTGCGCCCATGGCCGACCCCCCGGGCGACCGCGCAGCTCAGTGGGCGGGACGCCTGCTCCCCCGTTCCGTGCTGGGCATCACCGCGCTGATCCTCGCCGCGTCGCTCGGGGCCGCGTTCAGCGGCGCCGTGCTCTACGCCTACTACGAGTTCCGCAAGGACACGAGCGAGCGCAAGGCCGACCGCTTCGCAGAGACCTTCGCCGAGCGCCTCGAGACCGCCATCGAGATCATCGAGGCCGAGCGGGACGAGGCCCGCCAGGCGGTGCGCGACGAGCTCGAGCCGTTGGAGCAGCTGGCCGCCACCGGCCAGACGCTCGAACGGCTCCGCGAGGCGGCGTCGCCGTCGGTGTTCTTCGTGAGCACCCTGGCCGAGGACGGCAGCCCGTCGGTCGGGAGCGCGTTCGTGGTGTTCTCCGACGCCGAGCAGACCTTCCTCCTCACGTCGCTCACGACGGTGAAGGCGTCGACCCGCGAACCCCGGCCGGCACTCCGGGTCCGGCAGGGCAACGACGAGGTCGAGGCCCGGCTCGTGTCCTGGGAGGACGACGGCGCCCACGACCTGGCCCTGCTGTCGATCGACCGCGGCAACCTCCCCCGCCTGGCGTGGGCCGACCGCAACCCGGTCATCGGCATCGGGGAGCGGGTGTTCGCGGTGTCGGGCCTCGGCGCCGGGGGCGGCGCGATCAGCCAGGGGCTCGTGGGCGACGTCAGCGGCAACGGCATCCAGCACGACGCTCCAATCGGCCCCCAGTTCCAGGGCGCGCCGCTCCTCAACTCGAGCGGCGAGGTCGTCGGCATCGCCTCGCGCACCTACAGCCCGCTCGGCTTCTCCCCCGACTCGGTCTGGTTCGCGCCGCTCGTCCGCTCCGCCTGCGAGCGCGTCCTCCAGTGCCCCTGATGGTTCAGGGGAACAGGGGGGTGACCGGGGCCGTCGTGGTCGTGGTCGACTGCGGCGGGTCGACCTCGGGCGGCGGCAGGGAATCCACTTCGTCGGCATCCTCGGGCGTGACCCGCGGCGAGCGGCGCTCGCCGACGTCGAACCCGCCGCGAGCCTCCCGCTTGGCATCGTCGGCGATGGCCGCGATGGGTGCCGGCTCGTTGAACTCCACGATCGGCAGACCGTCGTGGGCGCGCCGCATGAACCGCTGCCAGGTCGACGCCGGGATGGTGCCGCCGGTGACGCTGCGGACGCCGCCGATGTTCGTCAGGGGGACCGGCTTGTTCCGGTAGCCGATCCACACCGCGGTCGAGAGGTTGGGGGTGTAGCCCACGAAGAGGGCGTCGCGGTTGTCCTGGGTGGTGCCGGTCTTGCCGGCCGCCTCCCGGCCCTCGAGCCCCTTGCCGCCGGCGGTCCCGCCCCGCTCGAACACGCCGCGCAGCACCTCGTTCATCGTGTCCGCCGTCGTCTCCTCGACGATCCGCTCCCGGCTCGGCTCGGTGTTGTCCTCGAGCACCACGTCGCTGGCGTCGAGGATCTTCACGATCGGCGTCGGCACCGCCCGCTCGCCACGCGCCGCCCACACGCCGTAGGCCGACGCCAGCTCGATGGGCGACGTCTCGAGGGCGCCGAGCGCCACCGACAGGCCGTACTTCGCCGGGTCGAACTCGGGCAGCGAGCTGAGCCCGAGCCGCTTGGCCAGCTCCATCGTCGCCGCCACGCCCACGTCGCGGATCAGCTGCACGTAGATGGTGTTGACCGAACGCTTCGTGGCCTCGGCCAGGGTCATCGTCCCGTACGACGCGCCGCCGTAGTTCTCGACGCGGTAGCCCTCGACCTCGAACGGGCTCCGGCCCGAGTACGTCTTCGACGGCTCGATCCCCTGCTCGATGGCCTCGGCCAGCACGAACGGCTTGAACGACGAGCCCGGCTGGCGTCCGGTCCCACCGCCGGCCCGGCCCAGCGCCAGGTTCACCTGACCGCCGTCGGCGTAGAAGTCGCGGCCCCCGACGAGCGCCTTCACCCGGCCCGAGCCGGGCTCGATGGCGACGAGCGACATCTCCAACGGTCCGGCATCGGGATCGGTCGGGTGCATGCCGGTGCCCTCGAGCGACTTCGCCACCTCCTCCTCGGCCGCCCGCTGCATGCGCTGGTCGAGCGTCGTGTAGATCTGCAGGCCCATCGTGTACACCGACCCCTCGCCGTACTTCGACTCCACGTAGCGGCGGACGTAGTCGACGAAGTACGGGTACGCGGTCTGCTCCTGGCGCCGGGGCAGGATCACGGTCGCCGGTTGCCCCTCCGGCGGCGGGCCGAACGCTCCGAGCCACAGCTCCTGCTGCACGGCCTCGAGGTACTGCTGGTCGTCGATGTAGCCCTGCTCGTGCATGCCCTGCAGGACGATGCGCCGCTTCTGCTCGGCGAGCTCGACGTTGCCGCGCGGCTCGTACCGGCTGGGCGCCGGGATGAGCCCGGCGAGCAGGGCGGCCTCGGAGATGGTCAGCTCGTCGCGGCCGAGGGTCTTGCCGAAGTACGTCTCCGTCGCGGCCCCGACGCCGTGGGCTCCCTCGCCGAGGTAGATCGTCGACAGGTAGAGGAAGAGGATCTCGTCCTTCTCGACCTGGCGGTCGAGCTGGGACGCGAGGACCGCCTCCCGGATCTTGCGGGACAGCGACCGGTCGCTCCCGACGTACGCGTTCTTGACGTACTGCTGGGTGATGGTGGAGCCGCCCTGGACGAACGAACGCCCGCGCACGTCGGCCCACAGGGCCCGGGCGGTGCCGATCACGTCCACGCCCGGGTGCTGGTAGAAGCGGCGGTCCTCGGCGGAGATCACCGCCTGCTTCAGGATCTCGGGGATGTCCTCCCGCTCGACCGGCTTGGAGACCTCGAACTGGCGGAACTGCGCGATCTCGTTGCCGTCGACGTCGTAGACCCTGCTGATCTGGGAGGTGACCGACTCCAGTCGCTCGGGCATCGTCGCCGGCAGCGGGAGGAACAGGAGCGAGGCCATCACCGTCGCGCCGGCGGCGACCGGCACCACGAGCGTCGTCGCGACGAGCACCGCGAGAGAGCGCAGCAGCCGTCGCATGGGCAGCCGATCGTACCGCCCACCATGATGGTCTCCGTGGGCCGCCCGCCGTCCGTCGACACGCTCGCTCGCTCGCTGGCGGACACGGGTCTGCCCCACCCGTTGCTCGTCGACATCGCCCGCGACGCCATCGCCGCCGGGGCACCGGAGAGCGCGCCGGCGCGCGCCGCCGCCGCCGCTCGCCGCCTGCTCGGACCGGTCGTCAACGCGACCGGCGTGCTGCTCCACACGAACCTGGGCCGGGCCCCGCTCGCCGTCCGGACCGACGCGACCTACACGAACCTCGAGCTCGACCTCGACACCGGCCAGCGGGGCTCGCGACACGATCGGGTCGGCCCCCTCCTGGCGCGCGCGTGCGGGGCCGAGGCGGCGATGGCGGTGAACAACGGCGCCGCCGCCGTCCTGCTGGTGCTGGCGACGCTAGCGGCCGGGCGCCGGGTCGCCGTGAGCCGGGGCGAGCTGGTCGAGATCGGCGGCGGGTTCCGCATCCCCGACGTCCTGGCGGCGAGCGGGGCCGAGCTCGTCGAGGTGGGCACCACCAACCGGACCCGCGTCGCCGACTACGAGCGCGCCGGCGACCTCGCCCTGACGCTCAAGGTCCACCCGTCGAACTACCGGCTCACCGGGTTCACCGAGGCAGTCGGCACAGCTGCGCTCGCCGCCGTCGGTCCGCCGCTGGTCGTCGACCTCGGGTCGGGTCTGCTGGACGCCGCCACCCCGTGGCTGACCGGGGGGCCGCCGGCGTGGCTCGCCGGCGAGCCGGCAGCCCGCCAGACCCTGGCCGACGGCGCCGCCCTCGTCACCTTCTCCGGCGACAAGCTCCTCGGGGGCCCGCAGGCCGGGGTGATCGCCGGGCGGGCCGACCTCGTCGCCGCCTGCGGGCGGCACCCGCTGGCCCGCGCCCTGCGGCCCGGCACCCTCGTCCTCGCCGCCCTCCAGGACGTCGCCCTCACCTACCTCCGCCGCGACGGGGAGGCCATCCCCTTCTGGCGCATGGCCACGGCGCCCATCGACGGGCTTCGAGCGCGGGCCGCTGCGCTCGGCGTCGGCGAGGTGGTCGAGTGCGGGTCGGTCACCGGCGGCGGCACGCTGCCGGGCATCGAGATCCCCTCGGCCGGGGTCGCGGTCGACGGCGACCACCTCAGCCGGCTGCGGGCGGCCGACCCGCCGATCATCGCCCGGGTCGAGGCGGGCCGGACGGTGTGCGACCTGCGGACCGTCGACCCCCGCCACGACGCCCACCTGGCGGTCCACCTGCGGTGAGCACGACGACCTGGCACGTCGTGGGCACCGCCGGGCACGTCGACCACGGCAAGTCGACCCTCGTCCATGCGCTCACCGGCACCGACCCCGACCGCTGGGCCGAGGAGAAGGCGCGGGGCCTCACCATCGACCTCGGCTTCGCGGCCGCCGTCCTGCCCAGCGGGCGGGGCCTGTCGTTCGTGGACGTGCCCGGCCACGTGCGGTTCCTGGCCAACATGCTCGCCGGCGTCGGCGCCGTCGACGCCTGCCTGTTCGTGGTCGCCGCCACCGAGGGCTGGAAGCCCCAGTCGGAGGAGCACCTGCGCATCGTCGAGCTGCTGGGCATCCGGCGGGGGGTGATCGCCCTCACGAAGGTGGCGGGCACCGACCGCCGGCCGGACCTCGCGGCCCACGTGGGCGGGACGTTCCTCGAGGGGGCGCCGGTCATCCCCGTCGACGCGCCCGCCGGGATCGGCGTCGACCACCTGCGGGACGCGCTCGACGACCTTCTCGCCGCGACGCCGGTGGCCGCGGATCGCGGTCGGCCCCGGCTCTGGGTCGACCGCGCCTTCGCCGCCCGGGGTGCCGGCACGGTGGTCACCGGCACGCTGACCGGCGGCCGCCTGCGGGTCGGTGACGAGCTGCTGCTCGCCGGGGCCCGGGTCCGGGTCCGCGGCCTGCAGAGCCACGGCGACGGGCTCGAGGAGGTCGGCCCCGGCCGGCGGGTCGCGGTCAACGTGACCGGGATCGGCCACGACGCCGTGCGCCGGGGCGACGCCCTGGTGCGGCCCGGCCAGTGGCACGACACCACCGTGCTCGACGCGTCGCTGCACGTGCTCGGCGCCCTCGACCACGACGTGAGCCGGCGAGGGGCGTACGTCGCCCACATCGGGTCGGGCGAGCACCCGGTGACGATGCGGGTGCTGGGGCCCGAGGGGCTGGCCCCCGGCGAGGACGGCACCGTGCGCCTGCGGCTGCCA
>DATLFP010000049.1:0-3508 GCA_035540955.1 Acidimicrobiales bacterium
TGCAGTACTCGCAAGACCGCAACGCGTTCGGCAAGCCGATCGGCTCCAACCAGGGCGTGGCCTTCCAGGTGGCCGACTTGGCCGTGATGGCGGAGACGGCCCGCCTGCTCACCTACCAGGCCGCGTGGTTGCACGACACCGGCAAGCCCTACAAGCAGGCCGCGGCCATGGCCAAGCTGCACTCCACCGAGGCGGCCGTCACCGCGACGCGCATCGCCACCCAGATCTTCGGCGGCTACGGCTTCATGGACGAGACCCCGGTGGCCCGCTTCTACCGTGACGCCAAGATCCTCGAGATCGGCGAGGGCACGAGCGAGATCCAGCGCCTCGTCATCGCTCGCGCGCTCGGGCTGCCGGTCGAGTAGGGAGGGGGCGTGCGGGTACTCGTCACCGGCGGCGCCGGGTTCATCGGGAGCAACCTGGCCGAGGGCTACCTCGCCGACGGCCACGACGTCGTCGTGCTCGACGACCTGTCGACCGGCTTCGAGGAGCACGTGCCCCGGGGCGCCCGCTTCGTGAAGGGCTCGATCACCGACGAGGACGCGGTGCTCGCCGCCGTGCGCGATGTCGAGGTCGTGCACCACCACGCCGCCAGTCGCGCCGTCTACCGCAGCGTCGAGGACCCGCTCGGCACCGACGAGGTCAACTCCGGGGGCACCCTGCGGCTGCTCGTCGCCGCCCGCGACGCCGGCGTGCGGCGGTTCGTGTTCGCGTCGTCGTCGTCGATCTACGGGGGCGCCGACCAGCTGCCGACCCCGGAGACGGCGCCGCTCGTGCCGAGGAGCCCCTACGCCGTCACGAAGCTCGCCGGCGAGCACCACACGCGCGTGTTCCACGAGCTGTTCGGCATGGAGACGGTGTCGCTCCGCTACTTCAACGTGTTCGGACCCCGTCAGCGGCCCGACAGCCTGTATGCCGCGGTGATCCCGCTGTTCATCAACGCCCTCGTGGCCGGGGAGCAGCCGGTCATCCACGGCGACGGTTCGCAGTTCCGCGACTTCACCTACATCGACAACGTGCTGGCCGCCAACCGGCTCGCCGCCACCGTCGACGCCGACCGCATCGCCGGCAAGGCGTTCAACATCGCCTGCGGCGAACGGCACACGATCCTCGGCACGCTCGAGCTGATCGCGTCGCTGCTCGGCGTCGAGGCCACGCCCCGCTTCACCGAGCCCCGACCGGGCGACATCCGCCAGAGCTGCGCCGACGTCACCCGGGCCCGCACCGAGATGGGCTTCGAGCCCACGGTCGGCTTCGAGGAGGGCATGGCCCGCACCGTGGACTGGTTCCGCGGGCGCCCCCGGTAGATTTCGGCGGTGGCCGCCCCTGCCGCCCCTGCACCCGCCGCGCCACGGCTCCGGCGGACCTGGCCGCAGCGGCTGCTGATCGCCTTCAACCTGCTCCTCATCAGCGCCTGCGTGGCGGCGGCGACGGGGATCGGCTACTTCTACTACCAGTTCGGCCAGCTGCCCCGGATCAGCTTCGCGGCGAACGTCCTGACGCCCGACGCGCCGCCCGGCGAGCCGCAGAACTTCCTGCTCGTGGGCAGCGACACGCGCGACTTCGTCGACAGCGACGACGACGCGCAGTCCTTCGGCGGCCAGGGCTCGACCGGCCCGCCGAAGTCGGACACCATCATCCTCGTCCGCATCGACCCCCGCACCCAGCGGGCGGCCATGGTGTCGTTCCCCCGCGATCTGTGGATCCCCATCGCCCCCGACGGCCACCAGCAGCGGATCAACACCGCGTTCTCCGCCGGCCCCGAAGCGCTGGTCGAGACGATCAAGCTCAACTGGAACGTGCCCATCCACCACTACATGCAGGTCGACTTCAAGGGCTTCCAGGGCCTGGTCGACGCCGTCGGCGGCGTCGAGATCTACCTCCCGGGCCCGGTGCGCGACAAGGTCACTGGGCTGAACATCACCGACACCGGCTGCGTGCTGTTCCACGGCGACCAGTCGCTGGCGTACGTGCGCAGCCGCCACTTCGAGTACATGGAGGACGGTCGGTGGCGGTCGGACCCGAGCGGCGACCTCGGCCGCATCGTCCGCCAGCAGGACTTCATCCGGCGGGCCATGCGCAAGGCGCTGTCGAGCGGGCTCACCAACCCCACCCGACTCAACCGGCTCGTCAACGTCGGGATCGACAACGTGGCGGTCGACGACTCGCTCTCGGCGCGCGACATCGTGAACCTCGGCAAGCACTTCCGGTCGCTCACCCCCGACACACTGGCGCAGTACCAGCTGCCGGTCGTGAACGCGGGCCGGACCGTCGGCGGCCAGCGGGCGTCGGTGGTGGTCATCCCCGAGTCCGAGCAGGGCACCGTCGAGCGGATCATGGATGTGTTCCGCGGCGTCGAGGCGCCGGCCGCCGGGCCGGTCTCGCCCGGTGAGGTGACGGTGCGGGTGCTCAACGGCTCGGGCCGCACCGGTGAGGCGACCCGCACCACCGAGGCGCTCCAGGGCGCCGGGTTCCAGACCTCGACGCCCGGCGACGCGTCGCGGACCGGCCGCACCACGATCCGCTACGGCTCCGAGCAGGCCGGCAAGGCGCAGCTGCTCGAGCGCTACCTGGAGGCGGGCGCCGACCTCGTCGAGGACCCCGCGCTCCAGGGCGTCGACGTGGTGCTCGTGACGGGCGAGGACTTCACCGGCGTGCTCGACGAGCCCCGCCCCGCCGAGGCGGCGCCGCCCCCGACCGACCCGCCCACCACCGACGAGCCGGCCGAGCCGGCCGAGCCGGACTGCTAGGCAGCGGGTGATGAAGGGCCTGATCCTCGCCGGCGGGGTGGGCAGCCGCCTCCGGCCGCTGACCCACACGAGCGCCAAGCAGCTGGTGCCGGTGGCGAACAAGCCGATCTTGTTCTACGGGCTCGAGTCGCTCGCGGCCGCCGGCATCACCGAGGTGGGCCTGGTCGTCGGCGAGACGGCCGCCGAGATCGAAGCCGCCGTCGGGGACGGCAGCGACTGGGGCCTGCGCGTCGCCTACATCCGGCAGGAGGCCCCGCTCGGCCTCGCGCACACCGTTCTGATCGCGGATGAGTTCCTCGGCGACGACGACTTCGTGATGTACCTGGGCGACAACATCCTCAAAGGCGGTGTGAAAGGAATCTGCGGCGAGTTCGCCGCGCAGCGGCCCAACGCGCAGATCCTGCTCGCGCAGGTCCCCGAGCCGCAGCGCTTCGGCGTTGCCGAGCTCGACGGCGAGCGCATCGTGCGACTGGTCGAAAAGCCCGCCGTTCCGCCGTCGGACTGGGCGCTGGTCGGCGTCTACGTCTTCGACGCGGCCATTCACGAGGCGGTGCGAGCGATCACCCCCTCCGGCCGCGGCGAGCTCGAGATCACCGATGCGATCCAGTGGCTGATCGACCGCGGCCTGGACGTACGCGCCCACCGCATCGACGGCTGGTGGAAGGACACCGGCCGGCTCGAAGATCTCCTCGAGGCGAACCGCTTGATCCTGGAAGGCATCGCCCCGGACGTGCGCGGAAGCGTCGGCCCGACCAGCC
>DATLFP010000050.1:0-13285 GCA_035540955.1 Acidimicrobiales bacterium
CCCCAGACCCCTCCCAGCGCGCGCCCGCGTCCGGCGCTCCATCGCCGCCGCGGGCTTCAGCGCCCTGGCCGCCCTCGGGCTGGCCATCGACGCCACCCCGGCGGCGGCCGACGCCGGTCGGGTCTACGCCTTCGGCAACGCCGCCGACCACGGCTCACCGAGCACCCCGGTCAACGGGATCACCCCCCTGCCGACCGGCACCGGCTACTGGACCGTCGACTGGGCCGGCACCGTGCGGGCCTTCGGCGATGCCCCCGACCTCGGCTCGCCCGGCCGGTCGGGCGCCATCGACATCACCGCCACCCGCGCCGGCCGCGGCTACTGGGTGGCCTACGCCACCGGCGCGGTCGAGGCGTTCGGCGACGCCGAGTTCCACGGATCGATGGCGGGCAAGCCGCTCAACCACCCGATCGTCGGCATCAGCCCCACACCGTCGGGCGCCGGCTACTGGCTGGTCGCCTCCGACGGCGGCGTGTTCTCCTTCGGCGACGCCCGCTTCCTCGGGTCGATGGGCGGCACCCCGCTCGTCGCCCCCGTCACCGGCATCGCCACCACCCCCAGCGGCAACGGCTACTGGATGGCGGCCGGTGACGGTGGGGTGTTCTCCTTCGGCGACGCCCGGTTCCTCGGCGCCGCGACCGGCGGCGGCATCACCGCCATCGCTGCCGCGCCGCGGGGCATGGGCTACTGGCTGGTGGCCGAGAGCGGCAACGTGCACGCCTTCGGCGACGCGCCCGCCATCGCCGACCTGACGACCTCGGCCATCGCCGTCGACCTCGCCGCCCGCCCCCAGCGTGACGGCTACTGGATCGCCACCGGCGAGGCGCCGTCGGAGCCGACGTACCAGGCCGCCGCCGGCGACCCGCCCGACGCCGACTTCGACCGGCTCGCGCAGTGCGAGTCGAGCGGGAACTGGAGTGCGCGCGGCAGCTACGAGGGCGGGCTGCAGTTCATGAACAGCACGTGGCTCGCATACGGCGGCGGCGAGTTCGCCCAGCACGCCTTCGACGCATCGCGCGAGCAGCAGATCGAGATCGGCCGGCGACTGTGGCGGGCGCGGGGCTGGAGCCCCTGGCCCCACTGCAGCCGGGCGGTGGGACTGCGCTGAGGTCCGGGCGCGGGGTCGCTTTGGGCGGTGATCGCGCCGAGCTGCTCGGCACGGTCACCGCCCAAACGGAGAGGCGCGCGCCGTCGTAGGGTCCCATCCATGCAGCGCAGCTGGGTGTCGCTCGAGTCGACCGCGGCGCGCGCCGGCCACGGCAGCTTCCCGTGTCAGGGCCTGTTCTGGACGGCGACCGACGCGGTGCCGAAGGTGGCGATGATCGCCACCCACTACAACGTCGACTTCAGCGAGCACTACCTCGCCGAGCTCATGGCCGAGCGTGGTATCGGCTTCCTGGGCTGGAACACCCGCTACCGCGGCAACGAGGCCTACTTCGTGCTCGACAGCGCCCTCGACGACATCGGCGCCGGCGTGCGGTGGCTGCGCGACCAGGGCGTGGAGACCGTCGTCATCCTCGGCAACTCTGGCGGCGGTTCGCTCATGGGCGCGTACCAGTCGCAGGCCGAAGGCGACCTGCGGGCCGACCTGTACGTGTCGCTGCAGGCCCACCTTGGCCGGCCCGAGGTGTTCACCGCGTGGCTCGACCCGTCGGTGACCGACGAGCTCGACCCGCTCTCGGTCGACCACCACCTCGACATGTTCAACGAGAAGAACGGCCCGCCGTACTCGCCCGAGTTCGCGGCGATGTACCGCGACGCCCAGCACGCCCGCAACCAGCGGATCACCGACTGGGCCAAGGCCGAGCTCACGCGGCTGCCCGAGCACGGGATGTTCGACCGGCTGTTCCTCGTGGAGCGGGTGTGGGCCGACCTGCGCTTCACCGACCTCGCCCTCGACCCCAGCGACCGCAGGTGGGGGTGCTACGCCGGCGACCCGAAGGTCGCGAACTACAGCCCGTTCGGCCTCGGCCGGGTCAACACGTGCCGCACATGGCTGTCGATGTGGAGCCTCGAGACGTCCGGGTGCTCGGCCGCACCGCACTTCCCGCGCATCACCGAACCGTCGCTGCTCGTGCAGTCGACGGGCGACGCCGGGATCTTCCCGAGCGATGCGCGGGCGATGTTCGAGCTCATGGGGGCCGAGGACAAGACGCTCGAGTGGGTGACCGGCGACCACTACTTCCAGCACGAGGGCGACCGGGGGGCGGTCGCCGACCTGCTGGCCGCATGGGTCCGCGCCCGGGCCTGACCGGGCACGCCGGCGCCCGACGGGCGTACCGTTGGGGCATGGAGCAGCGGAACCCGAAGTTCGAGCTGCGGGGCATCAACCACCTGGCGCTCGTGTGCAAGGACATGGCCCGCACCGTCGACTTCTACACGAACGTCCTCGGCATGCCCTTGGTCAAGACCATCGACCTCCCCATGGGGATGGGCCAGCACTTCTTCTTCGACGCCGGCGGCGGCGACTGCGTGGCGTTCTTCTGGTTCCCCGACGCCCCCGAGGCCCAGCCCGGCATCAGCTCGGCGGCGGTGCTCCCCGGCAAGGGCGACCTCGCCACCGCTCATGGGTCGATGAACCATGTGGCCTTCGACGTGCCGCCCGAGCGGTTCGACGAGTACGTCGCCAAGCTGCAGGCCGCCGGCGTGGCGACGAGCGAGGTCGCCAACCACGACGACAGCGAGTGGGGCGTCTCGAAGGAGGTGCACGACGGCGTGTTCATCCGATCGGTGTACTTCTTCGACCCCGACGGCATCCTGCTCGAGTTCGCGTGCTGGACCCGCACCCTCGGCCCCGAGGACGTCCAGGTGGCGCCGAAGACCGCGATCACGGCGTAGCGAGCGCCTTCGCCACCTCGCCCCACCGCTCGAGGTTGGCCCGGTCCATGGCGCCGAAGTAGAGGACGACGCGCGCGGCGATGCCCCGGTAGCGGCCGCTGATCGCCGCCGCCGCGCCGTCCCAGTCGCTGTCGACCACGAAGTGCGACAGGAGGTCGTCGTCGATGACCTGCGCCATGCCCCCGATGTCGCCCGCCTTCTGCCGCTCCCGCAGCTTCTCGGTGGTCCCGTCGTGGCCGAGCTGCTCGAAGATGAACGCGTAGTTGGGCGTCGAGCCGTAGAACGCGATCTGCATGCGCGCCATCTCCCGCCACCGGTGCTTCTCCTCGTCGCTGTCGCCGACGGCGGTGAAGCACGGCACGATGAGGTCGATCTCCTCCGCTGACCGGCCGGCGGCCGCCGCGCCGTCGGCGATGTTCGGCAGTGCCGTCTCCCGCAGGTAGGTCGGCGAGTTGAGCGGGTGGACGTGCACGCCGTCGGCGACCTCGCCGGCCATGCGCAGCATCCACGGGTTCACGGCGGCGACGTCGATGGCGGGCGCCGGGAACGCGATCTTTCCCGGCGCCCACTGCGCCGGAAGCAGCGACATCGACCACCAGCGGCCCTGGAAGTCGAGCTTCTCCTCCCCGGCGAAGGCGCGGAAGCAGGCCCGCACCGCCTGCACGTACTCCTTGAGGCGGGGGCCGGGGGGGCTGAACTCGGCGGCGTAGCGGCGCTCGACGTGGGCCCGCACCTGGGTGCCGAGCCCGAGGCGGAAGTGTCCCTCGCTCGCCTCGGCGAGCTCCCACGCCTCAGCGGCGGTGACCATGGGGCTGCGGGGGAAGGCCACGGCGATGCCGGTGAGCAGGTCGAGGCCGGGGGCGGCCACCGCCGCCGCGCCGCAGGTGAGGTACGCGCTCCGGCTGGTCTCGGTCACGACCAGTCCGGCGATGCCGGCCCGCTGGGTGGCCTGGGCCAGGTCGGCAGCGTCCTTGAGGGGCAGGGGCGAGGTCATCACGTCGACGCGCATGGCGCCCTGCCTAGCGCATGGCGACCCTGGGTAGGGTCGGCCGATCGACGTGCTCCGCCGGAACAACGTGCGGGTGGCTGGTCCGCCTGACGCGACCGCGATGGTCTTCGCCCACGGCTTCGGGTGCGACCAGAACATGTGGCGGTTCGTCACGCCCGCGTTCGAGGCCGACCACCGCATCGTCCTCTTCGACGTGGTGGGGATGGGAGGCTCCGACGCCTCGGCGTTCTCAGCCGAGCGGTACTCCAGCCTCGACGGCTACGCCACGGATGTGCTCGAGATCCTCGAGGCCCTCGACCTGCGGGGCGTCGTGTTCGTGGGCCACTCGGTGAGCGCGATGGTCGGCGTGCTCGCCGCCATCCGCGAGCCCGATCGGTTCTCGAAGCTCGTGCTGGTGGGGCCGTCGCCCCGCTACCTCGACGATGCCGACTACGTCGGCGGCTTCGGTCGCGACGACATCGATGAGCTGCTGCGGTCGCTCGAGAGCAACTACCTCGGCTGGTCGAGCGCGATGGCCCCCGTGATCATGGGCAACCCGGACGAGCCCCATCTGGGCGAGGAGCTGACCGCGTCGTTCTGCCGCACCGATCCGGCGATCGCTGCTCACTTCGCACGCGTCACCTTCTTGTCCGACAACCGCGCCGAGCTGAAGGAGGTCCCGGTGCCGGCGCTCGTCCTGCAGTGCAGCGACGACGTCATCGCGCCCGACGCCGTCGGCGACTTCGTGGCTCGGGAGATCCCCACGGCGACGCTCGTGAAGCTGCGCGCCATCGGGCACTGCCCCAACCTCAGTGCACCGGCGGAGACCGCGCTGGCCATCCGGGCCTTCCTCTGACCGCCGTGAGCAGCGGGCGCGAGCCACTGATCGACCACGACATGGACGACGCCTTCCTCGATGCGCTGCTCGACGACGACGTCGTCGACCTCTACGAGAACGCGCCGTGCGGCTACCTGTCCACGCTGCCCGACGGGACGATCGTCAAGGCCAACGCCACGTTTCTCCGCCTGTCGGGCTACGCGCTCGCCGATCTCGTGGGCTCGAAGCGGTTCGAGCAGCTGCTCACGCCGGGCGGGCGCATCTACCACGAGACCCACTTCGCACCGCTGCTGCGCATGCAGGGCCAGGTCCGCGAGATCGCCGTCGACCTGGTGACCCCGAGCGGCGAGCGGGTGCCGGTCCTGGTGAACGCGACGATGAAGGTGGATGACGAGGGCAACCCGGTCGTGATCCGCGCTGCCGTCTTCGACGCGACCGAGCGTCGGGGCTACGAGCAGGAGCTGCTGGCGGCGCGCGACGCCGCCCGCGACGCCGAGGTGCGAGCCCGCGAGCTCGCCTCGACGCTGCAGGCCAGCCTCATCCCGCCGACGCTGCCCGCCATCGCCGGCCTCGAGGTGGCGGCCGCCTACCGGCCGGCGGGCGCCGGCGACGAGGTGGGTGGCGACTTCTACGACGTGTTCGAGAACGGTCGCGGCGACTGGGCCGTCGTGGTCGGTGACGTGTGCGGCAAGGGCGTGGAGGCGGCGACGGTCACCGCGCTCGCCCGCTACACCGTGCGGGCGACCGCCGCTCGGGGACGACGACCCCGCACCGTCCTCAGCGCCCTGAACGACGCGCTGCTCCGGCAGGGCGCCGAGCGGTTCTGCACGGTCGTCTACGCCCGGGTTCGTCTCGATGCCGACCGCACTCGCGTCACGATCGGCGCCGGCGGTCACTGGCTGCCGCTGCTCGTCACGCTCGGCGGCGCGGTGAGCGAGATCGGCCGACCCGGCACCATCCTCGGCATCGTCCCCGACCCCCACCTCGAGGACACGACGCTCGTGCTCCAGCCGGGCGAGGCGATCGTGTTCTTCACCGACGGCGTGGTCGAGGCCCGGCGGGGTGACGACCTGTTCGACCACGGCGGCTTGTGCGACGTGCTGGCCGGGTGCGGCGGTCGGCGGGCGGAGGAGATCTGCACCGCGGTCCTCGACGCCGTGCTCGCGTTCCAGGACGGATTGCCGCGCGACGACATCGCGGTCGTCGTGCTGCGGGTGCCCCCCTCCGGCGAGTAGCAAGGGGGCATGACCGCCTCGTTCGACCTGGCTCAGACCGACCGCCTGCTCACCACCACCCGGTCGGTGCGCAAGCGCCTCGATCTCGACGCGCCGGTCGATCTCGCCGAGATCCAGGCGTGCATCGGCATCGCCTGCCAGGCGCCGACGGGGGGCAATGTGCAGGACTGGCGGTGGCTGGTCGTGACCGACGAGGCCAAGCGGGCGAAGCTGGCCGAGCTGTACAACCGCGCCGCGGGGCCGTACTTCGCGTTCAACAAGCAGTCGATCGCCGAGCGGGGTGTCACCGGCATGGACGCCATCCTCGACTCCGCCGAGCACCTGGCCGCCGTGCTGCACCGGGTGCCGGTGCACATCATCCCCTGCATCCTCGGCCGCCCCGAGGGCCAGGACACCTTCTCGCTGGCGAGCTGGTACGGGCGGATCTTCCCGGCGGTGTGGAACTTGAACCTGGCGCTGCACACCCGCGGCTACGGCACCACCCTCACCACCCTGCACCTGCCGGCCGAGGCCGAGGCCGCCGAGCTGCTCGGGATCCCGTCGACGGTGCACCAGGTGGCGCTGCTGCCGGTCGCCCGCTACACCGGCGAGGGCTTCAAGCCCGGTCGGCGTCGGCCCGTGGAGGAGATCACCTACTGGGACGAGTGGAAGGCGACCCGCCCGGCTGGCGGTTGACGCCGTTCAGGCGGGCGCCATCCGGCTGCGCCCGTACTCCGCCCAGTTCTCGTCGCTGAAGATGATGTGCTGGTTGGCGGCGTGGATGTCGCGGAAGCAGCGCTGCAGGGGATGGGAGTCGTACACGGCGCCGGCGCCGCCGAGCCGGTAGGCGGTGTCGACGGCGTCGACCGCCGCTCGCATCGCCTGCTGGGTCGCCAGCTTCACCCGGTCGTCGATCGACGCGGGGACCGGGCTCCCCTCGCTGGCCGCGCTCCACGCTTCGTCGAGGGCGTCGAACACGAACGCGCGGGCCGCCTGCAGGCCGCCCTCGGCCCGCGCCACCTCGACCTGGGCGACGCGGTCCTCGGCCACCGTCGTCGCCGCGACGCCGCGGCGCTTGGTCGGTGCCAGGGCCTCGAGCTCGTCGAGGGCGCGGCGGGCCACGCCGAGCGGGAACCCGACCATGAACGTCCGGGCCATGCAGAAGAACGGCAGGCGCCACCACGGCCCGGCGTGGGGTGCGGTGTCGAAGATCGGCATCGCCGTCTGGCGCGCCGGAACCGCCAGGTCGCTGATGACGACGTCGTGGCTGCCCGTACCCCGCAGGCCGGCGGCGTCCCAGGTGTCCTGGATCTCCACCTCCTCGCGCCGCACGTACACGAACCGCCAGTCGGGCGCGCCGTCGGGCCGCTGGCGCGGCGCGGGGCCGTCCATGACGAAGATGCCCACCTGGATCAGCTCGGCGTTCGGCGCGCCGCTGCTGAAGGGCCAGCGCCCGTTGACGACCAGCGTGTCGCCGTCGCCGACCCCGGTGCCGAGGGGGCCGAACATGCTGGTGGAGGACACGTTCGGATCCGGCCCGATCAGGCGGGCCGCCACCTCGGGGTCGAGCCAGGCGGTGAACGCCGTGGAGTTGCCGATGAGGGTCGTCCAGCCCGTCGACCCGTCGGCCTTCGACAGGTCCTCGATGAGCTCGACGATGGTGAGCGGGTCGAGCTCGTGCCCACCGAGCGAGGTCGGCAGCGCGAGCCGGCAGAGGCCGGCCGCCTTGATGCGGTCCATGAGATCGGCGGGGACGGCCCGCAGCCGCTCGGTCTCCCGCGCTCGCTCGCTGATCTCGGGTGCCAGCCTCGACACCGCCTGATGGAGCGCAGCGCGCTCGTCGGTCACGACCATCTGCCATCTCCCCCCGTGGTCTCCCTGGGCGGGATTCGGCCTCGATCGAGCGGGATCCTGCTACCGGGCGGGCGGCTTGCGACCGCGGAAGTAGGCGACGGCGACCACGATCATGGCGGCGGCGAAGGCGCCCATCACGACGAGGAGCCACCACGGCCCCGGCTCCTCCTCTTCGAGCTCGGGCAGGAGCTGGTCGTCGAAGGTGCCGCCGGTCGCCGGCGCCTCGGTCGTGGTCGTCGGAGCGGCGACGACCTCCCGGTGCTCGAGGGTGGCCGCCGGCTCGGTCGAGGTGAACGTGACCGTGTGCTCGCCGGGCGCCGGGAACGTCACGGTGGCGGCGTAGCGGCCGCCGCCCCCGTCGTCCATCGTGACGCTCTCGCCGCCGTCGACGCGGGCGACCACCTCCGCCCCGGACGCCGGGTCGCCGTCGTTGGCGTAGGTGAGGAGCACCTCGTAGCGGACCGTCTGTCCGCCGCCCGCCTCGGCCAGGGTGAGCTCGAGCACGCCGACGTCGCCGTGCGCCCGCGCCGCGGGGACGGCGGCCATGAGCAGCAACAGCGCGAGGGCGGTCAGGCGGCGCATCGCTCCAGCATGGCCGAGGTCAGTACGGGTGCCGTCGCCACGCCCAGACGACGAGCCCGAAGGCGAGCACCAGGATCGGGGCCCCGAGCACCACGCCGATCGCCGTCTCCGGGCCCTGATACGCGTCGATCGACCACCAGGCGCCGACGGTCAGGGCGGCGGCGAGGGCGGTGACGAGCAGCCGGACGACGAGGCTGCGGCGTGGCGGCCGGGCCCGCACGGGCGCCGGGCGGGGAGCGGGGTCATCGGGACGTCGGACGATGGGTTGCACGGCTCGGTCATCGGCACGTCGCCGCCCGCGATCGAGCACCTCTTGCCCTGGCGAGCGGTCCGGTCAGCGGAGGTTGACGACCGTCCCGAGGTCGGGGATCCGCACGAGGCCGGGGTCGTCGACGACCCGGGCGACGGCGTCGGCCGCCGAGAGGCCGTAGCACGCCATCTCCCGGGCCAGGGCGGCCACGACGACCGGGGTGGCGAAGGACGTGCCGCTCCAGACGGCCCAGCTCTCGAACCGGTCGGGATCGACGCCGCCGGTCGGGGGTGATGCGCCGTCGAAGTCGCTGAAGAAGCTGCTGACCAGGTCGACGCCCGGCGCGCAGGCCCTGACCCAAGGCCCGTGGTTGGTGAACGGCGCCGGTCCGTGGGGGCCGAGCGCGCCCACGCTGACGACGCCCGGGAAGGCGGCCGGGTAGACGGCGCGGCACGTGCCCTCGTTCCCGGCCGACGCCACGACGACCGCGCCGGCCTGCTGGACCCGCCGCACGGCGGCGGCGAGCACGTGCATGCCGTCCATGGCGAACCCGCCGAAGGACAGGTTCAGGATGTCGACCTTGCCGGCCAGCGCGTCGATGGCTGCTGCTGCCGCCAGCTCGTCGCCGTCGCCGTGGCCGCTGAGGACGCGGCGGAGCGTGAACGTGCAGCCCGGCGCGAGCTGCTCGATGACCCCGGCGATGAAGGTGCCGTGGCCGGCGGCGGGATCGAGCCAGCCGTCGGCGTCGTCGTCGGGCACCTCGTGGTCGGCCGGATCGCAGGCGAGGCCACCGAGGGCGGCGGGCCGCAGGTCGGCGTGGGCGAGGCCGGTGTCGAGGATGGCGACGCGCGGCGACGCCGCGTGCTTCGGTGCCGGGCGGGGTGCTCGCGTGGGCGGCGGTGCGGGGCGGGCGCTGCTCCGTCGCGGTCCGGTGGCCTGGAGCTCGGCCATCGTGAACGGCGACCCGTACATGGGCGACCCGTACATGGGGGACCCGTACATGGGGGATCCGTACATGGGGGACCCGTACATGGAGGAGCCGTACATGGGCGATCCGCTCATACAGGCACCCCATCGAGTCGAGGGGTGGGGCCCGCAGCAGCACCCGCACTGGTGGGCGAACACCACGTGGTTCGGCTGGGCGGCGATCCCGGCGGCGCGCAGCTCGTGCACGACCTCGAGCGGATCGATGTCACCGCGCAGCGCCGCCACCGTCTTCGGGGCTCGGCGCCGCCGCGGCCCGAGCCAGGTCGGATCGGCCAGCGTGGGGAAGCGACGCCTCGCCACGTCGACGCCCTGCTCGCCCCCACCGACGATCACCTCGCCGGGCCGGTACGCGAACGAGCCAGCCTCGGTGGTCGAGAACGCGACGCGGTCGGCCCAGTCCCGCGGTCGGTCGTTCTTGGATTGCTTGCGCACGTGTCAGTCCTCCGGATCGGGCTGTCGGTTGGCGGCGTCGCGGAGCACGCGCTCGGCGAGCGCCGCTCCGGCTGGTAGATCGAGGGCGACGCCCGCCGATCGGGCACGCCCGAAGGCGGCGTCGCCGAGGTCGCGCCGGGCGGCGTCGAGCATCTCGTCGCTGGCGCGCCGGTCGGCCTCGTAGAGCGTGAGCCCGCAGCGGTCGAGGATCGCCTCCGCCAGCGCGTGCATCACCGTGGCCGTCTCGGGGTCCTTGGGCGCTCGGATCCGCGCCGCGAGGATCAGCGTGAAGGCGACGTTGACCTCCGAGCCGAGCTCCAGGGCGACCTCGAGGCAGCGAAGCTGGCGCGTCGCCGCCACGGCCACGTCTCCGCGGCGGAGGGCGATCTCCGCCACGTTGCCGCTCGCCGTCGCCTCGCGGTACTCGTCGCCGAGCGTCGCCCAGACCGACAGCTCCTCCTCGAAGGCGCGGGCGGCCGTGGTGAGGTCACCGGTCGTCGCCGCCGCGATCCCGAGCTGGCACCACATCCGGCCTCGCCCCTCGGCGCTGAGGTCCTGGGCGAGCGCTCCGCGAGCCACCTCGATGGCTCCCGGGGCGTTGCCCGATCGGGTGCAGAGCTCGGCGTGAGCCCGGGCCAGGCAGGCATCGTCCCAGCTGGGAAGCTCGCCGACCTGCGCGAAGAGGGCCCGGGCATCGTCGAGCGTCCGCTCGGCCGCGGCGACCTCGCCCAGCGCGAGCAGGCCGTCGGCGAGGACGGTGAGGAGGCCGATGCGGGCCGGTGTCGCGGCCGGCAGGGCAGCCAGGTGGTGCCGGAGCTCGTCGACGCTCGCTTGGGACGACCCCCAGACGCCGAGGTAGCGGCCGATGGTCGCGGCGAGGACCTGTGCCTGCTGCTCGTCGACGGGGGCGACGAGGGGCACGAGGGCTCGGAGGTTGTCGAGCTCGACGGCGACGTCGCTGAACCATCCCTGCCGATGGCGCAACGCGGGTCCGATCCAGGCGAGGTACCAGTCGGACAGCCGTGCCGCCGTCGGTCCGACCTCGTCGTGGGCTTCGAGGCGCCGCAGCGCAAAGTCGCGCACGGACTCGAGCAGGCGATACCTCGTGTGGTTGGCGGTGAGGTCGGCGACGACGAGCGACTTGTCGACGAGCGACCACACCAGATCGGGCACGTCGTCGCCGTCGAGGGCGTCGTCGGCGACGGCCGCCGTCGCGCCGTCGAGGGAGAAGCTGGACCCGAAGACGCCAAGTCGCCGAAGGCACTGCTGAGCGGGTGGGTCGAGCAGCCGGTCGCTCCACTCGAGCACGTGCTCCATCGTGCGCTGACGATCGGGCACTCCCGTCTGCCGGCTCCGGAGGAGACGGAACCGGTCGCGCAGGCCGCGGAGCACGTCCTCCGGCGACAGCTCGGAGAGCCGGGCGGCGGCGAGCTCGAGGGCCAGCGGGAGCCCGTCGAGGCGCCGGCAGATCTCGGCCACCACGGGCGCGGTCGGCCCGTCGTTCTCGAAGCCGGCGCGGGCGGCCCGGGCGCGGTCGACGAAGAGGGCGACCGATGGCGAGACGTGATCGGCGGACGGGGCGTCCGCCAGATCGGGCACCGCGAGCGGCTCGACGCGCCGGACGAACTCCCCCACGATGCCCAGGGGCTCTCGGCTGGTGGCGAGCACGCCGGTCGATCGGCACGAGGTGAGGAGCATGGTGACGGCGTCGCCGACGGGGCCGCCGAGGTGCTCGCAGTTGTCGAGGATGAGCAGCGTCGTCTGGGTCCGCAGATGGTCGAGGACGTCGGCCCACCGGTCGCTGCCTCGGTTCGGCGCGCCGACGGCGTCCCCGATCGCCGCCGCGAGCTGGCCCGGGTCCTCGAGCGTGGTGAGGTCGACGAACCACACGCCATCCGGCCAGCTCGGTACGGCGCGATGGCCGGCTTCGATCGCGAGGCGCGTCTTGCCGACGCCGCCGGTGCCGGTGAGCGTCAACAGCTTGCCGGGCGCGGCGGTGGCGACGATCTCGTTGACCTCGGCCTCTCGGCCCACGAAGGAGGTCGGCAGGCTCACGAGGTTGTGGCCGTCGGCCGGCAGCGCGCGCACACCGGGGAACCGTCGATTGCTGCTGCGCGCCGCGAGCTCGAACAGCTGCACCGGTTCATCGAAGTCGCGCAGGCGGTAGTGGCCGAGCGGCACGATGGCGAGGTCGCGGGCGGAGAGCTGGGTGATGGCGTCGGCCGAGACGAGGACCTGGCCGCCGTGGGCGGCCGACATCACCCGGGCGGCCTGGTGGACGGCGAGCGCGACATAGCGGCCGTCCCGCGGTGCGGCCAGGCCGCTGTGGACCCCCATCCGGACCCGGACCTCGCCGCCGGCCGGCCACGGCTCCGCGGCGAGGGCGTGCTGCGCGTCGACGCACGCCTCGAGCGCCGACGAGGCGTCGGCGAAGACCACCATGGCCGAGTCGCCGACGCGGTCGACCTCCCGGCCGCCGTGCTGTGACCACGCCGCCGCCATCAGGTCGAGGTGGCGCTCGAGCACCTCCGGGTACCGCTCGCCGAGCCGGCGCAGGAGCCGGGTCGAGCCCTCGATGTCGGTGAGCACGAAGGTCACGATCCCGCTCGGGAGGGTGGCCGTGTCCGACATGACCTGATTGTCCCAGGCCGGCGCCGTGCGCGCTCCCGGATGCGGACCCGCCCGGGCGCCCCGGGCGCCTTCGTTGGCGGCGCACGGGCTGCCCTAGAATCGTCGGGCCCTACGGGCTCGATCCATCGAGTCGTACGCTGGGCGGCGAGCAGGACTGGCCGGCGGGAGAAATCGCAGGTCAGCGCACCAGACGGCGCCGGTAGCTCAACGGATAGAGCATCTGACTACGGATCAGAAGGTTGGGGGTTCGAATCCCTCCCGGCGCGCTGAACGGCCGATCGGTGTACGCGTCAGTTCTCGGTGCATCCAGGCCGGTACAGCCGGTCTGAGTGCGCCGAGATCCCGGCGCGGCGGCGAGTGGGCTTCCCGACATGTCGGGACACCGGTCAGATCCGCCCGGGACATGGCGTGGCGGACGCTGCGGTCATGCACCGTTCACTCATCATCATTGCCACCTTGCCCCTCGTCGTCGGCGTCGCCGCCTGTGGTGACGACGACGACGACCAGGCCGCCGCGTCAGCCCGAACCACCGAGGAGTACTGCGCCGACCTGCGCGCCGACCTGGACGGGGAGGGCCCGACCGATGCCTTCTTCGAGGAGCACCCGGATCCGACCCTCGAGGACTGGGCTGAGGGCCTGCCCGACATCATCGCCAGGGCCGAGGAAGGTCG